>CAXDNE010000236.1:0-11507 GCA_963990595.1 uncultured Methylobacterium sp.
TGCCTCTTGTCTCGTGGGCTCGGAGATGTGTATAAGAGACAGACCCACGGCTACTGTCCCTTCGGTGTGCCGCTCCTCGACGGCGTCGATCCCGCTGCCGCCCTCGCGGGGCTGCTCGCCGCCCCGCGCGCGCTCGGCCTGCCGCCGCGGCTCCTCCTGCCGAACGCACCCGCGGACGGGCCCCTGGCGGAGCTTCTCGCGGCCCGCGGCACCCGGCGCGCCGCCTACTGGCCGCAGGCGCGGGGGGGGCTCGATCTGACCGGCCGCACCCCGGAGAGCCGGCTTGCCTATCTCGGCCACCTCTCCGGCCAGCGGCGGCGCAAGCTGCGCCGCGCCCGGGCGCGCCTGGAGGCAGGCGGCGCGGTGGCGTTCGAGCTGCTCGACGCGCCGGCCGCCCTCGACGGCGCCCTGGACGAGCACGTCGCCCTCGAGGCGGCCGGCTGGAAGGGGCGCGCGGGCACCGGCCTCGGGCAGCGGCCGGACGAGGTCGCCTTCCTCCGCGCCGCCCTGGCGGATCTCGCGGCCGAGAAGCGCGTGCGCGTCGCGCGTCTGCGCCGGTCGGGCCGGACGATCGCCTCGCTGATCCTGCCGGTCACCGGCTCCGAGGCCTGGGTCCTGAAGATCGCCCATGACGAGGCACAGCCGGAGACCGCCCCCGGGGTCCAGCTCGTGCACCGCCTGACCGAAGCGGTGGTCTCCGGCGCCTGGGGGATCGACCGGATCGATTCCTGTGCGCCGCCGGGCTTCGCCCTCGGCTCGCTGTTCTGGACCGAGCATCGGACGATCGCCCATCTCCTGCTGGAGGCGGGGCGCGACCCCCTGTTCCCGGCGGCCCGGGCGCTGGAGCGCGCCCGCGAGGCCGTGGCCCGGGCACGCCTCACCAGCCGAACCGGGCGATCTGCTCCAGCCGCGCCCGCGCCGCCGCCTCGTCCCGCCCGATGACGGCGATCCGCCCGGACAGGCCGTAGCAGGTCGCGCAGAAGGGCAGCTCGGCCACCGTGATCCCGTCGTCGCGCGCCCGGCCGACCGAGGCGATCAGGCAGGGCAGGACCGGCTGGTCCGCCGGAGCCGCGAGGCAATCGGCCCGGGGGCTGCCGAAGGCCGGGCGGTTCGGCCAGGTCAGCAGGATCGTCGTGCCGCCGCGCCGGTCGGGGGCCGGGGGCAGCGTGTAGCTGCGCAGGAACAGCGCGCCGGCCAGCAGGATCAGCCCGGGCAGGATCAGGGCCTTGCTCAGCGTTCCGCGCATCGCGCGACCTCCCGCGCCTCAATCGCCCTCGTCGAAGCGGGTGCGATAGAACACCTCGCGGCCGGCCCCGTCGATCACCCGCACGGCCTGGGCCGGCTCACCCGCCTTCTGGGGCACCCGGGCGCGGGCGAACAGGCGCAGGGCCCGCTCCTGGGCGCTCTCCAGGCTGCCGACGCGGACGGAGATCCGCGTCTGGATCTCGTCCGGCTCCGGTCCGAGGACTTCGATATGGAAGGTCTCGCGCAAGGGTATCCGCCTGATCGAGGATTCATCCGTCGCCGAGCGTGCGCTCCGGCCGGTGCGCGCCATAGCACGTTCCGGTCGCGTGTCGGCTCGGATCGCCGCTCCGTGCGGCCCGATGCGCTATGACGCAGCAGCTCAGCCTGCGCGTGCCGGTCGGATGAAGGGTCGGGCATGCCGTCCCGACGATCGGCTCCGCTCCCGGGATGCGCCGGAGTGGCTTCCGTGAGCGTGGCTCCCCCGGTCCGTTCCACTCCGCTCACAGAGACGGGGGGCGCGAGACGCCGATCTTGGGCCCAAGTCCAATTGCCCCGCGGGCGGCCGGGGCTCTATGAGGACCGCCCGGACCGCGGAGAAGTCGCCGGAGGAGTCGTTTGGATCCGCTGAAGGCCGCTGCCGCGACGCTCGTCTGCCTCGCCCTGTTCTGGCTGGCCTTCCGGCTGACCCGGCGGCTGGTCGACCTCGCCATCGCGGGCGGCTACGCGGAGGAGCGTCGGCGGCTCGCGGAAGAGGCCGCTCAGGGCGACCCGGGCGCGGTGCCGCAGGCCTCGGCCATCCGGGTCACCCCGGCGAGCTTGGCCGCGAACAGGGACCAGTCGTCCGCCGCGGCGATCGGCGCCCACAATCCCTCGACCTCCTCGATCAGCAGGGTGCAGGGCTCCCCGGCGAAGTAGGGATGGTCGAGCCGCACGCCCGGCGCCGGGGCGAGCGGCTCCAGGGCGGCCCGCACGGGACCGAACGCCTCCGACCGGTAATGGAGGGCCGAGGGGCCCGCCTCCGCCCGGCTGGCGCTCGCCAGGCCGCCGTACCAGTCGAAGAAGAACCGCTCGAAGGGCGCGCGGGTCTCGGCCAGGAACCGCCAGACGGCGGCCACCAGCCGGTCCGTCTCGGGCCGGGGGGCCTCCGCGAGCCCGAGTCGGCGGAACAGGGCCTGCGCGAAGGCCTCCTGCAGGGCCGGTCCGAAGCCCGCGAGCGCGGTTTCCAGGCGCGCCTGGGGCGCCAGCGTCAGCAGGCAATCGGCGAGCCGGGCAAGGTTCCAGAACAGCGCCTCGGGCTGCCGTCCGAAGCTGTAGAGGCCGGTCTCGTCGAAATAGGCGGCGGTGAAGTCCGGGTCGAAATGCGGCAGGAAGCGCCAGGGCCCGTAATCGAAGCTCTCGCCGGTGACGTTGATGTTGTCGCTGTTGAGCACCCCGTGGACGAAGCCGGCGGCCGCCCATTGCGCCCCCATCCGGGCGACGCGGATCACCACGTCCTCCAGGAAGGCGACGCCCCGGTCCTCCAGGCTGTCGCGCCAGAGCTCCGGCCTGTGGGTCTCGATCGTGTGGTCGAGGAGCCGGGCGATGTTGTCGGGCTCGCCCAAAGCCAGGAAGCGCTGGAAGCTGCCGATGCGGATGTGCCCGTGGGAGAGGCGCACCAGCACCGAGGAGCGCGCCGGCGAGGGCTCGTCGCCGCGCACGAGATCCTCGCCGGTCTCGATCAGGCTGAAGCTCTTCGAGGTGGTGACGCCCTGCGCCTCCAGGAGCGCGGTCGCCAGCACCTCGCGCACGCCCCCCTTCAGGGTGAGACGCCCGTCGGCGCCCCGGGACCAGGGCGTCGTGCCGCTGCCCTTGGTGCCGAGATCGAGGAGGCGCCCGTCCGTCAGATCGTGCAGCTGCGCGAACAGGAAGCCCCGGCCGTCGCCGAGCTCCGGATTGTACGCGCGGAACTGATGGCCGTGGTAGCGCAGGGCCAGCGGGGTCTCGAAGCTGCCGGGCAGCGGCTCGAACCGGCCGAAATGGGCGAGCCAGTCCGCCTCCGAGAGGCCGCCCAGGCCGACGCGCTCCGCCCAGGCCTGGTTGCGGTAGCGCAGGATGGTCGTCGGGAACCGGGCCGGGGTGACGGGATCGAAGAAGGCCGGGCCGAGGTCGGCGTGGCGCCGGGAGGGCCTGAAGGCGGTGTCGTCCATAAGGCGCATCTCTCGGGTCCGGGCGGGGCGTGAACGCCCACCCTACCAAGCCGGCGGGGCGGGATCCGTTGCGGGCTGCCGCCGTCGCGCGCGGCGCGCCGCGCCGTGTTCAGCCGCCCCGTGGCGGGTCGGGGAGCCACGACGGTCCGGCCACCTGCCGGAGCGCCTCGCCGGCGATCATCGCGGCCGCCACCGCGACGTTGAGGGAGCGCAGGCCCGGCCGGATCGGCACCACGATCCGGGCCTCGGCCGCCGCGTGCACCGCCTCCGGCACGCCGGCGGATTCGCGCCCGACCATCAGGCAATCGTTCGGGCGGAACGCGAAGTCCGTGTAGGGCAGGGCGCCCGCCGTGGTGGCGAGCACCAGCCGCACGCCGGCCCCGGCCCGCCACGCCTCGAAGGCCGCGAAGGAGCGGTGCCGCGTGATCGCCACGTGGTCGAGATAGTCGAGGCCGGAGCGGCGCAGGTGCCGGTCCGAGACGTCGAATCCCGCCGGTTCCACGATCTCCACCGCGAGCCCCAGGCAGGCCGCCATGCGCAGCATCGTGCCGGTGTTCTGGGGGATGTCGGGCTGGTAGAGGGCGAGGCGGAGCATGGCGCGGTCTTGTGGAGGGCGGGCGCCGCGCCGTCAAAGCCGCGCGGCATCGGCGCTCAGCCGGCAAACCGCCGCGCCGTCCCCGGCGCCGGGCGAACGGGCGCGGAACTTAAGCTCCGCCAGATCCTTAGAGCGGCGCCACCCCGTTCGCGGCCCGAACTCCGAAAGACCTGACCCGATGCGCATCCCGCTCCTCGCCTCGGCCCTCCTGCTGGCCGGCCTCGCCACCGCCGCGGCGCAGACTGCCGACACGAACACGGGTGGCAAGGCCGCGACCCCGGCGCCCGCGCAGCCCGCCCCCGTGGCCGACAGCCTGCGCCCGACCTTCGTGGCCCAGACCCCCGACGACATGGTCGCCAGCAAGCTGATCGGCTCGAGCGTCGTCAACGGGGCCAACGAGACGATCGGACAGATCGCCGACTTCGTCCTCGACCAGAAGGGGGCGGTGAAGGCCTGGATCATCGGGGTCGGCGGCTTCCTGGGGCTCGGCTCGAAATACGTCGCCGTCGATCCCTCCGTGCTCACGCTCAACCGGACCGACGACAAGACGCTCCAGGCGCGCATCGACACGACGAAGGATCAGCTGCGCGCCGCGCCGGAATACGTCTATCTCGGCAAGGAGCCGCCGAAGGGCGCTGCCCCCGCGAGCCCCGCGGGCGAGCCGGCCCAGAAGCCCTGACGGCGCGCCGGCCGGCCCTCCGGTCGCCGCGGCCTGTCCCGGCCGCACCCGCATCCCGAGGGGCGCCGCCGCCGCCGCGAAGGCGTCCTCCGGACATCGCCGCGATCCCCGGAGCCCGCCTCCGCGGCCCGCGCCGCGCCTCGGCATGAGGGCGTGGACGGGACATCCCTGGACCTCGAACGCCGCGCGCTGCGGCCGCCGCATGGCCCCGACGGCACCGCGCCGGCTTGCCTCCGGGCGCCGTTCCGTGCAGTGCCAAAAGCCGTACGGAGGTCGGAACCGTCCCATGCGCCGCGCCCTGATCCCGCTCCTCGCCTTCTGCCTCGGCCTCGTCGGCATCACCGGGGCGGCGGTGTTCGCGTTCCTGCCCGAGAAGGCACCGGTGGGCGTGCCCGGCGTCGGCGGGCCGTTCACCCTGGTCGATCAGGACGGGCGCACCGTCACCGAGCGCGACTTCGCCGGTGCCACGCATCTCGTGTTCTTCGGCTTCACGCATTGTCCGGACGTGTGCCCGACGACGCTCCAGCAGATCTCGGACGTGCTCGCCGCCCTCGGGCCGAAGGCCGCGCACATGCGCGTCGCCTTCATCACGGTCGATCCGGAGCGCGACGACCCTGCCAGCCTGAAGGCCTATCTGTCGAGCTTCGATCCGCGCATCACCGGTCTGACCGGCAGCCCCGAGCAGGTCGCCGCCACCGAGAAGGCGTATCGCGCCTATGCCCGCAAGGTGCCCGGCAAGGACGGCGACTACACGATGGAGCACACCGCCATCATCTACGTGATGGACGGGCAGAACCGGTTCCTCGGCGCCCTGGACCTGTCGCGGCCGGCGGCCGACACGGCGGCGCAGCTCGCCAAGAAGATCTGACGCCAGATCTGACGCCAGATCTGACGGCCGGATCGTCGCGGCGGCCCTACAGGATCATCCCGGCATGGAAGCGGTCGGGGGAGAGCGGCAGCAGGAACTGCACGCCGAAGCCGCCCTCGAAGTAGCGCACCAGACGGCCGGGCGTGCTGCCCACCGTCACGGCCGTGCCCAGAGGCAGGGCCAGCGGGCAGGAGATCGCGACGCCCGACATCGAGATGTCGATCAGCCGGGCCTTCACCTCGTGGCCGCCGTCGATCCGCAGGACCACCGCCGTCTGGTTCGGCACGAGGCGCTCGTGCGACCGCCCCTCCGGCAGCCCGAGCATCTCGCGGTTGGCGAGCCATGTCAGCTGGGAGGCGAGCTTGTCGCGCTTGCGGGGCGTGGCGTTGAGCTGGACCGCGAACCCGTCCGCGCAGAGCCGGGCGATGACGCCCTCGATCCGGCCGATATGCTCCAGATAGAGCACCACGCGCTCGCCGACCTCCCCCTGCACCGCGCAGGTCAGGCGCACCCCGCCCGGCGACATATCCACCGTCTGACAGGGATATTCCCGCCGGTCCGCCAGCATGTAGCGGCCGAGGACCGCGACCCGGACGCGCTGGTGACGGCGCATATCGGCGGCCCCGCGGGCCGGCACGTGCGCTCCGCGTAGCTCCATCCCGGCGGTAGCGTCGACCGCGATCATTCCGAGCCTGATCCTGCGCCTCTCTGATCCGAGCCGCAGACTAGGCGCGGACTGTTACGAAACCATTTTCCTCGCACAACGAAACTGTATCGCCGCCGGCGGGCGATCGGTTGTCGATCGCGGCCCCGGACAGGCAATCGACTGTGCCATTGCGTATATTTCGGTTCGCGATAACTGCATTTATCGATGAAATCTCTATTTCCTCGAGAAGACGGAGGTTTTCAGGCCCGGCCGCCGGCGTGAACGAGGAGATGACCGCGGCGCACGGGCCCGGGATAGCCGGCCCCGGTCCGGACAGCCGGCCGCGCGGGCGGCGCGGCTTCCGCACGGCGGCTGGGCAGAATGCGGAGCGAGGTGGTTTCCGCCTGCATCAGCGGGCGCAGGCCGATCCAGTGCGGGGTTCCTTCGAGGCTCAGTGTGCCGAGCGCGCGGACCTGGGTGCGGCCGCGATGACGCAGCGGCAGGAGCAGGAGTTCGAGATCGGCCTCCTCGCCGGCCGCGTTGGTGCCGCGCAGGCCCGCCACGACGCCGAGCGTGTCGCAGGCGACGATCTCGACGATCCGCCAGGGGTCCGGAGCCTGCGAGCCCCAGAGCCGGGCGAAGGCCTCGCCCTTCAGTTCCCGCCCGTACAGGGCGCAGACCCGCGTCCCCGCGAGCCGGATCGTGGCCGAGCGTGCGGCCATGTCGAGTTCCAGGATCAGGCTGTCGGCGAGCAGGTGCCGGATCTCGCCCGGCTCGATCTCGGCCCGTTCCGGGGCGGCGCGTTCTCCGCGCAGACGCTCCCAATAGGCATGGAGCATGCGGCTGGTGGGATGCTTCATCGGTGTCCCGACTCTAAACGCCTCTGTTTGATCCCTGGCTCAATCTGGCACATCCGCGAGGCTGTGGCCGGCCGAACCGGGCGCTCACGGCGTCCGAGCGCACGCGCCGTGCCGCCCGGCCTGGGACGCGGACACCGCGGATGCGCCGGGCCGCGGACCGGCCTCCGGAAGGCCGCGGACCGAATCGGCGCCACGCCGCGGCGTTGCGGCGAGAGACGTGCGCGAAGCCGGCGAACTTTACAACCGCCCCGGTCCTGAGACGCCGATACGGGCTGAACGGGCCGGAGACGGGGTTCTCATCGATCGGATTCAATACGTCGCCGGGGCTTGCCCCGGGGGCCACAGCCCCGACATGGTGCCGCGATGGATGCCTCCCCCGAATTTCCGCGGCAGAGCCGCGTACCCGTGTTCAACATGCCGGGGGTGGTGACGCTCTCGATCGGGCTGCTGCTGGCGATCCAGGCCCTGCGCGAGTTTCTCCTGCCGGACACCTGGGACATCCGGCTCGTTCTCGACCTCGCGCTGGTGCCGGCCCGCTGGACCGTGTGGTTCGATCCCGGCCAGGCGTCCGAGGTGATCCGCGCAGCCGCCGGGACGGGGGATCCCAGCCTGGAAGCCGCGCGCGAGGCCTTCGCCCGCTACATCGTCGGCGAGCACGCGCTCCAGCCCTGGACCCTCGTCACCTACGCCCTGCTGCACGGCTCGTGGATGCACGTGATCTTCAACAGCGTGTGGCTCGCCGCCTTCGGCTCCCCGGTGGCGCGCCGCTGCGGCCCCTGGCGCTACGGGCTGATCGCCCTCGCGGGCACGGCGGCCGGCGGCCTTCTGCACGTTCTGATTGATCCGCTGAGCGCGGGGCCGCTGGTCGGCGCCTCGGCGGGCATCTCGGCCCTGATGGCGGCCGCCGCGCGTTTCGTGTTTCAGCCGCCGGTCTCCGGCTATGGCGGCCAGCCCTGGCAATTGCCGCCGCACCGGCCGGTCGAGACGATTCCCGAGCTCCTGCGCAACAGGACGGCGGTCTCCTTCCTGATCATCTGGCTCCTGACCAACCTGCTCTTCGGCCTCGTCAGCATGCCCCTGGTGGGCGAGAACGCGGCCATCGCCTGGGACGCGCATCTGGGCGGCTTCATCGTGGGTTTCCTGCTCTTCCCGCTGCTCGACCCGCGGGAGGCGGGACGGCGGTGAGCACCTTGCCAACACGCCGGTTCGGTCACACACTCGCCGCAATGTGAACGAGCCGGGGTCTACCCGGACGGCAGCGTAACGAGGGCGCCGAAGGCTGACGGCGCACCAGCCGCGTCAAGGGAGAGACCCAATGAACGTCGCACGCATCCTCGCCGAGAAGGGCAGCTCCGTCGTCACCGTGAGCCCCGACAAGACCCTCGAGGACGTGATCCAGATCCTGGCCGACAAGCGGATCGGCGCCCTCGTGGTCGCGCATGCCGACGGAGCGGTGGCCGGGATCATCTCCGAGCGTGACATCATGCGGGCGCTGGCCCGCCACGGGGGCTCGACCTTTGACCAGCCGGTCTCCGCGCACATGACCACCGCGGTCACGTCCTGCAGCAAGAGCGCGACGATCGAGGAGGTCATGACGCTGATGACCGACGGCCGCTTCCGCCACGTGCCGGTCTGCGAGGACGGGCGCCTGATCGGCCTGGTCTCGATCGGCGACGTCGTGGCGCGCAAGATCGCGACCGTCGAGGCCGAGCATCAGGCCCTGCGCGACTACATCACGATGGCGTAGGGGAGGGGGCAGCGGGGCGGCGAGACGCGCGTCGCCCAGCGCCGTGATTCCGGGGCGCCGCAGGCGGCCCCGGGGCCGAAGCGGCGCGCCGGCGGCGTCAGCCCGGACGCGCCGTCGATGCCGGGTCTGACGCCGCGTCGCCGCCGGATCCCGGACTCCGCCGCGCGGCCCCGGGACGATGTCGGCCTGTGGTCGCCCGCCCTCACGCCTTCGCGGGGTCGAGCGTGACGTGCCAGAGGTCGGTGTCGGCCGCGTCCTTGAGGGTCACGGTCATCTGCTCGGTGGCGCCGTCGACCGCCACGTGGCCGAAGAACTGGTAGCCGGCGGCCGGCGACAGGTTCACCTGCCCCTTATCGGGCGCCTTCACGAAGCGCAGCTGCGGCCCGAAGGTGTTGTCGAGCGCGTTCGGCCCGAAGGTGCCCGCGTGCAGCGGCCCGGAGACGAATTCCCAGAACGGGTCGAAATCCTGGAACTGCGCCTTGTCGGGGTCGTAGTAGTGGGCGGCCGTGTAGTGCACGTCGGCCGTCAGCCAGACCGTGTTGCGGATGCCCGCGCTCTTGATGAAGCGGAGGAGGTCGGCGATCTCCAGTTCCCGTCCGAGGGGCGGCCCGTCACCCTGCGCCACCGCCTCCGAGCCGAAATAGCGATCGACGTCGTAGGTCACCACGAGGCCGAGCGGCATGTCGGCGGCGATCACCTTCCAGGTGGCCCGCGAGTCGAGGAGCGCCTGCTTCAGCCAGGCGAGCTGCTTCGGCCCGAGGAAGTAGGCATCGGGGCCGTATTCCGTCTGCCGGTTCTCGCCGTTCGGGCCCCGGTAGGAGCGCATGTCGAGCATGAACACGTCGACCAGGGGGCCGTAGGCGATCTTGCGGTAGACGCGACCGGGCTCGGCCGGCTCGAAGCGCATCGGCATGTATTCGTGGAAGGCGCGGGCCGCGCGCAGCTGCAGGGCCAGGACGTTCGGGTCGGCGTATTTCTTCTTGAGGTGCTCGGCCCGGGTCAGCGGCTCGCCCGGCCACCAGTTGTTGGTGACCTCGTGGTCGTCCCACTGCGCCAGGATCGGCACGGCGGCGTTCATCGCCAGCACGTTCCGGTCGGTGAGGTTGTACTTGTGGCGGCCCCGGAACTCCGCGAGCGTCTCGGCGGGCTTGGCGACCTCCTCGGTCACCCGGTTGCGCCAGAGGCTGCCGTCCGGCAGCTTCACCTCGGACTGGATCGGCCCGTCGGCGTAGATCGTGTCGCCGGAATGGATGAAGAAGTCCGGCCGGTTCCTCAGGATGGCGGAATAGATCGTCATGCCGCCGCGGGCCTCGTCGATGCCCCAGCCCTGTCCCGCCGTGTCGCCCGACCAGCAGAACGACACCGAGCGCCTGTCCGCCGGCGCGGTGCGGAACCGTCCGACCTGCCCCTGGCCGACGACCGTCGGCGCGGCGATGTCCTGGAGGCGCACCCGGTAGAACACGTCCTGGCCGGCCGGCAGCCCGGTCAGCGCCACCTTCACGGTGCCGTCGGTCTCCGGGAGCGCGTCGGCGAAGACGCCGCCGCGGATCTCGGAGAAGCTCTCGGTGGTGGCCCACTCGATGATCGCCCGGGCGGGCCGGTCGGACCGGGCCCAGACCACGGCCGAGTCGGTCCCGACATCGCCCGACTGAAGGCCATGGGTGAGGGCCGGCCGGTCGGCGGCCCGGCTCAGGCCGGGGCGTGCGAGCCCGGAGGCGAGCCCGACGAGGCCGGCGCCTCCGGACAGCAGGATCTGACGGCGACTCGTATACATTGGAAGCCCTCCAGCATGCCGGGCGCCCATCGCAGGCGGCCGCGACAGCGGGATGACGATCCTAGGCTCGGGCTGCCGCGCCCTCCAGCACGGCCCGGATCCGGGGCAGGGCGGTCCGGGCGGCCCGGTGCCCGAGGGCGATGCCCTCGGCGGCGCGGTGGAAGTCGAACAGGCCGAAGCCGGCCACGTCCGGGCCGATCGCCACGTCGGGGGGATCGCGCTCCAGCCGCGCCCGGGAGATCCGGTCCTGGGTGGTGTTGAAGGCGTCGAGCACGACCCGGGCGATGCCCGGCACGGCGATCTCGGGTTCCGGTCGCTCGGACCCCGTCAGGCGCCCGCGAACCCCCTGCAGGAAGCCCCGGCGCGGGGGTGGATGCGGCGCCTCGCGCATCACCGGGCCGCCGGTATCGCCGTTGAGGTTCACGCAGATCACCACGTCGGCGCCGAGCGCCCGGGCGAGCGCCACCGGAACCGGGTTCACCAGCGTCCCGTCCATCAGGACGCGGCCCTCGTGCGCCACCGGCGGGAACAGGCCGGGGATCGCGTAGGAGGCGCGGACCGCGTCCACCGCCGGCCCCTCAGTCAGGCTGATCTCGTGACCGGTGCCGTACTCGGTGGCGACGCAGCCGAAGCGGATCGGCAGCGTCTCGATGCGGCGCGTGCCGAGATCGGCCGAGAGCCGCTGGCGCAGGCGGTTGCCGGCGATCAGGCCGGAGCCCGGCAGCCGCGGGTCGATGAGCCCCACCACCCGGCGCCGGGTCAGCGCCCGCGCGAAGGTTTCGAGCCGGTCGAGGCGGCCGGCCGCGTAGCAGGCGCCCACCACCGCGCCGATGGAGCAGCCGGCCACCACGGTCGGATGGATGCCGCCGTCCTCTAGGGCGCGGATCACGCCCTGTCTCTTATACAC
>CAXDNE010000237.1:0-11456 GCA_963990595.1 uncultured Methylobacterium sp.
CCCCCCCCTTTTTTTTCCCCCCCCCACCCCGCCCCCCCCCCCCCCCCCCTGGGGGGGGGGCGCGTAGTTGTTAATACCACCCCGCCCCACCATCTCGGCCGGGGGGGGCGCGCGGGGGGCGCCCCCCCCCGTCCCGCCTGCCCCCTTCACCGCCTCCCCTTCCATCGGAAAGCCGCCCGCATGAGCGCCGCGCTGCAGATCGCCCTTCCGGATATCGGCGATTATCGGGACGTCCCGGTCATCGAACTGCTGGTGAAGCCGGGCGACCGCCTCGCTGTGGACGACCTGATCCTCAGCATCGAGTCCGACAAGGCGACCATGGAAGTTCCCTCCCCGGTCGCCGGGACCGTGCGCGAGCTGCTGGTCTCGGTGGGTTCGAAGGTCTCGGAGGGGACCCCGATCCTCACGGTCGAGCCCGCGGAGGGCGGCGCGGAGGCCTCGGCGGCAACCGCGTCCATCCCGTCCGGCACGTCAGCCGCTTCTCCTCTCGCCCGCACGGACGAGGGACGGGGTGAGGTCACGGAGCGTTCCGAAGAGAGCGCACCCGCGAACGGCGCCCTCTCCCGCGCAGGTGACGGGGCGGGTCACGTCGCCGAAGCGCCGGCCCGTCAACACGAGGGCCCGGCCCCGCGAAGCGACGTGCACGCCAGCCCGTCCGTACGGCAGCTCGCCCGCGAACTCGGCGTGGCCCTGGACCGGGTTCCGGCGACCGGGCCGAAGGGGCGGGTCCTGCGGGAGGACGTGCACGCCTTCGTCAAGGCGGCGCTCAGCGCGCCGGCCGGCCAGCCCGCCTCCGGCATCGGCGCCGACCTGCCGCCCTGGCCGGAGGTGGATTTCGCCAAATTCGGACCGGTCCGGCGCGAGCCGCTGTCGCGGATCCAGACCATCTCGGGGGCCAATCTCAGCCGCAACTGGCTGACGATCCCCCATGTGACGAACTTCGACCGCGCCGACGTGACGGAGATCGAATCCTTTCGCGTCGGTCTCAACGCGGAGGCGCGCACGCCGCCGGCGAAAGTCACCATGGTGGCGTTCCTGATCAAGGCGGCGGCTTCGGCCCTCCGCGCCTATCCGCGCTTCAACTCATCCCTGGCGGGCGGCGACCTCGTCCTCAAGGACTACGTCCATATCGGCTTCGCGGTGGACACACCGAAGGGTCTGATGGTGCCGGTGGTGCGGGACTGCGACCGCAAGGGCCTCATCGAGATCGCCACCGAGATGGCCGCGCTGGCCGAGAAGGCCCGGGCCGGCACACTTGCGGGCTCCGACATGCAGGGCGGCTGCTTCTCGGTCTCGTCGCTGGGTGGCATCGGCGGCGATGGCTTCACCCCGATCATCAACGCGCCCGAGGTGGCGATCCTGGGCGCTGCGCGCGCGCGGACGGAAGCCGTCTGGGACGGCAAGGCGTTCCAGCCGCGCCTGATCCTGCCGCTCAGCCTGTCCTGGGACCACCGCGTGGTGGACGGCGTCGCCGCCGCCCGCTTCCTCGGCCACGTGGCGTCGGTCCTGTCCGACCTGCGCCGCGCCCTCCTGTGACGGCGGTCGCGATGCCCGAGACTCACGAGATCCGCGTCCCCGACCTGGGGGATTTCGCCGGCGTACCGGTGATCGAGATCCCGGTCACGCCCGGCCAGCCGATCGACCGTGACCAGACGCTGCTGGTGGTCGAATCCGACAAAGCGACCATGGACATCCCCTCCCCGATCGCGGGACGTCTCGTGGAGGTGCTGGTCGGCCTCGGCGATACCGTCTCGGCCGGCACGCTTGTCGCGCGCATCACTTCCGGGGAGCAGGCGGCCGAACGAAGGCCTGACGACAGGACCGGGCAGGCCGCACCGCTTGCGGCACCGGCTCTGCCGTCGGTCGGGGACAGCACGGGTGCGGGCTGCGACGTCGTGGTGATCGGCGGCGGCCCCGGCGGCTATTCGGCTGCGTTCCGGGCCGCGGATCTCGGGCAGCGGGTGATCCTCGTGGAGCGGCACGCGACGCTCGGCGGCGTCTGCCTGAATGTCGGTTGCATCCCGTCGAAGGCGCTGCTCCACGTCGCCGCCGTGACCGAGGAGGCCGTCCGGCTCGCCGACCACGGGATCCGTTTCGGCGCGCCGAGCGTCGATCTCGCGAAGCTCCGGGCCTTCAAGGCCGGGACGGTGCGTCGGCTCACCGACGGGCTCGCCCTGATGGCGCGCCAGCGCAAGGTCGAGGTGGTGCGAGGCACGGCCCAGTTCACCAGGCCGAACGCGCTCTCGGTCGCGCTCCATGGCGGCGGCACGCGCGCCATCGCGTTCACCAGCGCCATCGTGGCTGCCGGCTCCGCCCCGGTCGCGCTGCCGATGCTGCCGGAGGACCCGCGGATCGTGAACTCCACGGGCGCGCTGGAGCTGCCCTTCGTTCCGGGCCGGCTGCTGGTGATCGGGGGCGGCATCATCGGCCTGGAGATGGCCACCGTGTACAGCGCGCTCGGCGCGCGGGTCGACGTGGTCGAGCGCCTTCCTCACCTGCTGGAGGGGGTCGACCGCGACTTGGTCGCGATCTGGACCAAGCGCAACGCCCACCGGTTCGACCGCCTGCTGACCGGAACCGAACTCGTCTCCGCGACGGCCACGCCGGAGGGCATCGTCGTGACCTTCGGGGGTGAGGCGGAGGCGCGGCGTTACGACCTCGTGCTGCAGGCGGCTGGCCGGCGTCCGAACGGCGCGGATCTCGGGCTGGAGACCGCCGGAGTGATCGTGGAGCGCGGCTTCGTGCCGGTCGACGCGCAGATGCGCACCAACGTCTCGCATATCCTCGCCATCGGCGATCTGGTCGGGCAGCCGATGCTCGCCCACAAAGCGGTGCACCAGGGCCATGTCGCCGCCGAGGTGGCGGCCGGCCACCGGGCCGGTTTCGACGCCGCCGTGATCCCCTCCGTGGCCTATACCGACCCGGAGATCGCCTGGGTCGGCCTGACCGAGGGCGCGGCCAAGGCCAGCGGCCGGGCCGTGGAGGTGGCGCGCTTTCCCTGGGCCGCCTCGGGCCGTGCGATCGCCAACGGCGCGGATTACGGCCTCACGAAGCTGCTCTTCGATGCCGGGACGAAGCGCATCGTTGGCGGGGCCATCGTCGGCCCGAGCGCCGGCGACATGCTCGGGGAGATCGCGCTCGCCATCGAGATGGGGGCGGACGCCGCCGATATCGGCCGCACGATCCATCCGCACCCGACGCTCGGGGAGACGGTCGGCTTGGCGGCGGAAGCCGCGCTCGGCCTCTGCACCGACCTGCCACCGGTCGGGCGACGCTAGGCGTTCCGGCGCGCCAGGCGCACCTCGACCGGCCGGCGTTTCTTGGTTAGATCTCGATTCGCGTGACCGGCGAGGCAAGAATCGCCACGTCCGGCAGGCTCTATCGCGCCTCGATGTGTCGGTAGCCGACGATAATCTGGCATTTTGTTTCGGGAGGACATGTCCGAGATGCTGTGTCGCAGCGGAAGGTCTTCTCGACATGCCGACATCATCTCGCACTTCTTGTCCGGAAGCCGCTTATCAATGTCGAACGGCACCGCAGGCCGGGCCGTCTTCCGCCAGGCGATCCGCTTCGGCCTGGCGGCGTTGCTGGTGGCGCATCCGGTGAGCGCGGTGCAGAGCCTCGCGGCCGAGCCTTCCGCCGCCGGCGGGACCGCCTCCGGGCCGCCACCGGGCGACGGGCCGCAGGCCCTGATCGCCGCGCTTCGGAGCCGGATCCTCGCCTCGCACAGCGCGACCCTCGCCCTTGAGAGCTGGTGCGCCGATTACAAGCTCGCGGGCGATCCCCACCTCACCGCCGAGCGCCTGCCCGTCGCCGACAAGCCGCTGACGGCCGCTCAGCGCGCACGCCTGATGATCGGCCCGGACGAGCCGGTCCGCTATCGCCGCGTCCGCCTCGCGTGCGGAGGCCGCGTCCTGTCGGAAGCGGATAACTGGTACGTCCCGGCCCGTCTCACCGCCGCGATGAACGCGACCCTGGACGGAACCCGCACGCCGTTCGGCCGGGTCGTACGCCCCCTCGCTCCCGTGCGGAACACGGTCGAGGTCCGCTCCCGCGTCCCGCGCGGGGAACCCGGGCCCGACGATCCGCTCTTCGAGGTCGATGCGGTGCTGTCGACCGGGGCCGGCCAGCCCTTCTGCGAGGTGGTTGAGACCTATCTGGGCAGCGCCCTGCCCGAAGCCGCGCGGTAACAAACGTTGCGGTAGAAGACCTCGAACACGACCATCGGGAGGATCAGGAATGCGTTCCAGGCTCGGGCGTACGCTGTTGATTGTGCTCGCGGCGAACGCCGTCGGGAGCACCGCTTGGGCCGCCGATCCTGCAGGGCTCTGGCTCACGGAGACCGGCAGTTCGCGCGTCCGCATCGCGCCGTGCGGCGGTGGTTTCTGCGGGACGATCGTCAGCGCGCCGGGCAAGGGACTGGATGCGAAGAACCCGGATCCGGCCCTTCGCAACCGGAGCGTCGTCGGCGTGCAGATCCTGGACGCCCGCCATCCGGACGGGTCGGGCTACTCGGGGTCGCTCTACAACCCCAACGACGGCAAGACCTATTCCGGCTCGCTGCGGCTCACCGGGCCGAATGCGCTTGAGGTCTCGGGCTGCGTCATGGGCGTGTTCTGCAAGCGGCAGACCTGGACACGAGTCAACTGAGCGGACGCGCGGCGGAAGCCGCTCGCATCCTCTTGCTGCGTCGCAACATCGCAGGATCGATTGCCAACTATCGAAGTTGCCTGGGTCTGAAACCGATAAGGATTGATATGACCCGGACATTTCTCGCCTTGGGGCTGACCCTGGCCGCCACCCTGCCCGCCGCCGCGCAGGTCACCGCGACCCCGACCGGCCCGGCGGTGGTCGTTCCTTCCGGTGCACCGGGCGTGGTGAGCCAGCAGGCCGGTACGACGGGGAACGATCCCGCGGTCAGCTATTCCCCAACCGGTCGGCCGGCCGACACGGTCTCCAACGATTCGGCCGCGGCCGGCAATGCCGCCCAGCCGTCGCGGGTCGCGCCGCAGGGCGGCGGGGGCGGCGGCAACAAGTAAGGCGCATCCGCACACAACCGGCGGCTCTCGGCCGCCGTCAGAGGCCGCGCCGGCGACGGCGCGGCCTTCGCGTTTCGCGGCCGTGTCAGGCCGCCTCGGTCAGGGCCTGCTCGATGGCGTCGAGGGCCGCCTCCGCGCCATCCCCGTTCGGACCGCCGGCCTGCGCCATGTCGCGGCGGCCCCCGCCGCCCTTGCCACCGAGCGCACCGGCGCCGGCGCGGACCAGCCCGACCGCGTCGTAGCGCCCCGTCAGATCGTCGGTCACGCCGACCACGAGGCCGGCCTTGCCGTCCGGCGCCTTGCCGACGATCGCCACGATGCCGGAGCCCAGGCGCTTCTTCTCCTCGTCGACGATCGGCTTGAGGTCGCGCATGTCGAGCCCCTCGACGACCGAGCGGCGGAAGGCGACGCCGCCGATCTCGGTCTGGCGCGAACCGCGCCCCGATCCGTCCTCCGACGCGCCCATGGCGAGCTTGCGACGGGTCTCCGCCAGTTCGCGCTCCAAGCGGCGCCGATCTTCCATCAGCGCGGTGAGGCGGTCGGGCGCCTCCGAGACCGGGGCCTTGAGGATGCCGGCGAGCGACGCCAGCGTGCGGGCCTCCTCGGCCCGGTGACGGCGCGCCGCGTCCGCGGTCAGCGCCTCGATCCGGCGCACGCCGGCGCCCACCGCGCTCTCCGCCACGATGGTGATCGCCCCGATATCGCCGGTGCGCTCCGCATGGGTGCCGCCGCAGAGTTCTACCGAGAAGTTCTTGATCCGCCCCTGACCGCCCTCGGCGCCGGGCGCCGCGACCGGCAGCCCCATGGAGACGACCCGGACCTCGTCGCCGTATTTCTCGCCGAACAGCGCCCGGGCGCCCGACGCGATCGCGTCGTCCACCGCCATGAGCTTGGTCACCACAGGCGCGTTCTGGAGCAGGACCGCGTTGGCGATGTCTTCGACCCGGACGAGCTCGTCCGCCTCGATCGGCTTCGGATGGCTGATGTCGAAGCGCAGCCGCTCGGGGCTCACCAGCGAGCCCTTCTGGGCAACGTGGTCGCCCAGCACCTGCCGCAGCGCCTCGTGCAGCAGGTGGGTGGCCGAGTGATTGGCGCGGATCGCCCGCCTACGGGCATGGTCGACCTTCAGCTCGACCGCCTGGTCGAGGCTCAAGCTGCCCTCCTCCACGGTCACATGGTGGACGAAGACGTCGCCGAGCTTCTTCTGGGTGTCGGTGACCCGTGCCCGCAGGCCCGAACCGAGGATCAGGCCGGTATCGCCGACCTGGCCGCCCGATTCGCCGTAGAACGGCGTCTGGTTGACGAGGAGAAGGCCGGTCTGGCCGGCTTCGAGGCTCGGCACCTCGGCGCCGTCGCGCAGCAGGGCGGTGACGATGCCCTCGGCGGTCTCGGTCTCGTAGCCCAGGAACTCGGTGGCGCCGAGGCGCTCGCGCAGGCCGAACCAGACCGTCTCGGTGGCCGCCTCGCCCGAGCCCTTCCAGGCCTCGCGGGCCGCCTGCTTCTGGCGCTGCATCGCCGCCGCGAAGGCGTCGGTGTCGACGCCGATGCCCCGGGCCTTGAGGGCGTCCTGGGTCAGGTCGAGGGGGAAACCGTAGGTGTCGTAGAGCGTGAAGGCGGTGTCGCCGGAAAGCTTGTCGCCGTGCCGGAGGGCGCGGCTCTCGGCGTCGAGGATCGACAGGCCGCGCTCCAGGGTGCGCCGGAAGCGGGTCTCCTCCAGCTTCAGGGTCTCGGCGATCAGGCTCTCGGCCCGCATCAGCTCCGGATAGGCCTGGCCCATCTCGCGCACCAGCGTCGGCACGAGGCGGTACATGGTGGGCTCGCGGGCGCCCAGGATCTCCGCATGCCGCATGGCGCGGCGCATGATCCGGCGCAGCACGTAGCCGCGGCCCTCGTTGCCCGGCAGCACGCCGTCCGCCACCAGGAAGGAGGCCGCCCGCAGGTGGTCGGCGATCACCCGGTAGGAGGCCATCGTGGCGGGCTCCGGCGCCCGCGAGACCGCGTGCGCCACCGCGTCGATCAGGGCGCGGAACAGATCGGTGTCGTAGTTGGAATGCACGCCCTGGAGAATCGCCGCCATGCGCTCCAGGCCCATCCCGGTGTCGATGGATGGCCGCGGCAGCGGATTCCGGACCCCCGGCTCCAGCTGCTCGTACTGCATGAACACGAGGTTCCAGAACTCGAGGAACCGGTCGCCGTCCTCATCCGGGGAGCCGGGCGGGCCGCCCTGGAGCGCCGGGCCCTGGTCGATGAAGATCTCCGAGCACGGGCCGCAGGGGCCGGTATCGCCCATCTGCCAGAAATTGTCGGACGTCCCGATCCGGATGATCTTCTCGTCCGGGAAGCCGGCGATCTTCTTCCACAGGCCCGCGGCTTCGTCGTCGTCGGCGTAGACAGTCACGAGGAGCCGGTCGGGCTTGAGGCCGAACTCCTTGGTGATCAGCGTCCAGGCCAGCTCGATCGCGCGGTCCTTGAAGTAGTCGCCGAACGAGAAGTTGCCGAGCATCTCGAAGAACGTGTGGTGGCGCGCCGTGTACCCGACATTGTCGAGGTCGTTGTGCTTGCCGCCGGCCCGCACGCATTTCTGCGCCGTGGTGGCCCGGTCGTAGGCGCGCTTCTCGATGCCGGTGAAGACGTTCTTGAACTGCACCATGCCGGCGTTCGTGAACATCAGCGTCGGATCGTTCTTCGGCACGAGGCTCGAAGAGGGCACGACCTCGTGCCCCGCCTTGGCGAAGTAGTCGAGGAAGGTCGACCGGATCTCGTTGACGCCGCTCATCGGGGCTGAACCTGGCAGGACACGGAGGAAGGGCGGCCACGCGTCGTGAGCGCGGCACCCGCATGGGCCCTCTTAGAGCCGTTCTTGAGCGTATCGCAACACGGTCGGCGACGCAGTGCTCCTCAGGGCGGGCTCATCCGAGACCCGGGCGCGCGCGGCGACTCGTTCACGCCGATCCCGGACCCGACCTCATCCTGAGGCGCCGGAGCGCAGCGGAGGCCTCGAAGGAGGCCTCCGGGGATCACGCGACTTCTGGGGGGCTCATGCGACGCGGCTTCGCCGCACCGCAGGATGAGGGCGCCGGTCGGAAGCCCCGGCGCCGGCAGGTCCCGAATCCCGCTCGGACAGGATGATGTCCCCGGCGCCGTGTGGCGGAGCGCCGACCATTGTCCACCGCCGTTTCGGGGCCCCGCACCCGGGTTGCATCCCATCCGCTCAGGCCGGCTAAGGGCCTGACGTCCCGTGCCGAATCCGCCTGCCGTGCGGATCCGGCCCGCGCCGGGCGGCCGCAAAATCACCCCGCTCCGCCTCACGCTCGCCACAAGCGCGGCCGTGTTGTCGCCACATCTGTCAAGCGAAGGTGAACGGGTGGCGCCGTCAAGGGCGCGTGAGGATTCGGAACAACGATGCAGGGCCGCACGGTCGGATCGTCGAGAACCACCACGGGCAAGACCGGCGCCCGGCCGGGCCATTTCGGCTCCGGCAACGCCGATGTCATCGCCGCCCAGCCCATGGTGGGCCGTGCCCATGGCAGCCGCCCGGCGCTCTTCCGCTCGCTGCTCACCGTGTCGCTGATCGCCGGCGGAATCAGCGCGGCTTTGATCGGGTCCGGGGTCGATCTCGGCAAGGTCGGTCTGTCGCCGGCCGTCTCCCCGGCGGAGGCCGCCACCGAGATCGCGATGCCGCGTCCGCATATCCACACCGTCGCCCTGAGCGACCAGCCGGAGCAGACGCCGCTGCGCGCGGCGGCCAGCTTCGCGCCCGTGCACGATCTCGACACCGAGATCGGCTCCAACACCGTGGACCGGGTGTCCTACGACTTCCTGCTCTCCGAAAGCTCGAGCGGCGACCCGAACGACATCCTCGAATTCGGCCCGATGAAGATCCGGCGCCACATCGTCCAGACGATCGTGCGCGCCGCCCAGGCGGTCCAGACCGATCCGGTCCTGCTGATGGCGGTGGCCGACAAGGAATCGAGCTTCGTGACCGCCGTGCAGGCCAAGACCTCCTCGGCCACCGGTCTCTACCAGTTCATCGAGCGCACGTGGCTCGGCGTGGTCCGCGATTTCGGCGCCAAGTACGGGCTGGAGAAGGAGGCGGCGATGATCACCTCGGACGCGAATGACCGGCCGGTGATCACCGACCCGGCCGAGCGCGCCCGGGTGCTGGAAATGCGTCGCGATCCCTATCTCTCGGCGCTGATGGCCGGCGAGATGCTCAAGCGCGACGCGGCCCGCATCGCCCAGCGCATCGGGCGCGAGCTGACCCTCGGCGAGATCTACCTCGCCCACTTCCTCGGTCCAGACGATGCCGAGGAGTTCCTCGCCAACGTCGTGAACAAGCCGGCCGCCGCCGCCGCCGCGCTGCTGCCAGGCCCGGCCCGGGCCAACCGCTCGATCTTCTTCGCGGCCGGACGGTTCGTGGGACGCGGCCGCCACCGCAAGCCCTTGAGCCTGTCGGTGGCGCAGGTCCACGAGAAGTTCGAGGCCATGATGAGCACGCGCGGGACGCGGTACCAGAATGTCCGTGCCGTCTCGGGCATCATGGCCTACGCCGATGCCGAGGCCGGGACCGCCACGCAGTAACGCGTTCGGAAGGCCCTCCGAATCGGGCCCCGGCGCGCAACCAGAGGCGGATTGCCGACTTTCCTCCCTGACCGCCGCATGCTGACGCGGTGGAAAGGAAGACTTCGGGGGGAGTCCTTGAAGAAGCACCAGACGAGCGCGCCCCTGCCGCTCACCGATACGCTTTCACCGGGTATTCCGCTCGATCAAATCGGGCAGACACTCGCCTCGTTCTACGATGACTTGGTCTCCGAGGGCGTGCCGGAGCATCTCGCCGTCCTCGTGCGCCGCGTCCGCCAGACCGAGAACGAACCGCCCGCACGGCAGGACGGAGCTGTCCCGTGCGCCGCCGGCACCGAGGCGCCGCGTCTGGCCCTGGTGGTGGAGGACGAGCCCGAGATCCGCGCCCTGGCGGAGACCCTGCTCGAGGAGACCGAACTCGACGTCGTGGGCTGCGACAGCGCCGAGGAGGCCCTGTCGGTCCTGCAGGCGCGGGGCGGCGACGTCGCGCTGGTCTTCGCCGATGTCCGGCTCGCGGGGCAGATGGACGGGCTTCAGCTCGCCCGCGCGGTGGCAACCCTGTGGCCCCGCGCCCGGCTGGTGATCACCTCGGGCCACGGCCTGCCGCGGCCCGAGCTGCCGCCCGAGGCGGTGTTCATCGCCAAGCCCTGGCGTCCCCTCGACGTGCTGGTCGAGGCCGAGCGGGCCGCCGCCGAGCCGTCGCCCCCGGTTCTCTGAGGACCGTCCCCTCCGTTCCGACGCGCGTGGCCGTCACGCCGAGCGGCAGGGCGCGCAGGACTGCGCAGCCGCCGACGCCGTTCACTGCCCGTCCGGCCCTGCGGATCCGGGATCCGGGCCCTGATCCGCAGGGCCGGACGGGCGGCGGACCGCGCCGGGCCCGGCCCTTGCATCGGTCCGGGACGAGGCGGCACGAACCCGGAGCCTTCGCGATTGCCGATCCTGTCCGTCCGCCATCGAACGGTCTACCGGTACCGGCGTCCGGTCTCGTTCGGCGAGCACCGAATCATGTTCCGGCCGCGCGACAGCTACGACCAGCGCCTGATCGAAGCCACGCTCGACGTCACCCCCGAACCGGCCACGTTGCGCTGGATGTTCGACGTCTTCGGGAATTGCGTGGCGGTGACGACCTTCGACGCCCGCGCCGAGACTCTCACCTTCGTGTGCGGCATCACCCTCGACCACACGCCCGAGCACGCGCCGGTCTTCCCCCTCGCGCCCCACGCGACCCACTATCCGTTCGGCTACGGCGCCGAGGACATGCCGGATCTGTCCCGCTCCATCGAGCGGCACTGGCCGGACCCGCGCCACGAGGTCGATGCCTGGGCGCGCGGCTTCCTCCCGACGGACGGGCGCATCCCCACGCAGGAGCTGCTCGCCGCCATGACGCGCAGCGTGCGCGCCAACTTCACCTATCTGGCCCGCTCCGAGAAGGGCGTTCAGGATCCCCTCACCACCCTGCGCAGCCGGCGCGGCTCCTGCCGCGACTTCGCGGTGCTGATGATGGAGGCCGTGCGAGCGCTCGGCATGGCCGCCCGGTTCGTGTCCGGATACCTCTACAATCCCCGCAACGACCGGGCCCGCCACGTGGGCGGCGGATCCACCCATGCCTGGCTGCAGGTCTACCTGCCCGGTGCCGGCTGGGTCGAGTTCGATCCGACCAACGGGATCGTCGGCAACCGCGACCTGATCCGCGTGGCGGTGGCCCGCGACCCCACCCAGGCGGTGCCGCTGCACGGATCCTTCTTCGGCCTGGCCAGCGACGATCTCGGCATGCAGGTCGCGGTCGATGTGGTCGAACTTCCCGGGGACGCGCCGACGACCCGCACGGGTCAGGCC
>CAXDNE010000238.1:0-11436 GCA_963990595.1 uncultured Methylobacterium sp.
GCCGCACCCGCGACCGCGTCGGCGGCGGCCGCGCGGGTCTGGCTCGGGTCGGGCGCGGCGGCACCTTTCACGCCGCCCGCGCGGCGCGCCGGCGGCCGGAGCGGACGTGACGGCTGCGGCGCGCCGCGCGGGTGGCGGCCAGGCGGGGATCGGGCTGGCGTGGCGGGGGCCACCGGGCCCGTCCGGGTCGGCGTGTGGCGCGCACCCCCTCCCCGGCCGGCCCCGGCGCCCTACCGTCAACCGCGCCCAGATCCGTTGAGCTGCCCCGAGGAAGGTCCGAGACGATGCCCGGCTATCTGCCCTTCGCGGGCGCCCTGAAGCTGCCCGCCTATACCTGCGACAATTGCGGGTTCTGGCAGCGCCACTTCGAGACGCCGGCCGCCTGCCCGATGTGCCTCGATGCCCGCCACGTGGTCCCGCAGGATGGCTGGCGCTTCCGCACCGCCCGGGAGGCCCAGGCGGCGTTCCCCTGCCACTGGCAGGAGCTGGAGCCGGGCGTGTGGCGCTTCTGGAACGAGCCGGTCTCCGGCATCGGGCCCTCCGCCTATCTGATCCAGACCGAGCACGGGAATATGGGCTTCGAGGGGTGCCCGGTCTTCAGCGAGGCCGCCCTCGACCAGATCGCGCGGCTCGGCGGCATGACGGTGCTCTCGGCCTCGCATCCCCATTCCTACGGGGCGTTGCCACAGCTCCAGGACCGGTTCGACCCGGAACTCTGCCTGCCGGCGGCCGACTTCACCTGGAGCGCGGCCCTGCAGGTGAGCTGGCCCTACGACGATTACCTGGAACCCCTGCCGGGCCTGGAACTGCATCGCACGGCCGGCCATTTCGACGGCCACGCCGTCCTGTACGATCGGTCGCGAAAGATCTGCTTCTGCGGCGACGCCCTGAAGTTCGAGCTCGACCCCGCGGATTTCCGCCGGGCGACCACGATCTCGGCCCACAAGGCGTTCGTCCGCGGCGTGCCGCTCACGCCGGGCGAGCTGCGCCGCTACCGCGACGTGTTCGAGCGCCTCGACTTCGCCCAGACCTGGACGCCGTTCGAGCCCGCCCGCAATTGCGGCCGGCCGGAGGTTCTGGCGCTGCTCGACCGTCTGATGAGCGGCCGGTCTCACGCGGCTCCGGTGCCGCTCGAAGGTCTCCTCGAAGACCTCCGCCCTCAGGCGCGGTAGAGCGGATCGTTCTCCAGGCGGATCGGCTGGCCGTGGGGCGTGGCCTCGGCGGCCCGGAGGAAGGCGGCGGTTCGCGCCGCGACGCTCTCGGCCGCGGTCACACCGCGCTCGGCCAGGATCTTCTCCAGGGTCGCGAGCCATTCGCCGTAATCGGCCGCGCGCTCGGGGGCGTCCGCCGGCCGGATCTCCCGGCCGAGGCGCTCCGCCCATTCCGACCATGTGAACAGCCCGGATTTCTGCAGGCTCACCACCATGGCAAAGACCTGGGCCTCCCAAGGGGCCGCGAAGGCTTTCGGCGCCGGTTCGGTCATGCGGGTTCCAGATACGGCTCGAAGGCCGCCACCGTGACGACGCTTCCCGGGTCGCCGCTCTCGCCCCACAGCTCCTCGGCGGTGAAGGCGACCGTGTAGAGCCAGGTCGGGTTCTCGCCCGCCCCGTAGGCGCTGGTGTCGGGATAGACGAAGACGCCGTCGACCCGCACGATGCGGCCCCGGCGCCCGCGCACGTAGCGCGGCAGGCGGGTGTGGCTTGTCGGATGCATATTCCGGGCGACGACGGCATCCCCCACCGCGAAGCGGGCGGGGGCATCGGCGGCGCGGCTGCTGGGAAATCCGGCCCGGAACCGCTCTTCGAGGCCGTCGCGGACCAGGACCCGGGCCACGGGCTTGGCCGGCTCCGCGGCCGTGCCGGCCTCCATCTCGGCGGGCGTCGCCAGCCCGGTCGCGGCGATCTGCTTCTCCAGAGCCTTCAGCCAGATCGCGTAGTAGCTCGACGCCAGGTACTCCGCCGGCGGCAGCGACTCGCGGGCGGCGCGGCTGCCGTCGAGGTTCCAGGCGCCGGTGTAGCCCATGGCGAGCGCCATCGCGAAGACGCGGCGCTCCCAGTCCGCGTGGAACACCGGCTCGTCCGGCTCCGGCACCACGGGCCCGAAGCCGTGCGCGCCGCCGAGATCCTGGGCGCCGTTCATACCGGCATCTCCGCCGGCATGACGGGAGCCGATCGGGGCAGCCCCGTGCCGATCATGGCGTCGCGCGTGACGAGGGCGGCGAGGGCGTCCTCGGAAAAGCCCTCCGTCCCGGCCGGGCGCAGGGGCAGGACCATGTAGCGGGTCTCGGCGGTGGAATCCCACACCGTGATGCGGGTGGTCTCCGGGAGCGTCACCCCGAACTCGGCCAACACGCCGCGGGGATCGATCACCGCCCGGGCGCGATAGGGCGGCGCCTTGTACCAGACCGGCGGCAGGCCGAGCACCGGCCACGGGTAGCAGGAGCAGAGGGTGCACACGACGAGGTTGTGCGTCTCGGGGGTGTTCTCGACCACCACCATGTGCTCGCCGCCCCGGCCGCCGATGCCGAGCTCGGCGATGGCCGGCGTCGCGTCGGCGAGGAGGCGGGCCCGGAATTCTGGGTCGCTCCAGGCCCGGGCTACCACCCGCGCACCCGCGTGCGGGCCGACCTTGGTCTCGTAGAGCTCGACCAGGGCGTCGAGGGCCGCCGGGTCGATGTAGCCCTTCTCGGTGAGCAGGGATTCGAGCGCCCGCACCCGCGCCTCCACGGGGGAGAGATCGCTGGCGGAATGATGGTCGCCCGCGTGATCGTGATCGTGATGCGCGTGATCGTCATGCGCGTGACCGTGGCTCATGCCGCTCTCCCCAAGGCACACAGCCCGCTGGATCGGCCCGCGCCCCGCCGCCCGTCCGCGGCCGAGGATATACCAATCGCCGCGATCCGGAATCCCCGACGCAAAATGCCCGATGCTGTCGGGAGCGTTTGGCAGCGGTTCATATTTATGCAGGTACCGACGTTAGACCGATTCCAGTATACCAGCTTGAGGGGATCAGGATACGTTGATGACCGACAACGCTGCCAACCCGTCAGCCGATGCGGAGCGCGACCGGGACTCGGGCGGCTACGCCACGGTTATCGGTCAGCACCTCGCCCTGTCGATCCGGGACTACTTCAAGGTGGTCGAGCAGGAGCCGCTGCCCGCCCAGCTCGCCGCCCTCGTGGCGCGTTTCGAGGCCGCCGTCGCAGCGCATGGCCAGACCGTGGCCTTCGACTTCCGCAGCGACATCATCAAGGCGCTGCCGGCCCTGCGCACCTTCGCGCTGTCGCTGGTGGGGGACGTGAGCCGGGCCGATGACCTCGTGCAGGAGACCTTCGTCAAGGCCTGGGCCAACCAGGCGCGGTTCCGGCCGGGCACGAACTTCACCGCGTGGCTGTTCACCATCCTGCGCAACCAGTTCTACTCGGAGCTGCGCAAGACGCGGCGGGAGGTCGAGGACGTCGACGGGACCCATGCGGGACAGATGACCAGCCTGTCCGACCAGGAGGATGCCAGCACCCTCAAGGTCGTCTGGGAACGGCTCGGGGACCTGCCCGCCGCGCAGCGCCAGGCGCTGCTCCTGGTGGGCGCGGAGGGCCACACCTACGAAGAGGCGGCGACCATGCTCGGCTGCCAGGTCGGCACCGTGAAGAGCCGCGTCAGTCGCGCCCGGTCGTCGCTGCTCGACACGCTCGGCGTGGTCGTGGCCGGGCAAGCTCCGGCGACCTGAGCGGCGGCCCGCGCCCTGGCGGCCGCCCGGGAGGCGGAGAACCAGGCCAAGATGCGCCGCGCCAACCTGCTCGACGATCTGATCAGCACGTTCGCGCGCAGCGTCTCGGGGCTGCCCCAGAGCCTCGCGGGCGCAGCGAGCCTCGACGGAGGGCTCCGGAGGCCGCAGTGCTGGCTGGAGGCCTCCGTCGAGGCCTCCGCTGCGCTCCGGCACCGCAGGATGAGGGGGCGGATTGGATCGGCGTAGATCAGGCGTCCACGCGTCAGCCAGCGCCTGGGCGTTCCCACCCGCGCCCTCATCCTGAGGTGCGGCGAAGCCGCCTCGAAGGAGCCCTCCGGAAGGCGCCGCGGCCCCTGGAAGCCTCCGACGCCTGAGGATGAGGTCAAGCTTGGAGGCCGTCATGCGCCGGCGCCCTACCCCACTGGCGGCCGGCGCAGGTGCCACTCGGTCGCGCGCTGGTAGGCCTGCCCGATCCGAAGCGCCATGGCCTCGTCGAAGCCCCGGCAGACGATCTGGAGCGAGAGCGGCAGCCCGGAGGCGGTGAACCCGTCCGGCAGCCCCAGGGCGCAGAGGTCGAGCAGGTTGCCGAAGCGCGTGAAGCGGGACGGCAGATGCGCCTCGTCCACCTCGGCGAGCGCCACGGCCGCGCTCTCCGTGGTCGGCGTCAGCAGGGCGTCGATCCCCTCCAGGGCGGCCGCGTATTGCCGCTTCATCGCGGCGCGGCGGTGGAGCGTGCCGAGATATTCCTGCGCCGACACCGAGGCCCCCGCCAGGATCCGGGACCGCACGGCGTCGCCCAGCGGCGTGGACGGATCCTCCGCCAGCTGTCCGTTGACGAAATAGGCCTCGGCATTGGTGATCTGGCTCATGGCCACGCAGTCGCTGAACCGGAACGGCAGGGCGACGTCGACGATCTTGGCCCCCTGACCGGCGAGGACGTCGAGGGCCGCGTCGTAGGCGGCCAGCATGTCGGGGGCGACGCCCTCCCGCTCCACCGCGGGCATGCGGGCGAGCCGCAGGCCGCGCACCCCGCGGTCCAGGGTCGGCCAGGGCGATTCCGGCTGGATGCCGCGGGTCGTCGGGTCGAGGGGATCGGGGCCGGAGATCGCCTCGTAGAGGAGCGCGGTGTCCTCCACCGTGCGGGCGAGCGGGCCGGGCGAGTCCAGCGTGGTCGAGAGCGGCACGATCCCCCAGGTCGAGACGCGCCCCACCGTCACCTTCAGCCCCGTCAGCCCGCAGAAGGATGCGGGAAGCCGCACCGAGCCGCCGGTATCGGTCCCGAGGCCCCAGGGCGCCATCCGGGACGCCACCGCGACGCCGGTGCCGCTGCTCGATCCGCCGGGCGTGCGCGGGATCTCGGAATCCCAGGGATTCCACGGCGTGCCGAGATGCTGGTTGGTCCCCCAGCCGCCATAGGCGAACTCCACCGTGTGGGTCTTGCCGAGCACGATCATGCCCTGCGCGATCAGGCGCCGCGCGACCGTCGCGGTGTGCTCGGCCCGCCGGGCGCGGTGGGCGGCCGAGCCGCCCATGGTGATCCGGCCGTCCAGGTCGATCAGGTCCTTGAGCACCACCGGGACGCCGTGGAGCGGCCCCACCGCGTGGCCCGACCGGATCGCCCGGTCGGCGCCCTCGGCGGCGAGGCGGGCTTCGGCGTGGAACACCTCGGTGAAGGCCTGGAGCTTCGGCTCCAGCGCGGCGATCCGGCCGAGCAGCGCGTCGACCGCGTCGACCGGCGAGAGGCTGCGCGACCGGATCGCCCGGGCGAGGTCGGCCGCATTGGCATGAACGGGATCGATATCGGGCATCGGATTACTGCACGCTGACGAGGGTGAGATCGACGAACCAGGATTGCGGCGAGACGAAGCCGTGGATTTTCTTCGACATTCCGCGGGGATTGAGGTCGTGGACGACGAACAGCCAGGGCGGATTGTCCACGAGGCGCTCGTGGGCGATCTTGGTCTGCGCGTCGATCACCTTGGCGTCGGTGGTGTCGGCGAGCGCCTTGAGGGCGGCGTCGAACGCGTCGTCCTTCCAGGTGGGAAAGTTGAAGCCGTTCGGCGGGAACCGGTCACCCGCGAAGTAGCGCGCCATCACGGCGGGATCGGAGGAGGGCGAGGAGATGTTGAGCGCCATCGCGCCCTGGAGGTTCGGCGCGTCGGGGAGCGCCCGGCCCCCGTTCAGCAGCACCTGCCACTCGACCACGTTGAAGCTGAGATCGACGTTGCAGGCCTGTTTCAGGTTCTCCTGCAGGTACTCGTTCATCGGCATCGGCAGCATCTGGCCGGAGCCGGAGGACGAGATCATCACCTTGAGCTTCAGGGGCTTGCTCTCGGTGTAGCCCGCCTCGGCCAGGAGCGCCTTCCCCTTGGCGGCGTCGAACGTGTAGCGGTTCTTCGGGCTGCCGAAATTCGGGTCCTTGTCGTTGAGCCACCCGGTCGCCGGCTCGGCCGTGCCGTTGAGGAGCTCGACGATGCCGGCGCGGTCGATGCAGTAGTTCAGGGCCTGCCGGACGCGCACGTCCTTCAGCGGGCTGTCCTTGGCGCCGATGTTGAAGAAGTACGGCCAGACATGCGGGTACGAGCCCGTGGTGATGGTGAAGCCTGCCTGCTTCAGCGACGGGATCGCGTCGGGGGCCGGCACCTCGATCCAGTCCACCTGACCGGCGCGGAGCGCCGCCACCCGGGCATTCGCCTCCGGGATCGGCAGCAGCCGGACCTTATCGACCTTGGCCATCCGGTTCGGGTCCCAGTAGCCGTCGAACTTGGCGAGATCGACCGCCTCCCGGGGCGCGACGCGGGTGATCCTGAACGGGCCGGTCCCGGCCGCCGGCAGCGCGGCGACCTTGCTCCAGTCGCGCCCCGCCTTCTCGAAGGAGGTGGGTGAGGTGAAGAGCAGGTACACCACCATGTAGGGGAAGTAGGACGCGACCTGCGTGGTGGTGATCTGCACGGTCGAATCGTCGATCTTCTTGTAGCTGCCGACCAGCGGCGCCCGGGCGCGGGAGATGCCGGCCCCCTGCGGCTCGAACTGCGGGCTGTCGTTCTTGAAGTAGCGGTCGAGGTTCCAGATCACCGCGTCGGCGTTGAACGGCGTCCCGTCGTGGAAGGTCACCCCCTGGCGCAGGTGAAAGGTCCAGATCGTCTTGTCGTTCGGGTCCTGCTCCCAGCGTTCGGCCAGGGCCGGGATGATGCCGGCGAGCTTGGCGGTGCTCTTCAGGTCCCACTGCACCAGCCCCTCGAAGATCGGGTAGCCGAGGAAGCGCATGCCCTCGAAGCCGTTATTGGGCATGCCCGTGGTGGTGGGGATGTCGGACGCCGTCATGGCGATGCGCAGAACGCTCTCGGCGCTGGCCGGTCCGGTCAGGGACACGGAACCGGCCAGGGCAGCGGCAAGCAGGCGGCGAACTATCATCGGACTCCACTCGTCGAAGGTGCGGTGCGCCACCGGCAAATCCCGCGCCAGATCGTGCCATGATGCCAGCGTCGGACGAACGGGAGATGTCACCCGTCTGCCCTTGCGCTGGGCTCCGTCGGCGTCACGATAATAAAGAATCCGAGTCGCCGCAGCGGCCGTCGGAGAGAAGGGAGACGCCCGTGAGCGATGGGATGCCGGCCGCGATGAACGGGGCCGAGAGCCTGGTCCGAACCCTCGTGGACGGTGGGGTCGAGGTCTGCTTCACCAATCCCGGCACCTCGGAGATGCATTTCGTCGCCGCCCTCGACCGGGTCGAGGGCATGCGCTGCGTGCTGTTCCTGTTCGAGGGCGGGGCGACGGGCGCGGCGGACGGCTATGCCCGCATGACCGACAAGCCGGCCTCGACCCTGCTCCATCTCGGGCCGGGCCTCGCCAACGGCCTGGCCAACCTTCACAACGCCAAGAAGGCGCGCACCCCCGTCGTCAACATCGTCGGCGAGCACGCGACCTATCACCGGGAGTACAACGCGCCGCTGACCTCGGACATCGAGGGTCTGGCCTGGCCGATGTCGTCCTGGGTGCGGACCGGGATGAGCGCCGCCGAGATCGGCCCGGACGGCGCCGCCGCGATCGCAGCCGCCCGCACCGCCCCGGGGCAGGTGGCGACCCTGATCCTGCCGGCCAACACCGCCTGGGATCCCGGTACCGGGCCCGCGCCGGTGCCGGCGATCCCCGAGCGAGCGAAGGCCGGCGATGCCGCGATCGCGGCCGCCGCCGCGGCGCTCCGGAGCGGCGAGCCGGTGCTGCTGCATCTCGGCGACCGGGCGGTGCGGAACGAGGGCCGCGTCATCGCCGACCGGATCGCCCGCAAGACCGGCGCGCGGCTGATGGCGATGACGTCCAATTCGCGGATCGACCGGGGCGCCGGCACCGTGCCGATCGAGCGCCTGCCCTACCCGATCGACCAGGGCATCGCGGCGTTGGAGGAGTTCCGCCACATCATCCTGATCGGCGCGACCCCGCCGGTGGGCTTCTTCGCCTATCCCGGCAAGCCGAGCCTGCTGGCGCCGGAGGGCAGCACGACCATCACCCTGGCGACGCCCGAGGAGGACCAGATCGACGCGCTGGAGCGGCTGGCCGAGGCGGTCGCGGCCCCGCCCGCGGAGCCTGTCGCGGTGGCGCCGCGCCCGAGGCTCCCGGCTTCCGGCCCCCTCGACCAGGACACGATCGGGCAGGTGCTCGGCGCGCTGATTCCGGAGGGCGCGGTGATCTGCGACGAGTCGATCACCACGGGGCGCAACTTCTTCGCCCTCACCCGGGACGCCGCGCCCCATACCTGGCTCCAGCTCAGCGGCGGCTCCATCGGGCTCGGCATCCCGATGGCGACCGGCGCGGCCGTGGCCTGTCCCGACCGCAAGGTCATCAACCTCCAGGCCGATGGCAGCGGGCTCTACACCGTGCAGGCGCTCTGGACCCAGGCCCGCGAGCGTCTCGACGTGGTGACGCTCGTCTGGTCGAACCGCTCCTACGCGATCCTGCGGGCGGAACTCACCAATGTCGGCGCCCTCAATCCCGGTCCGAAGGCCCTCGGCATGCTGAGCCTCGACGATCCGGCGGTGGATTGGGTGAGCCTCGCCAAGGGGTTCGGCGTGGAGGGACGGCGCGTCGAGACGCTCGCCGACTTCATCGAGGCGTTCCAGCATGCCCTCGCCAATAGGGGGCCGCACCTCATCGAAGTGGCCCTGTGAGCGGGGCCGCGTACCCCCTCCCCGGGCTCGAAGGCCCGGCCGAGATCCGGGTCGACCGGTGGGGACTGGCGCATGTCCGGGCCGGCAGCCCGCTGGACGCGTTCCGCGCCCAGGGCTTCAACGCCGCCCGGGACCGGCTCTGGCAGCTCGACCTCTGGCGCAAGCGCGGCCTCGGGCTGCTGGCGGCGGATTTCGGACCCGGATACCTCGCCCAGGACCGCGCAGCGCGGCTGTTCCTCTATCGCGGCGACATGGCGGCCGAATGGGCCGCCTACGGGCCGCAGGACACGCAGGCCATCGTCACGGCCTTCGTGGACGGGCTCAACGCCTACGTGGCGCTCACCGAGGCCCGGCCCGACTTGCGGCCGCCGGAATTCGCCCTGACGGAGACGCGCCCCGCCCGCTGGCGGCCGGAGGACGTGGTGCGCATCCGCAGCCACGCCCTGGTGCGCAACGTCCTCTCGGAGGTCGCCCGCGCCAAGGTGCTCGCCCGCGCGGGGAGCCGGGCGGACGGGCTCGCCGCGGACGATCTGCGCAAGCGGATCAGCCCGCCGCACGCGCCGGTCGTTCCGGACGGGCTCGACGCCGCCGACTGGCCGGACGATCTCCTCGACGATTTCCGGCTGGCCACGGCGCCGGTGGGGTTCTCGCCCGAGCGCTTGGCGGCGACCCGCGCCGAGGCCTGGGCCTGGAGCAAGGTCGACGCGCACGGCGCCGTCACACGAGGACCGCGCGCCGCACCGAAGGAGTCGGCGGAAGGCTCGAACAACTGGGTGATCGGTCCGTCCCGCACGGCCACCGGTCGCCCGATCCTGGCGAGCGACCCGCACCGGATCTACCTGCAGCCGTCCCTGCGCTACGCCGTCCACCTCACCGCGCCGGGGCTCGACGTGATCGGGGCCGGCGAACCGGCTCTGCCGGGCATCTCCATCGGGCACAACGGACACGCCGCCTTCAGCCTGACCATCGCGCCGATGGATCAGGAGGATCTGTTTGTGTGTGAGACCGACCCGGCCGATCCGGATCGCTACCGGTGCGGCGACGGCTGGGAGCCGATCCGGCGCATCTCCGAGAAAATTCCGGTGCGCGGCGGGCCGGACGCGACCGTCGTGCTCGGCTTCACCCGGCACGGGCCGGTGATCCGCGAGACCGCGGGCCACGCCTTCGCGCTGCGCACCGTCTGGTCCGAGCCCGGGGCTGCCGCCTATCTCGGCAGCCTCGCCTATCTGGGCGCCACCAGCCCGGACGCCTTCGGCGAGGCCCTGCGCCACTGGTCGGCGCCGTCCGTGAACCAGCTCTACGCCGACGCGACGGGCCGGATCGCGTGGTTCATGGCCGGCAAGGCGCCGGTGCGGCCGGCCCATGACGGGCTGCTGCCGGTTCCCGGCGACGGCCGTTTCGACTGGGCCGGTTTCCACGCCCCCGACGCCCTGCCCCGCAGCATCGACCCGGACTCGGGCTGGCTCGCCACCGCCAACGAGATGAACCTGCCGCCGGACTATCCCGTCGAGGCGCGGAAGGTCGGGTTCGAGTGGGCCGAACCCTGGCGCGCCCGCCGCATCCGGGCGGTGCTCGGCGGGCAGGCCCGGCACAGCCTGGCGGATTCGCGGGCGCTCCAGGGCGACATCGTCTCCGAGCCTGCCCTGCGGCTCGCCGATCTGGTCCGGACCATGCCGGCGGCCTCGGATCCCGACGTCGCCTCGGCCCAGGCCCTGCTGGCCGCGTTCGACGGCGCGCTGCACCCGGATTCCGCGGCGGCCGCCCTCGTCGAGGTGCTCTGGGTCCGCCACCTGCGCCCGGCGCTGCTCGCGGCCCTGGTGCCCGATGCCGGGACCCGCCGCCTGCTGCCCCCCGGGGATACGCAGAGCCTGATCGAGCGGCTCGAGACCGCCCTCGACCCGGCACAGCGCGAAGCGCTGCTGACGGAAGCCCTCGGGGCGGCGTTCCGGGACTGCCTGAAATGGATGGGGCCGGATCCTATGGGCCGGCTGGCGCCGGATGCGCCCTCTGCTGAACAGCCCCACCCGGAGGCCGCAGGCACCCGCCCGCGCCCCTCTGCGGCGGAGACGACCGCGCCGCGCGAAGCCCACACGGGCTGGTCCTGGGGCCGCCTGCATCACGCCCTGTTCGCCCATCCCCTCACCGCGCTGCGGCCGGATTCCGGCTGGGATGTCGGCCCGCTGCCCGTGGGCGGCGCCGCGGCATCGGTCATGCACGCGGAGTACCGGACCGACACGTTCCGGCTCACCCACGGCGCCTCGTTCCGCATGGTCGTGGATGTGGGGGACTGGGACCGGTCGGTCTTCATCAACGTCCCGGGCCAGTCGGGGGACCCGGGAAGCCCGCATTACGCCGACCTGGCTCCGGTCTGGGGGCGGCGGGACTACGTGCCGATGCTCTATGGCCGCGCGGCCGTGGACGCGGCGACCGAGACGATCATCGCGCTGAACCCGGCCTCCGCCTGATCCGGCGGCCGGGACGGATTGGGACAGAACCTTGACTGTCTCTTATACACATCTGACGCTGCCGACGAAGAGGATAGTGT
>CAXDNE010000239.1:0-11415 GCA_963990595.1 uncultured Methylobacterium sp.
GGGCGTCCGCCCGCCGTATTGCGCCGGGGGGCGGGTTGGGCGTTGCGCCCCAGCGGGGCCGGCTCGTACCCCCCCCCTACGCCGCACCCCGATCGAGGTCCGGCTTCGTCGCGTTCCGGGGCCCGGATTGCGAGGCGCCGGGCGCCATCTCGCCCACGGGCGCCGACCCGTCCGATACGGGCCGTCCCACAGGATCCCGCGTCGTCGCAAGCTCCGCGCAAGCCAGCGCGTTGACGCTTTTTTGGAGCTATTCTAATTAAGAAGTGCTGGAGCGGGCCACGGATTCGATCCCGCACAGCCACCCAGACGATGGAGAAATCCGATGGCCGGTACCGCGAACGCCGCTTGCGAGAGCTGCCGCTTCTTCGACGATCACAAGCTCAACGGCGCGAACGCGCAGGGCGACGAGGGGCTCTGCCGCTTCAATCCCCCGGTGAGCCAGCCGGCGCCCGAGTCCACGGGGCGCTGGCCGGGGGGCGCCGCGACGGAGTGGGGCGCCCACTTCACCGCCGAGATGCCCGCGGCCGAGTAGGCGACCCGCGGGGCGCCGCGCGCGAGCGTCGACCCCCTCCAACCGCCCGCGGCGCGCCGCGCCTGCGCCGCGGAGGACCACGACTTCCCGCGAGGCCGCTGGCGGCGACGGGCAGCCCCGCCTATCCTGTCGCCGTGACAGACACGATACGCCCGGCCACCGAAGCCGATCTCACGGCCGTCACGGCGATCTATGCGGAGGCCGTCAGCACCAGCACGGCGAGCTTCGAGACGGAGCCGCCGACGCGTGACGAGATGGTCCGGCGCTTCGCGAGCCTGCGCGACGGCGGTTTTCCCTATCTCGTGGCCGTCCGGGACGGCACGGTCGCGGGCTACGCCTATGCGGGCCCCTACCATCAGCGCGCGGCCTACCGCTCCACACTCGAGGATTCGATCTACGTCGCGCGGGCAGCCCGGGGCGGCGGCGTCGGCCGCCGCCTGCTCGCGGCCCTGATCGCGGCGAGCGAGCAGATCGACGGCCGGACGATGGTGGCCGTCATCGCCGACAGCGGATCCCCCGCGTCGATCGCGCTGCATGCCAGCCTCGGTTTCACGTTGGTCGGCACTCTGGCCGGCGTCGGATACAAGCATGGGCGCTGGCTCGACGTCACCCTGATGCAGCGCGCGCTGGGGCCCGGCCGGAGCGTGCCGCCGACCCGATTCTGACGCCGTGCGTGCCGCGCAAGAACAACCGCGCCGCTTCAGCCCTAAGCTGCGTCGTCATGATGCGGACAACTTCGCGCGGGAGAGGGCGGTCAGGAAGCGCGTGCCGCCCGGTGCTCAGCCCGGCGAGAGCGCGATGACGCGAGGACCGGGGCTTCCCGCGCGCGAGCGTTTTACGCGCGGGCGGTCGAGTCTCCAGTACGGCTCGCGAGGCATGGGAGTTCGGCAATGAGGTTCACTTCGATCGGCCGCCGGGTTGCGCCGCTCGCAATTCTGGCGCTCACGGCCTTCGTGGGCCCGGCCCATGCGGCCACCCCGACGGATCCGAGCGGCACCTATCTCACGGAGGACGGCCGCGCCCGCGTGCGCATCGAGAAGTGCGGGACCGCGGCGGACCGGCTGTGCGGCTACGTGGTCTGGCTGAAGGTCCCGCTCAACGACAAGGGCGAGCCGCGGATCGACTTCAAGAATCCGGACCCCAAGAAGCAGTCGCGTCCTTCCCTCGGCCATCAGCTGATCATGGGCCTGAAGCCCAACGCCGATGCCCATTACGAAGGCAAGATCTACAATTCCGAGGATGGGAAGTCGTACGACGTTACCATCTGGACGGATTCGCCCGGCGAACTGACGGTCCGTGGCTGCCTGATCGCCTTCCTCTGCAAGTCGCAGACCTGGAACAAGGTCACCGACCTCGCGCCCGGCCAGCTCCCCGGTCCGACCAACGGCCCGAACGGACCGCGCAGCGACCCCGAATTCGCCACCGGCGCCAAGCCGACCGCCAAGGCGAGCGCGAAGCCGGCGGCCAAGCACGCGCCGGCGACCACCGAGGCGCCCGCGCAGGAGTGAGCGACCGGGCGTGAGCGGCGCGGCGCCTCAGTCGTCCAGCGCCGCGTAAGTCAGGACGCGCAGCTCGCGCCGGATCGGCAGCGCCGAGGACGGCACGAGCTGCGTCATCAGCACGACCGAGAGATCCTCCGCCGGATCGATCCAGAACGCCGTCGAGGCGAGGCCGCCCCAGGCGACCTCACCGGGCGTCCCGAGGATCTGGGCGCGCGCCGGATCGAGCATCACCGAGAAGCCGAGCCCGAAGCCGATTCCCGTATAGGAGGTTTCGGCGAAACGCGGCGTGCCCATCGCGGCCAGATCGCCGGGCAGGTGGTTCGCCAGCATCAGGTCGACGGTCTTGCGGCCGAGCAGCCGCCGGCCGTCCAGCGTCCCGCGATTGAGGATCATCCGGCAGAAGCGCTGGTAATCGGCTGCCGTCGAAACCAGGCCGCCGCCGCCCGACGCGATGGCGGGCGGACGCGCGAAGGCCGTCTCCACCGAATCGTCGAGCAGCCGGAGTTGGCGCTCGCGGTCATACGCGTAGGTCGCGCAGAAGCGCGGCATCAGCTCGGGCCGGACGTGGAAATCCGTGTCGGCCATGCCGAGCGGGCCGATCACCGCCTCCCGCAGATAGTCGGCGAAGGGCCGGCCGGTGAGGACCGCCACGTATTGCCCGAGCACGTCGGTGGCGACGCTGTAGTTCCAGGCGCTGCCGGGCTGGGCCAGCAGCGGCCGGGCGGCGACCCGGGCCGTCATCTCGGCGAGACTGCCCTCGCGGGCGAGGAAATCGATGCCGTGCTCGCGATATTGTGCGTCGACGAGAGTCGCCTCCATGAAACCGTAGGTCAGGCCCGCCGTGTGCGTGAGCAGGTCGCGCACGGTGATCGGCCGGCGCGCCGGCTCGGTCTCGATCTTCGCGCGGTTGCCGCCGACGGCGACGCGCATCTCGGCGAAGTCCGGGAGCACGCGCGCCACCGGATCGTCGAGCTGGAACAGCCCCTGTTCGTAGAGCTGCATCACCGCCACCGAGGTGAGCGGCTTGGTCATCGAGTAGATCCGCGTGACCGTGTCGAGGGTGAACGGCGTGGCGCGGGCGAGATCGGCCTGTCCGCAGGCCCGCGCGAAGGCGGTGCGGCCCCGCCGCGCCACGGTCACCGACAGGCCGGCGAGCCGCCCGTCTGCGACGAGGCGGTCCATCCAGGGTGCGATCCGGGCGAGTCGCTCCGGACTGAAGCCGGCGCCCTGGGGATCGGTGTCGGTCAGCGCGTGCATGCGGTCTCCTCGGCCGTGTCCGTTCGGATTCGTAGGGGCGGGACGGAAGAAAATCACCAGCCCATCGTGCCCGGGCCGCCCTTGAAAGGGCCGACGATCCCCGGCGTGATCCAGCCGCCGTAGAAGGTCCCGGGCTGCGGCGTGACCCGGGCGTCGCCGACGAAACAGGCATCCATCGGCGCCGCGTAGAACGCGACATAGCCGGCGATCCGGCGGAAGTCCGGCGTCGGGTCGGGGTAGGACCAGGCCGCCGCGGTGGCCCGGCGGCCGCCGCCGAGCACGTCGAACAGCACCGCCTGCCCCTTCCATTCGCAGATCCCGCCCCGCCGCGGATCGGCGAGCGTGCCGGGCGCCACGTCCTCCGGCGGCAGGTAGTAGGTCGGCGGGTGCGAGGTCTCAAGGACGCGGAATCCGGCCTGCGTCTCGGCGATCACGGCGCCCCCGAGGATCACCCGCAGCCGTTCCGCCACGGGCTCCAGCCGCGGCGGCCGCGGATAGTCCCAGACGCTCTCCTCGCCGGGCTTGACCGGATCCGGAACAGTGCGTGCCATGCGGAACCTCGTGCAGATCGCTCGCCGCGCCATATAGGGCGCCACGCCCGCCGTTTGTCGGTGGGCCGGCCCGTGCTAGCCGGTGGCCGACGCTCACGCCCTGGGACCGCCCGCGATGGACATCGCCCTCTTCCTCGACTTCGACGGCACCCTCGCCGAGATCGCGCCGCGGCCAGACGCCGTGCAGGTGGAACCCGGTCTGGTGCAGACCCTCGAACGGCTGCGCACCCGTCTCGACGGAGCGCTGGCGATCGTGACCGGCCGGCCGGTCTCGGTGATCGACGCGTTCCTCGATCCGGCGCGCCTCGACGCGGCCGGGCTGCACGGCGTCGAGCGCCGGATCGCCGGAGCGCTCGCGGGGGGCCGCGCGGAGGACCACCCGGATCTGCGCCGGCAGGTCGAGCGGCTCCAGACGGAGAGCGCCGCGCTGGCGAACGTGCTGATCGAGGACAAGGGCGCCTCGGTGGCGGTGCATTGGCGGCTGGCGAGCCCCGACGATGCCGGTCAGGCCGAGGCGCTGGTCCGGCAGGTGGCCGGTGCCCTGGGGGACGCCTACCGGCTGCAGCTCGGCAAGGCGGTGGGCGAGATCGTCCCGGCGCAGGCGACCAAGGCCCACGCGATCCGGTCCTTCATGGAGCAGGCCCCCTATGCCGGGCGCCGGCCGGTCTTCTTCGGCGACGACCGCACCGACGAGATGGCCTTCGCGTCGATCAACGAGGATGGCGGCATCGCCGTCCGGGTCGGCGAAGGCGAGACCGTGGCGGGCCGCCGCCTGCCCGACCCCGCCGCCGTCCGCGCGCTGCTGCGGGACTGGGCCGAGCGCGGGACCATCGACCCCGCGGCGCTGCCGCCGGCCTGAGGCCGCGCTATCACGTGAAACGCGCTGCGCAGGCCCGCATCCCGCCTGCGCCGAGCCAGAAGCAGGGGCACCCATTCTATGTTCGAGTTTCCGGTCCTGGTCGGCGACATCGGCGGCACGAACGCGCGGTTCGGCCTCATCGAGACGCAGGGCGCTCAGCCCCGCCTCCTGTCGCATGAGGCCACCGCGGAGCACCCGGATCCGTCGAGCGCCATCAAGACGTCCCTGGCCAAGGCCGGGGGGCGCGCCCCCGCACCGCGCTCGGCCATCCTGGCGATCGCCGGCCGGGTCGATGGGCCGGAGATCCAGCTGACGAATGCCCATTGGAAGATCGCGGGCCAGCGCATCGCCGCGGATTTCGATCTCTCCTCCGCGGTGGTGGTGAACGATTACGTGCCGGTCGCGGCCGGCGCCGCCGATATCGCGCCGCACGACCTCAGCCCGGTCGGCCCGTGTCCGCCGGTTCCGGGGGGCGCCCGCGTGGTGCTGGGACCCGGCACCGGCTTCGGGGCGGCGGCCCTGGTGCCGTATTCCGCCCATCTCGCCATCGTGTCCACCGAGGCCGGGCACACCGATCTCGGCCCGACCGACGCGTTCGAGGAGGCGGTCTGGCACGCCCTCGAGCGGGTCGAGGACCGCATCACCGTGGAGACGGTGCTGTCGGGGCCCGGATTGTCGCGGCTGCATGCGGCCGTGGCCCATGTCCGTACCGGGAGGCCGCACGAGAAGATCGATCCGGCGGCCGTCACCGAGGCGGGGCTCAACGCCTCCGATCCCCACGCCGCCGAGACGCTGGAGCTGTTCGGCCGCCTGCTCGGCCGGGTCTGCGGCGACCTCGCGCTGACTTTCCTGGCGACCAGCGGCGTCTATATCGGCGGCGGGATCGCACCGCGGATCCTGAAGGTGCTCGAAGAGAGCGGGTTCCGCACGGCCTTCGAGCGGAAGGCCCCCTTCGCCGAGATGATGCGCCAGATCCCGACGAGCGTGATCACCGTCCAAGACCCCGCCTTCCGGGGGCTCGCCGCCCTGGCGAACGAGGGCGCCAAGTTCGTCTACCACGGGCAGGTGTGGCGGAAGGGAGCATGACCGCCGTCAGGCGCCCGAGAAGGACGCCTGACGGCACGATGCCCTAGGCCGCCGCCAGCGGCTTCGAGACCTCCTCCAGCGACTTGCCCTCCGCGGCCGTCCCCCAGATGCCGCCGACCACGGCGGCGACCAGCATCAGCACCGCGCCGAGGCCGTAGCCGAACAGCACCCAGTCCCGGGAGCCGGTCTCCACCAAGGTGCCGAACAGGAGCGGGCCCGAGACACCGCCGATCCCGGTGCCGACGGCGTAGAAGGCCGCGATGGCCAGCGCCCGGATCTCCAGCGGGAAGGTCTCCGAGACGGTGAGATAGGCCGAACTGGCCGCCGCCGAGGCGAAGAAGAACACCACCATCCAGGCCCCCGTCTGGCCGACCGGTCCGAGGAGGTCGAGGCGGAACAGCAGGCCGACGCCGGCGAGCAGCAGCGCCGAGATGCCATACGTGAAGGCGATCATCGCCCGCCGGCCGATCGTGTCGAACAGCCGCCCGAGCAGGACCGGCCCGAGGAATGAGCCGAGCGCGAAGGGCAGCAGGTACCAGCCGACGCTGTTGCCGGGCACCTCGTAGAAGCGCTCCAGCACGAGGGCGTAGGTGAAGAACAGGGCGTTGTAGAAGAAGGCCTGCGCGATCATCAGCGCGAGGCCGACCATGGTCTCCTTGCGGCTCGTCACGAACAGCGCCTTGAACACCTCGGACAGGGGGGTGTGGTCGCGGGTGCGCACCTTCATGCGCTTGCTCTCGTCCACGGGCGGCAGGCGGACGCCCTCGTCGGTGAAGCGCTTCTCGATGCCGGTGACGACCCGGTCCGCCTCCGCGGCGTAGCCATGGGTGGCGAGCCAGCGCGGGCTCTCGGGGATCCAGGTGCGCAGCAGCAGAATCACGAGGCCGATGGCGCCGCCCGTGAAGAAGGCGACGCGCCAGCCCCAGGCCGGATCGATCACCTCGGGCTTCAGGAGCACGATCGACATGAACGAGCCGAGCGCGGCCCCGATCCAGAACGAGCCGTTGATGACGAGGTTGGTCCAGCCGCGCACCCGGGCCGGGACGAGTTCCTGGATGGTCGAGTTGATCGCCGTGTACTCGCCGCCGATCCCCGCGCCGGTGAGGAAGCGGAAGGCGCAGAAGCTCCAGACGCTCCAGGACATGCCGGTCGCCGCCGTGGCGCAGAGGTAGAGGGCCAGCGTGATGAAGAAGAGCTTCTTGCGCCCGATCCGGTCGGTGAGCCAGCCGAAGCCGATCGCCCCGGTGACCGCGCCCACGAGGTAGCAGGAGGCGGCCAGCCCCACGTCGAACTCGGAGAACGACATCGGCGGCTTGCGCAGGGCACCCACCAGCGAGCCCGCCAGCGTCACCTCCAGCCCGTCGAGCACCCAGGTGATGCCGAGGGCGACGATGACGAGGACGTGGAAGCGGCCCCAGGGCAGCCGGTCGAGCCGTGCGGAGATGTCGGTGTCGATCACGCGGCCGATCTCCGCCCGCTCCGGCGTCCCGGAACCCCCCTCGACCTTGCTCGCCATTCCCGCGCGTCCTCCAGACCTGACGTTTACCGTGCCTCGACAGCCTGCATTTACCGCGACGGGAGGCAGGTGTTGGCAACGACCTGGGAATCGATTCGGTTCGATCCCGTCTTCACTTGCGGCGGGCAGAACAGGGGGCGTTCACGCGGTGCTCCATCATGCCCCCCCGTCCTGCCCGTCGCCGTCGCCAGCCCGTGGTCCGCGTCGCCATGCTCAGCGTGATGACCTTCGCGGGGCTGGCCACGGTTCCGACCAGAGGCGCCGACGTCCATCTGGAGCGGCCCAAACCCCGCGTTGCGTTGCCGGCCGCCGAACGCTGGCGCCTGCGTCCCACGGAGCCGGCGATGCCGAGCACGACCGGCAGCATCCGGAAGCGGTCCGAGACCGCGATCCCCGAGAGCCGCCGGAACGTCCGCCTCGTTTACCCGGCGCTGATCGAGGCGCGCTGAAAGTCAGCCTGCGCCGGCTTGGCGATCCGCGCCCGCTCGGGCACATCGCCTGCATCGTCCGCCAGGACGACGGGTTCAGGTCGATACGGAGTTCAAGGATGGCGGAGGCGATCGCCCTGGTCGGGTGCAAGAATCCGGACCAGGAGGCGGAGTACCTGCGGATCCTGTCGGCCGCGGTGCCGGAGGAGCGGATCGTACCGTTCCGGGCGATGGATGCGGCGGCGCGGGAGGCGGCGCAGGTCGCCATCGTGGCCAATCCCGATCCGGCGGAAGTTGCGGCCCTGCCGGGCCTCGTCTGGGTTCAGAGTCTCTGGGCCGGGGTCGAGAAGCTCGTCGGCGCGTTCGACCGGCCGCTCCCGATCGTGCGGCTGGTCGATCGGGAGATGGGGCGCACCATGGCGGAGGCCGTGCTCGCCTGGACCTACTATCTTCAGCGCGACATGCCGGCCTATGCGCGCCAGCAGCGCGATCGCGTCTGGCGCCCGCTCCCCTACCGCAAGCCGGCCGACACGACCGTCGGGCTGCTCGGTCTCGGGGCGCTCGGCACCGCGGCGGCGGACAGACTCGTCGGCGCGGGATTCCGCGTCGTCGGGTGGAGCCGCACGCCGAAGGCGGTGGCGGGCATCGACACGGTCCACGGAGCGGAGAATCTCCCGGCGATGCTGGGCCGCTGCGATATCCTCGTCTGCCTGGTGCCGCTGACGCCGGAGACCCGGGGCCTCGTGAACGCCGCGCGTCTCGCGGCCCTGAAGCGCGGGGCGGCCCTGATCAATTTCGCCCGCGGGCCGATCGTCGTGACCGAGGACCTGATCGCGGCCCTCGATGCCGGGCAGCTCGCGCACGCGGTGCTCGACGTGTTCGAGGTCGAGCCGCTGCCGGCGGAGTCCGCCCTGTGGTCCCATCCCGGCGTGACCGTGCTGCCGCATGTCTCCGGCCCGACCGACATGGATTCCGCCGCCGCCACGGTGGCGGCCAACCTGCGGACGTATCGCCGGACCGGTCGGCCGCCGCAGGGTGTCGACACCGCGCGGGGCTATTAGCGGCCGGCCCGGCTTCGAGCGGGCGCGGCTCGGAGGCGCGCGCCGCCCAATCCCGTGATCGCCAGCGGCGACGGATGCACGGTCACCCGCGCCGCCGCGCTCACAGCTTCGGGAAGGCCGACGCCAGGTGGTCGATCAGGACGCGCACCGCCGGCGGCAGGCCGCGCCGGGTCGTGAACACGAGATGGACGATGCCGGCCTGGCTGCGCCAGTCCCGGTGGATCCGGACCAGCCGTCCCGACGCGATGTGCGCGGCGCAGGCATGGTCGGGCAGGAACGCGACCCCGAGACCGTCCGCCGCCGCATCGCAGAGTGCGGTGAAGTCGCCGCAGGTCGGGCGCGGCGCGTGGCGCAGGGTGAACGTCGTCCCGTCCTCTCGCTCGAGCCGCCATTCGACGTCGCCCGCAACGTCGGCGCCGGTGAATTGGGAAAGGCGTCCCATCGGGGACCCGACACCCGGTCTCGGCTGCCGGGATGAACCTCGGCGGCGACCGGCCGTTGAAGGCCCGGCCGCCCATCCCCGCAGTTCCGCAGGTCGGAACCGGGGAGGGTCGCTACTGCCTATGGGTTGGCCGCGCCGTATCCTGATCGCCGCCGGCATCGCGACCGTCGCGGCCGGCGTCACCCTGGCCGTCGGCCGCGTCAGCTACGCGCCGATGCCCGACCGGTCGGACCTGCTCAACCCGGACCGCTACCCGATCCAGACCGCCTTCGACATCCTCGGGCGCCGGGTCTCGCGCGCGGAGGCCGACCGGCTCAAGGCCACCGCGGCCGGGCGCGCGGAACTCGCGCCGGAGAGCGGCGCGGTGGCGATTGATCCTGCCATGGTCGAGCGCGGGCGGCAGGCCTTCTACCAGGAGACCTTCGGCAACGAGGTCTTCCTCACCGACGTCATGGGCATGCTCGACGGCGGCCTGACGCCCCTTGAGGTCGCCCGCGCGGTGGCCCGGCTCGGCGGGACGGGCACGACGAACCTTCAGGTCGCCATGGCCCGGGACGTCCACATCGGCGACCGCGTCTACCGGGCGGGCGAGCTGATCCCGACCGGGCTCGACGTGCCCAGGGGCGGCGCCTTCATCATCGGGATCAAGACCTTCTACGACCGCGGCCATCTGCGCATGGGCATCACCTGCGCGCTCTGCCATGCCGCGGTCGATCCCGGCACCGGCAAGGTCGTGGAGGGGGCGCCGAACACGGATCTCAATGCCGGGTTGCTGTTGGCCCTGGCCAGGAATTCGTCCGCCTACTTCATGCACGCCAGCGTGCCGGAGGCCGATGCAAGGCCCACCGCCGAGCCGCTTCATACCGGCTCGACCACGACGGGGCCGGCGCTGCCGGACGCCGCGTCGGTGGAGGCGGCCACGAAGGTGCAGGTGGCGAGCTGGCCGCCCGGCAGCTTCGATTCGTCGGCCGATCGCGTCACCAACCCGACCTCGATCCCGTCGAGCTTCTCCGCCCACGGCGAGCCCTACAGCTGGAGCGGGCGCGAGGCGATCGGGCCCTTCGCCGGGCTGTCCTCGCTGAACAACAACGTTCACGCGGCCAATTCCGACACGACCCAGCTCGCCGCCGCCGCGCCCTGGCTGTTCGGCATGGATCCGGAGACGTATCTCGGCATCGTCCTGCGCGGGGCGGCCACGGAGAGGTTCCGCTACAGGCCGGCCGGGGCCCAGACGCCCTCCGCGGTGCTGCGCAGCGTCGACCCGACGCCGGCCTCGCCCGGCCTCAACAGCTACGCGGTGCTGCCGACCTATCCGGCGACCAACTACGTCACCGACAACGGCCTGTTCTCGTCGGTGCCGGGCGAGCCCGCGAACCACGCCAACAACGCCATGTCGGCCTTCCAGAACCTGCTGCACCCGCCGGCGACGGGACAGGATGCCGACCAAGTCCGCGCGGGGCGCGCGGTGTTCGCGAGGGCCGGCTGCGGCGCCTGTCATTCCGGACCGGCGCTCACCAACCACCGGATCGTCCCGGAGGCGGAGATCGGCACCGAGCCGACGCGCGCGCGGGCCGGGGCCAAGATGGGCGCGCGCCTGTCGCCGCCGGCGGTCTTCGCCACCGACACGCCGTTCCCGCTGCCGGCCGATCCGGTGATCGTCCCGGTTCCGCTCGCAGGCGACGCGCTCGCCCAGGTGCAGCTCGCCTGGGGCCAGGGCGGGACGGAGGGCGGCTACAAGGTGCCGAACCTCGTGGGTCTCGCTTGGACGGCACCGTATCTGCACGATTCCGGCATCGCGGTCGGGCTCGACGCGGAGCACCAGCTCGGCGTTCCGGCGACGCTCTACAAGGGCGTCGCGCCCGATCCGGCGAACAGCCTCCGGGCGCTCGTCGACCGCGATCTGCGCGCGCAGGTCGTCGCCGCGAACGCGGCCTCGGATACGGCGCGGATCGCCCGCGTTACCGGCGAGGGACACGCGTTCTGGGCGGATGCCGCCTCGGGCATCTCGCGCGAGGACCAGACGGCCCTGATCGCCTACCTCCTCTCGATCGACCGGCTCACCGAGTCGGCCCCGACGCCCTGACCAGGATACGCCATGACGCAGAACACGAACCCGGTCTGGTTCATCACCGGCTGCTCCACGGGCTTCGGCCGGGAACTCGCCAAGCTCGTCGTCGCGCG
>CAXDNE010000240.1:0-11355 GCA_963990595.1 uncultured Methylobacterium sp.
CACTATCCTCTTCGTCGGCAGCGTCAGATGTGTATAAGAGACAGGGGCGGGGCGGGTCAAGGGCCGGCGAAGCAGGGCGACATCCGCGCACCGTGGCCGATCCGGAATCCTTTGTGAATCCCTACCGTCCCGGAACGTTCGCGTTTTCTTCCCCGGGCGGGCGTCGAGCCGCCATCGCTGCCTGCGCCCGGGAAAGGGCGGTGCGGCTCAGCCTGCGCTGCCCGGTTCCCGGACAGGTGCGGGAGGCAGACCCGGATCCGGGACCCAGAACAGGGGGGCCGCGCAGACCGGCGCCGCGAGCCGCCGCCGCCCGTGCCGCGATCCGCGCATCGGCAGCGGATCAACGCACCTCAAGCGTTGACACCCGGCCAGCCCCTCACCATAAGGACGCCGCGGGCGATGCCCGCCTTGGGGGAATGTCCCGAGCGGCAAAGGGGGCGGACTGTAAATCCGCTGCGTAAGCTTCGTAGGTTCGAGTCCTACTTCCCCCACCAAGTTCTTCCCGATCCCGTCAGCCCTGTTTCGCCAGCGCGGCCTCGATGCGCGCGGCGGCGGCGGCGGAGAAGCCCTTCCCTTCGAGACCCTGTCCCGCGGCCGCCTGGCCGGTGAGCGTGCGGCGCTTGCCCGCCGGCAGGTGCGCCTGGCGGAGCGCGTGGGCGTCGCGGTGGCTGGCATGGGTGATCGCGATGGCCAGCGCGTCGGCGGCGTCGGCCACGCGGAACTCGGCCTTGGGCAGCAGGAAGCGCACCATGGCCTGGATCTGCACCTTCTCGGCGTGGCCGGACCCGGCCACCGTCTTCTTGATCAGGTTGGCGGCGTACTCGAACACCGGCAGCCCGGCGAGCGCCGGCACCACGAGCGCCATGGCCCGGGCATGGCCGAGCTTGAGGGTCGCCTGGGCGTCCTTGTTGACGAAGGTCTCCTCCACGGCGACCTCGTCGGGTTTCACGGCGTCGACGACGCGTCCGATACCCTCGAACAACTCGCGCAGGCGCAGGGCCAGCGGCAGGTCCCCGTCCGAGGTGACGACGCCGCAATCGCCGTAGGTGAGCTTCGTCCCCTGCGCGGTGATCACGCCCCAGCCGGTGCGGCGGAGCCCGGGATCGATGCCGAGGATTCGGACGGGGCTGGTCATGGTGCTCCAAGGCTCGACGAACGGTCCGAAGCTGCCGTACGTATCGTGAACGCCGGGTTTCACCAAGACACGGCTGTTGGAGGACGATCATGAGCGCCGACGCCCCGATCAGCCGCTTCCCGGTGCCGAAACTCTCCGCGATGCCGGAGGATATCCGCGCCCGGATCACCCTCGTTCAGGAGAAGACGGGCTTCGTCCCCAACATCTTCCTGGTGCTCGCCCACCGCCCCGACGAGTTCCGCGCCTTCATGGCCTATCACGACGCGCTGATGGACCGGCCCGGCGGCCTCACCAAGGCCGAACGCGAGATGATCGTGGTGGCGACGAGCGCGGCCAACAACTGCCTCTACTGCATCATCGCCCATGGGGCGATCCTGCGGGTCCGCGCCAAGAACCCGCTGATCGCCGACCAGATCGCGGTCAACTACGCCAAGGCCGACATCACCCCGCGCCAGCGGGCCATGCTGGATTTCGCCGTCAAGGTGGCGACAGCGGCCCAGAGTGTCGGCGCGGCGGACCACGCGGCGCTCGCCGAGCACGGCTTCGGCCCGGACGACATCTGGGACATCGCGGCGATCACAGCCCTCTTCGCCCTGTCGAACCGGATCGCCAGCGTCGCGGATCTGCGCCCGAACGCCGAGTTCTACGCGATGGCGCGCTGAGCCCGCCTCATCCGCGACGCCCGAGCAGGATGATCGCCGTCCCCGCGACGCAGACCGCGCTGCCCGCGAGATCCCATCGGTCGGGCCGCTGGCCCTCGGCGAGCCAGAGCCACAGGATTGAGGCGGCGACGTAGACCCCGCCATAGGCCGCGAAGGCGCGCCCCGCCGCCGGGCTTTCCACCAGGGTCAGCAATCCGGCGAAGACCGCCAGGGAGGTCATGCCCGGCAGAATCCACCAGGTGGAGCGGCCGAGCCGAAGCCAGGACCAGAACGCGAAGCATCCGGCGATCTCTGCGAGGGCGGCGCCGGCGTAGGCAAAGAGCGTCATCGGTGCAGCTTGGCATGGGGCCGCGCGCGAGGCGAGGTTCGTGACGCGCGGAACTCGGACGGCGGCCGGTGTTAAGCGCTCAGCAAGGATGATCCGGTCGAGTGGCCCCATGAGCGCGCATGAGACTGGCGACGACCTGCTGCAACTGCCGGGCGATGCAGGCCTGCGGGCCGCCGTCCGGGCCTGGATCGACGGGCTGGCGCGCGAGCGGCGGATGGCGCCCAACACCGTCGAGGCCTACGGGCGTGACCTGCGCCAGTTCCTCGGCCATCTCGCATCGCGGCAGGGCACCCCGACGATCCCGATGCTCGTGGCCCTGAAGGTGCGCGACATCCGCGCCTTCATGGCCGCGCGCCGGGCCGACGACGTCTCCGGGCGATCGCTGATGCGCATGCTCGCGGGTCTGCGCTCGTTCGCGCGCTACCTGGAGCGCGAGGGCTACGGGACCGTCTCGGCGCTGGGCGGCGTGCGCTCGCCCAAGGTGCCGCGGCGGTTGCCGCGCCCCCTGCCCGTCCCGGCCGCGGTGGCGCTGACAGATACCGGGATCCGCGCCGGCGAGGAGCGCGCGCCCTGGATTCTCGCCCGGGACGCCGCCGTTCTGGCGCTCCTCTACGGGGCGGGCCTGCGCATCTCCGAGGCCCTGGGACTCGCGCGCCGCGACGCGCCGCTGCCCGGTGTCGATCAGGTCACCGTGCTCGGCAAGGGCGGCAAGCAGCGCATGGTTCCGATCCTGCCCGTCGTGGCGCGGGCCGTGGCCGACTACGTCGCCGCCTGCCCGCTGCCGCTGCCGCCGGAGGGACCTCTGTTCGTCGGTGCCCGGGGCGGCCCGCTCTCGCCACGTATCATCCAGTACACGGTCGCCCGCGCCCGGGGCGCCCTCGGTCTGCCCGACAGCGCGACGCCGCACGCCCTGCGTCACTCCTTCGCGACCCATCTCCTCGCCCGCCAGGGGGAGTTGCGCGCCATCCAGGAACTTCTCGGCCACGCTTCCCTGTCGACGACCCAGCTCTACACCCAAGTCGACGCGGCCCGGCTGATGAGTGCCTATGCGGCGACCCATCCCCGCGCCGGCCGCTGATCTAGATTGGTGGAGTGACGGGTGACGCGTGACGAAGCACTTCGTGACTCCAATAGACGCAGCATCGGTCAGATCGAGTGAATAGCCGTTTCCTTTAAGAGCTTCGTCACGATCTGCGGCCACTCTGTCGGGCACGGTACGGAAGGGCTTGGGCGGGCGTCATGGAGCTTGGAGATGGGAGGACGCCGGCACGGGTCGTGATCGCGGATTGCGACGCGGGCCGCCGCGCCGCTCTCAAGCAGGTGGTCCAGCGCTTCGACGCACAGGCCACGATCGACGAGGCGACCTCCGGTCAGGCACTCTGCGACATCCTGCTTCGGCACCGTCCGACCCTGGCCTTCGTCGGCCTCCAGCTCGACGATCTGAGCGGGCCCGAGGCCGTCGCGGTGGCGCGTCGGGCGGGGGCGGAACCGCCCTGTCTGGTTCTTGTCGCCACCCGCGTGCTGCCGCACTGGCAGGAGATCGCCACGAGCCTCGGCGCCTACGAGGTTCTGAAGACGCCCCTCGACCCGAGCCATATCGAGCAGCTCCTGCACGCCGATGCGCGCCGCCGGGCACCGACCCGCGCCCTGCTCGCCTGCTCGACTCCGGCCGGCCGCTCGGCCATCAGCCGCGTCGTGGCCCGCAGCGGCTTCGCTATCGAGCTCGACGAGACGGATGACGGCCGGCACGCGCTGAAGCAGCTGCGGCTCGCCGCCTACGACTTCGCCTTCATCGACGTGAAGCTCAGCGGCATCGACGGGCTCGAACTCGCCTGCCAGATCCAACCCCTCGGCCTCGCGACCCGGATCACCCTGCTGACCACGTCCGAGCTGGAGCCGGTCGCCCAGGCGGGCCGCTATTTCGGGGTCGATGCCGTCCTGCGGATGCCGTTCTACGCCCGCGACATCGATCTCGCCCTGCACAACGCGCTGGGCCTGCGCAGGCCGTACCTCCTCAATGCCCTCACGGCGCCGCCCGCCCCGAGCGCGCTGCTGCGGATCGCCGACCTGCCGAATCCGAAGCGCAAGATCGCCTGACCGCCCGCCCGATCCGGCGGGATCGCCCGATCCCTAGCCCGGCCCGCATCGCAGGATGTGGTCGCGGGCGGGCTTGCAAACCCGTCAGCGAGGCCGCGGACCGGATCCGGGTGAGCACCGCGGTCGCCGTCACCTGCTCCGTCGTCACGCGCGAAGCGATGCCGGGGCAGCGCGACGTCAGCCGCCGTTGCGCTGCCTGGATGGCTTCGTCCGGCCCGCGAACACGCCCAGGGCACAGCCGAGCTTGTCGGGCGGCGACCGATCAGACGTGAATGGCGCGCTTGTTCACCGCCAGCGCGGCCTCCTTGACGGCCTCCGTGAGCGTCGGGTGCGCGTGGCAGGTGCGGGCGATGTCCTCCGACGAGGCGCCGAACTCCATCGCCACCGCGACCTCGGCAATCAGGTTGCCGGCATCCGCCCCGACGATGTGGACGCCCAGCACCCGGTCGGTCTGGGCGTCGGCCAGCACCTTCACGAAACCGTCGGTGGTGCCGTTGGCCTTGGCGCGGCCGTTGGCCGTGAAGGGGAACTTGCCGGCATTGTAGGCGATGCCGTCCTTCTTGAGCTCCTCCTCGGTCTTGCCCACCGAGGCGACCTCCGGGAACGTGTAGACCACGTTGGGGATCACGCCGTAATTCACGTGGCCGGACTGGCCGGCCAGCATCTCGGCCACCGCGACGCCCTCGTCCTCGGCCTTGTGGGCCAGCATCGGGCCGGCGATGACGTCGCCGATAGCGTAGATGCCGGTGACGTTGGTGGCGTAGTGCGAATCCGTCAGGATCCGACCCTTATCGTCCCGCTGGACGCCCACCGTGTCGAGGCCGAGCCCCTCCGTGTAGGGAACCCGGCCGATGCAGACGAGGACCACGTCGGCCTGGAGCGTCTCCGCCGCGCCGCCCGCCGCCGGCTCGACGGTGACGGTCGCGCCGCCCTTCTTGCCGACCTCGACGCCCGTCACCTTGGTGGACAGCTTGAAGGCGATGCCCTGCTTGGTCAGGATCCGCTGGAACTGCTTGCCGACCTCGCCGTCCATGCCGGGCAGCACCCGGTCGAGATACTCGACCACCGTCACCTCGGAGCCGAGCCGGCGCCAGACGGAGCCGAGTTCGAGGCCGATCACGCCGGCGCCGATCACCAGGAGCTTCTTCGGCACCCGGTCGAGCTCGAGGGCGCCGGTCGAGGAGACCACCACCTTCTCGTCGATGGTCACGCCGGGCAGGCGCGCCACGTCCGAGCCGGTGGCGATGACGATGCTCTTGGTCTCGAGCATCTGGTTGCCGCCATCCTCGGCGATCACCTCGACGCGGCCCGCGCCGGCGATCCGGCCGGTCCCGTGGAAGGTCTCGACCTTGTTCTTCTTGAGCAGGAACTCGACGCCCTTGGTGTTGCCGGCGACGCCCTCGGCCTTGAAGGCCATCATCTTCTTCAGATCGAGCTTCGGCGTGCCGACATCGATGCCGAGATCGGCGAAGTGGTGGTTGGCCTCCTCGAAGGCCTCGGAGGCGTGGAGCAGCGCCTTCGAGGGGATGCAGCCGACATTGAGGCAGGTGCCGCCATGGGTCGCGCGCTTCTCGACCACGGCGGTCCGCAGACCGAGCTGCGCCGCGCGGATGGCGCAGACGTATCCGCCGGGTCCGGTGCCGATGACGACGAGATCGTAGGACATGCAGGTTCGCTTCCGCTCGGTCGTGCCGCGTGTGAGACGGGCAGGAAATGTCGGGTCGGGCTCGGCCTCAGCGGCCGCCGCCGATGTCGAGGATGGCGCCCGTGGTGTAGGAGGCGTCCTCCGAGAGGAGCCACACGATCGGGGCGGCGACCTCCTCGGCGGTGCCGGCGCGGCCCATCGGGACGCCCGGGCCCAGGCGCTCCACCCGGTCGGGCTCGCCGCCGCTGGCATGGATCTCGGTGGCGATGATGCCGGGAGCCACCGCGTTGACGCGGATGCCCTCCCCGGCCACCTCGCGGGCGAGGCCGACGGTCAGCGAGTCGATGGCGCCCTTCGAGGCCGCGTAGTCCACGAACTGGCCGGGGCCGCCGAGACGTGCCGCCACCGAGGACAGGTTGACGATGGCGCCCCCTGCCCCGCCGCGCTTGGTCGACATGCGCCGGACCGCCTCGCGGGCGCAGAGGAAGCTCCCCACCACGTTGGTGGTCATCATCCGCTGGAGCCGGCCCGCGCTCATGTCGGCCACGTCGGACTTCACGTCGACCACGCCGGCATTGTTGACGAGCGCCGTCAGGCGGCCGAGCCCGTCGGCCGCCCGGAACAGGGCGATCACGTCGGCCTCGCTGCCGACATCGCCCTTCACGGCGAGCGCCCGGCCGCCCTTGGCGGCGATCGCGTCCACCACGCCCTGAGCCGCGGCGGCGTCCGACACGTAGCTCAGGCAGACCGCGTAGCCGCGCTCCGCCAGGAGCAGCGACACCGCGCGGCCGATGCCGCGGCTGCCGCCCGTGACGATGGCGACTCTGTTCTCAGCGCCCGACATCGCAAGCCTCAGAGGTCCAGCACGAGCCGCGCCGGATCCTCCAGCGCCTCCTTGACCCGCACCAGGAAGGTCACGGCCTCCTTACCGTCGACGATGCGATGGTCGTACGACAGGGCGAGGTACATCATCGGCCGCGCCTCGATCTTGCCGGCGCGGACCACCGGACGCTCCTCGATGCGGTGCATGCCGAGGATGCCCGATTGCGGCGCATTGAGGATCGGCGTCGACATCAGCGAGCCGTAGATGCCGCCGTTGGTGATCGTGAAGGTGCCGCCCTGCATCTCCTCGATGGAGAGCTTGCCGTCGCGGGCCTTCTTGCCGAAGCCGGCGATCTTCTTCTCGATGCCGGCGATGGAGAGGTCGTCGGCGTCGCGCACCACCGGCACGACGAGGCCCTTATCGGTCCCGACCGCGATGCCGATGTGGTAGTAGTTCTTGTAGACGAGGTCCTGTCCGTCGATCTCGGCGTTCACCGCCGGCACGTCCTTGAGGGCGCCGATCACCGCCTTGGTAAAGAAGCCCATGAAGCCGAGCTTCGTGCCGTGCTTCTTCTCGAAGATGTCCTTGTACTGGCTGCGCATCGCCATCACGGCCGACATGTCGACGTCGTTGAACGTCGTCAGCATCGCCGCCGTGTCCTGCGCGTCCTTGAGGCGGCGCGCGATCGTCTGGCGCAGCTTCGTCATGCGCACCCGCTCCTCGCGCGCGGCGTCGTCCGGGGCCGAGGGCGCGCGCGGCAGGGTCGGGCGGGCCTCCTTGGCGGGCGCGGACGGGGCCGGACCCTTGGCGATGGCGCCGAGCATGTCGCCCTTGGTGACGCGGCCATCCTTGCCGGAGCCGTTGATGCTCGACGGATCGAAGCCGGATTCGCGGGCGAGCTTGGCCACCGCCGGGCCGTTATCGCCGACCGGGCGCTGCTGGCCCGCCGGGGCGGCGGCGTCGCCGTGATTGCCGTAAGCCGCGGCGGATTCCTGGGCCGGCGCCTCGGCCTTCGCGGGGGCCGCCGCCTTCGGGGCCTCGCTCCGGCTGTCGGCCTTGGCCTCGGTGGCCTCCTTCGGGGCGGCCTTCCTGCCGCCGCCCGCGCCCGCGCCGGCCTCGACGATCGAGCCCAGAAGCGCGCCCGGCTCCACGGTCTCGCCGTCCTTGACCAGGATCTCGCCGAGCTGGCCGGCCGCCGGGGCGTTCACCTCCAGGGTCACCTTGTCGGTCTCGAGCTCGACGATCGGCTCGTCGGCCGCGACCGTGTCGCCGGGCTTCTTGAACCAGCGGCCGATGGTGGCCTCGCTGACGGATTCGCCGAGCGTCGGGACGAGGATGTCGGTTGCCATAGGATGAGCTCTGCCGGATCGGTTGGGCCGTGCCGGACGGCCTGGAAAATGAAGGCGGCGGCCCCTGCGGGTCGCCGCCAAGTCCCGAAAATCAGACCGCCAGGGCCTCGTTGAGGAAGGCCTGGAGCTGCGCCTGGTGCTTCGACATCTGGCCCACCGCGGTGGAGGCCGAGGCCGGGCGACCGACGTAGCGGGCGCGCTTCACCGCGGAGCCGGCCTGGCCGAGGACCCACTCCAGGTAGGGCTCGACGAAGGACCACGCGCCCATGTTCTTGGGCTCTTCCTGGCACCAGATCACGTCGGCGTTGCGGAAGCGCGCCATCTCGGTGGCGAGCGCCTTCAGCGGGAACGGGTAGAGCTGCTCGACGCGCATCAGGTAGATGTCGTTGAGGCCGCGCTTCTCCCGCTCCTCCAGGAGGTCGTAGTAGACCTTGCCCGAGCACAGCACGACGCGGCGGATCTTGTCGTCGCGCACCAGCTTGTTGGGCGCGCCCTCCTCCTCGGCATCGTCCCAGAGGACGCGGTGGAAGGTCGAGCCCTCCGCCAGGGCGTCGAGATTCGAGACGGCGCGCTTGTGGCGCAGCAGCGACTTCGGCGTCATCAGCACCAGCGGCTTGCGGAAGTCGCGCTTCAGCTGCCGGCGCAGGATGTGGAAGTAGTTCGCCGGGGTCGTGACGTTGGCGACCTGCATGTTGTCCTCGGCGCAGGCCTGCAGGTAGCGCTCCAGGCGGGCCGAGGAGTGCTCGGGACCCTGCCCCTCGTAGCCGTGCGGCAGCAGCAGCACGAGGCCGGACATGCGCAGCCACTTGCGCTCGCCGGAGGCGATGAACTGGTCGATCACCACCTGGGCGCCGTTGGCGAAGTCGCCGAACTGCGCCTCCCACAGGACCAGGGCGTTCGGCTCGGCCAGGGAGTAGCCGTACTCGAAGCCGAGCACCGCCTCCTCGGAGAGCATCGAGTTGATGATCTCGATGGAGGCCTGACCCTCGCGGATGGCGTTGAGCGGCGTGTAGCGCTGCTCGTTCTCTTGGTCGATCACCACCGCGTGGCGTTGCGAGAAGGTGCCGCGCTCGACGTCCTGGCCGGAGAGCCGGACCCGGTTGCCGTCGAGGAGCGTCGCGCCGAAAGCCAGGGCCTCGGCGGTCGCCCAGTCGATGCCGACCCCCGTCTCAACCGCCTTGGCGCGGTTGTCCATGAAGCGCTGGATCGTGCGGTGCAGGTGGAAGCCGGGCGGCGCCTGGGTGATCCGGCGCCCGATCTCCTGCAGCGTCTCGGTCGGCACGGCGGTGCGGCCGCGGCGCGGATCGTCCACGTCCTCGTGCACGGCCTTCACGCCGGACCAGCGGCCGTCCAGCCAGTCGGCCTTGTTGGCCTTGTAGTTGGTGGCGACGTCGAGTTCGCTGTCCAGCATGCCGCGGAACTCGGCCTTGCGGGCGTCGAGCGCCTCCTGGCTCACGGAGCCGTTGTCGACGAGCTTGCGGCCGTAATTCTCCAGCACCGACGGATGCTTGCGGATCCGCTGGTACATCTTCGGCTGGGTGAAGGCCGGCTCGTCGCCCTCGTTGTGGCCGAAGCGGCGGTAGCAGAGCATGTCGATGACGACCGGCTTGCCGAATTTCTGCCGGTACTCCACCGCGACCTTGGCGGCGAAGGTGACGGCCTCGGGGTCGTCGCCGTTGCAGTGGAAGATCGGCGCCTCGACCATCTTGGCGACGTCGGACGGGTAGGGCGAGGAGCGCGAGAAGCGCGGATCGGTGGTGAAGCCGATCTGGTTGTTGATGATGAAGTGGATCGAGCCGCCGGTGCGGTGGCCCTTCAGGCCCGACAGGCCGAAGCACTCCGCCACCACGCCCTGGCCCGCGAAGGCGGCGTCGCCGTGAATCAGGAGCGGCAGCACCGTGCGGCGCTCGATGTTGGGCTTGGCCCACTGGTCCTGCTTGGCGCGGACCTTACCCAGCACCACCGGATCGACGATCTCCAGGTGCGACGGGTTGGCGGTGAGCGACAGGTGGACGTTGTTGCCGTCGAAGGAGCGGTCCGACGACGCGCCCAGGTGGTACTTCACGTCGCCCGAGCCCTCGACCTCGGCCGGGGAGGACGAGCCGCCCTTGAACTCGTGGAACACCGCCCGGAACGGCTTGGCCATCACGTTGGTCAGCACGTTGAGCCGGCCGCGATGGGCCATGCCCAGCACGATCTCGCGGACGCCGAGCGCGCCGCCGCGCTTGATGATCTGCTCCAGCGCCGGGATCATCGACTCGCCGCCGTCGAGGCCGAAGCGCTTGGTACCGGTGTACTTGAGGTCCAGGAATTTTTCGAAGCCCTCGGCTTCGATCAACTTGTTCAGGATGGCCCTGCGGCCTTCAGGAGTGAACGAGATCTCCTTGTCCTTGCCCTCGATGCGCTCCTGGATCCACGCCTTCTCGGCGGGATCGGAGATGTGCATGAACTCGACGCCGAGCGTCTGGCAGTAGGTCCGCTCCAAGATGTCGACGATCTCGCGGATCGTGCCGAACTGGAGGCCGAGCACGTTGTCGAGGAAGATCGGACGGTCCCAGTCGCTCTCCTGGAAGCCGTAATGCTGCGGGTGCAGCTCCTCGTGGTCGCCCCGCGGCGCCAGACCCAGCGGATCGAGCTTGGCGTGCAGGTGACCGCGCATGCGGTAGGAGCGGATCAGCATGATCGCCCGCACCGAATCCTTCGTCGCCTGCTCCACCGAGACGCCGGTGGTGGCGGTGACGCTGTCCTGCGGCTTTCCGGGCTTGGCGTCCTTGCCCTCGCGGGCGACGATCTTGTCGCCGATCGCCTTCTCCAGGGCGCCCCAGTTGCCGTCCAGCGCCGAGACCAGCTCGCCGTTGAGCGGCACCGGCCAGTTCGGCCGCTCCCAGGAGGCGCCGGCGGCGTTCTTCTCCACCAGGGTCTCGTCCTCGCCGAGCCCCTTGAAGAAGGTCTGCCACTCCGGATCCACCGAGGCGGGGTTGCGGGCGTAGGCCGCCTGCAATTCCTCGATGTAGGCGGCGTTGGCGCCGTAGAGGAACGAGGTTTCGAGGAGCGCTTCGTTCACGTCCTGGCGTGCCATGGTCCGTCCATCCTGTCGCGCGGGCAGGCCGACCTGCCCATCGGGCTCTCCGTCAGCGGGACGGGGCCCTCAAACCGGAACGGGGCGGGAGACCGCCCCGCTGAAATCGTGTGTGCACGCCCGATATGGGCGTTGCGGCCCTGCGAGGGCCGCAACGCAGGCGTGCTTGCCGTCAACCTTTGAGCACGTCGACGAGGGTTGAGCCCAGGCGGGCGGGCGAGGGCGAGACGCGGATGC
>CAXDNE010000241.1:0-11224 GCA_963990595.1 uncultured Methylobacterium sp.
TCGGCGACGATCAGCCCGAGCAGCGGCTGGTTGTAGTAGATGTTGGCGACGGCCCCGCCGGCGATCAGCGTCAGGCCGAGCCGGGCCTTCGCGTCGAGGACGGGGGTCACGGCTGGGTCGGGGGCAGGCAGGCGCGCCGCCGCGGAAGGGCCATGGTCGGGTCCGTGGGTGCGGGAGGAAGCGGGAGGAGGATCGGGGCCGCGAGCGATACGGGCAGCGCGCGCCGCGCGGCAAGCTGCGGCGCTGCATCCCTGCCGGCACATCCCGGGCCCCTTCACCGGAGCCGGCGCAGCACCATATGCGATCGACGCCGTACGCGCCGCCGGCGCGCAGGCGGGTGCCGTGTGGCACGGATCCCGGATCACCGGCCGGGTCCGGACGTCGCACCGGATTACCAACGAGAGGGCGGTTTCGTTCCGTGCGGACGCATCGGGAACCGCCGCAGCAGGGAGTACGGGATGCCGAACTACCGCGTCGACTTCGCCAAGGAGATCCTCGGGGTACCGTTCACGATCGGCTCGGTCGAGATCACGCGGGCCCGCGACCCGGGGCGCGCCCGGCGCGCGGCCGAGCTTCGCTTCGCCCGTCAGCACGGCGTCGGCGACTGGCGGGAGCGGGCCGACCTCGCCACCGTGGCCGAGCGGCTCTGACGCGCGGCCGCGGTTCGTCACAGGACCTTCACGCCGGTCCCGCAGGTTGGGGGCTCCCGCCATCCGCGACCGCTCAAGCTCTGGTCGCGGAGGCCGCGCCGCCGTAGAATGACGGACAGGATCGGGGACCGGATCCGGCCTCCCCGCGGAGGATTGGCGGTCCCCGAGCCCGGTTCCCCGCGCCTCCGATCGACGAGCCGGCGTCGCGGGGCTGGAACGCTTCAGGTCCGGGCCGACAGGGGTCAGTGCAAAGGTCATGGCGGCGATCTCCTTCTTCGGCGACCTGCTCCAGACCATCAGCGAGCGCGGCCGCGACCTGATCGGGATCGGGCGCGGCGACCTGACCTCCCGCGCCAGCGCGGGCGATCTGGTCAAGCTGTGCGAGGACCTGATCTCCCGGCGCGGCGAGGCCTCCGGGGTGGCGCTGGCCCGCCTGATCCTCGACCGCTACGCGAGCTTCGGCCAGGCCGAGCGCCACGCCTTCCTGCGGGCGATCGCGCTCGATTTCGACGCGGACGATGCCGCCGTCGACGCGGCGATCGCCGCCTACCGGTCCGCCCCGTCCCGGGCCCGCCTGGGCGACCTGCACGAGGCGGCCGAGCCGCGCAGCCAGGAACTGATCCGCCGCCTCAACCTCGCCCGCGGCGGGACCCTCAGCCTCGTGCGGATGCGCGAGGATCTGTTCGACCTGCGCCGGGCGCTCCGGGCCGGCGAGGCGGCGGATCCCGCCCTGCTGGACGCCGTCGACAGTCTCGATTGCGACTTCGAGCACCTGTTCGCCTCGTGGTTCAACCGCGGCTTCCTGGTGCTGCGCCACATCGACTGGACCACACCGGCGCATATCCTCGAGAAGATCATCCGCTACGAGGCGGTGCACGCCATCAACGGCTGGGACGACCTGCGCGCCCGGATCGAGCCGCCGGACCGGCGCTGCTTCGCCTTCTTCCACCCGGCGCTGGCCGACGAGCCGCTGATCTTCGTGGAGGTGGCGCTCACCGACCAAGTGGCGTCGGCCATCGCGCCGATCCTGTCGCAGGAGCGCAAGCCGCTGCAGCCGCAGGCGGCCAATACGGCGGTGTTCTACTCGATCTCGAACTGCCAGAAGGGGCTCGCCGGCGTCACCTTCGGCAATTTCCTGATCAAGCAGGTGGTCGAGGACCTCACCCGCGAGATCCCCACGCTCAAGACCTTCGTGACGCTCTCGCCGGTGCCGGGCTTCGCCGCGTGGCTCGCCCGGGAGCGCCGGGCCGACAGCCCGCAGGGCCTCCTGCCCGAGGATGTCGAGACCCTGCGGGCCCTGGACGACCCGAACTGGGCCGCCGACAAGGCCCGGGCCGAGACGGTGCGCCGGGCGCTGATCCCGGCGGCGGCGGCCTATTTCCTGCGCGCCAAGAACGAGCGCGGGCGCCCCCTCGACCCGGTGGCCCGGTTCCATCTCGGCAACGGGGCGCGCCTCGACCGGATCAACTTCCTGGGCGACACGTCCAAGAAGGGCCTGGCCCAGTCGCACGGCCTGATGGTCAACTACCTCTACGACCTCGCCGCCATCGAGCGGAACCACGAGACCTACGCCAATCTCGGCACCGTGGTCGCCGCCCCGGCGGTCACCCGGGAGCTGCGCACCAAGCTGCCGCCGCCGCGGGCCGTGGTGCTCGCCGAGGCGTGACTCAGCCGTCCGGCATCAGCCGGGCGAAGGACAGGGTGATCCGCCGGGCGGCGGCCTCGGCGTCCGCCCCCTCCAGGGGCACCCGGCGGTCGAGGATCAGCGCGGCGAGCCCGTGCACCAGCGACCATGCGGCCAGCGTCAGGTCCTCGGCCGGCCAGGCCGGCCCCGCGAGGGCAGCCGCCCGCCGCGCCAGGATCCGGTAGGCCCGCCCCTGGTCCGAGACCCGGCAGGGCCGCGTGAACATGAGCCGGAACAGGGCCGGGTGCCGGCAGGCGAAGGCCACGTAGGCCGCCCCCTGCGCGGCCAGCGCCGCCTTCCCGTCCGCGGCGGCGTCGGCCGCCTCCAGATCCGCGGCGAGTTGCTCGAAGCCCCGGGCGGCCACCGCCTCGAGGAGGTCCTCCTTGCTGGCGAAGTGCCGGTAGGGGGCCATCGCCGACACCCCGCAGGCCCGCGCCGCCGCACGCAGCGAGAGCGCGGCCGCGCCGCCCGATTCCAAGAGGTCCAGCGCCGCCGAGACCAGCGCCGCGCGCAGGTCGCCGTGATGGTAGGTCCGTTCGGGAAGGGATGTTGACACCGTACACAACCGGCCGCATGTTTACACGGCACACAAAGCGCAGGAGGCAGCGTCATGCAAGCCGGACCCGCCCGCCGCTCCGTGGACCTCTCCGCCTATCCCGACCTCGTGGTGGTCTATCTCGGCTTCCGCGTGACGCGCTGGCGCGGCCTGCTCGCGCTCATGGGGCTCGGGCGCGACATCGCCGCGTCGGTGCGGAGCCGGCCGGACGGGCTGCTCGCGCACGAGAACCTGTTCTTCGGGCTCGCCCATGTCGGCATGCGCCAGTACTGGCGCGACCTCGAGAGCCTCGAGCGCTTCACCCGCTCGGAGCCGCACCGCCGGTGGTGGCGGGACTTCTCCCGGGACGCCCAGGGGTCCGGCTTCTGGCACGAGGCCTATGCCCGGGGCGGCATGGAGGCGATCTACGTGGGCATGCCGGCGCCCACCGGGCTGGGGCTGTTCGCCCCCGAACGCGCGCCCGAAGGGGCCTTCCTGTCGTCGCGGCAGCGGCTCGCGGCCTGAAAGGGCTCGCCGAGAGGCCCTCCGGGGGGCTATGGGTGCCGCAGACCCACGGCCCGTGGCAGCTCGACCGCACGATGACGAACCACCTCTTCTCCCTGATCCGCGACGGCGTTCCCGATCCCGCCAAGACCGTGATCGAGACGCCCGAGGGGCGGCACTACACCTACGCGGACCTGATCGCCCGCTCCGGCGCCTACGCGGCGGCCCTGCAGGCGGCGGGCGTGCGGCCCGGCGACCGGGTGGCCGCGCAGGTCGAGAAGAGCCCCGAGGTGATCTTCCTGTATCTCGGCACGGTCCGGGCGGGGGCCGTGTTCCTGCCGCTCAACACCGCCTACACCCCGGCGGAGATCGGCTATTTCCTCGGCGACGCCGAGCCGTCCGTGTTCGTCTGCGATCCGGGCAAGCGCGGCGCGCTGGCGGAGGCCGCCGCGGGCGTCGGCCGGATCTGGACCCTCGACGCCGCGGGCCGCGGCAGCGCCGCCGAGGCCGCCGACCAGCAGGACGGCGCCTTCGCCGACGTGGCCCGGGGCCCGGAGGATCTCGCGGCGATCCTCTACACCTCGGGCACGACCGGGCGCTCCAAGGGCGCCATGCTCAGCCACGACAACCTCGCGTCGAATGCCCGCACCCTGGTCGCCGTCTGGCGGTTCACCGCCGACGACGTGCTGATCCACGCCCTGCCGGTGTTCCACACCCACGGCCTGTTCGTGGCGACCAACACGGTGCTGGCGAGCGGCGGCTCCATGCTGTTCCTGCCCCGGCTCGATCCCAAGCTGATCCTGAGCCTGATGCCCCGGGCCACCGTCCTGATGGGCGTGCCGACCTTCTACACCCGCCTCCTGAAGGAGCCGGGCCTCACGCCGGAGGCCGCCCGCGGCATGCGCCTGTTCGTGTCGGGCTCGGCGCCGCTGCTGGCCGAGACGCACCGGGACTGGCAGGCCCGCACCGGCCACGCCATCCTCGAGCGCTACGGCATGACCGAGACCAACATGAGCACCTCGAACCCCTATGACGGGGACCGGGTCGCCGGCACGGTGGGCTTCCCCCTGCCGGGCGTGGCCCTGCGGGTGGTCGAACCGGAGACCGGCGCGGCCCTCGGCGCGGAGTCCGTGGGCATGATCGAGGTGAAGGGCCCGAACGTGTTCAAGGGCTACTGGCGGATGCCCGAGAAGACCGCCGCCGAGTTCCGGGCCGACGGCTTCTTCATCACCGGCGACCTCGGCAAGGTCGATGCCCGCGGCTACGTCCACATCGTCGGGCGCGGCAAGGACCTGATCATCTCAGGGGGCTTCAACGTCTACCCGAAGGAGGTCGAGACCGAGATCGACGCCCTGCCGGGCGTGGTCGAATCCGCGGTGATCGGGCTGGCCCATCCGGATTTCGGCGAGGCGGTCACCGCCGTGGTGGTGGGCGGTCCGCAGGCTCCGGACGAGGCCGGGGTGCAGGCCGCGCTGGACGGGCGTCTCGCCCGGTTCAAATGTCCCAAGCGCGTGCTCTTCGTGGACGAGCTGCCGCGCAACACCATGGGCAAGGTGCAGAAGAACCTGCTCCGCGAGACCTATGCGGGGCTGTACCGGGACTGAAGCGGGCCGCTCCGCCGGCGGGACCGGCGGAGCGGGACGGGATTTCAGAGCGTGTGGGCCTTCCGCTCGCCCTCCGGGGGCTTGGGCGTGTCGGTCTCGGCGACCTTGCGGGCGGCGGCGTTCAGGTTGTCCGGATCGAGGGCGGTCTGGACGAATTCGCGGCCCATATTGGTGACCTCGCGGGCGTAGCGCAGGCCCTGGTCGCGCATCTCGTCGGCCCAGGGGCCGATGCTCCGGTCCTCCTGGCGGGTGCGCGGCAGCAGCGCGCCGAGCAGCAGGCCGGCGGCGACGCCGACCACGCCGACGAGGAGCGGATTGTCGTCCACGAAGCGCTCGACGGCGGTGCGGCCGCGCTGCAGGCCCTCGATCCCATGGCTCGTCAGGTCGTCGATCGCCCGCATGTTGCGCCTGTGGAGCGCACCGGCGCGCTCCCGCGCATCGTCGTAGGCCGAGGCGGCGCGGTCGCGCGCCTGGTCGGCCGCGCCGCCGAGCCGGCCGCCGATGTCGCTGGCGAGATCCGAGACGGTCTGGCGCGCCTGCCCGGCGAGGTCGGCGGCCCGGTCGCCCGCCGCGCGGACTCCGTCCTGCGCCGGAGCGGCCGCGTCGGCCGCCTGCGGCGCGGCGGCGTGCGGGAGCGGATCGTGCAGGCCGCGCGGGTCCGGCCGCAGGGTGAAATCGCCCGCCGCCGCGCCGGGCGTCCCGCCCGGATCGCCGAGGCCGGCCGGATCCGGCCGCAGGTTCTGGTTGCCGGACCCGTGCGGCATCGCTGCTTCGGCGGCGATCTGCTCGGGGATGCTGGACGGGGTGGCGGTGGTGCCCGGCTTGTCGGTCATGGCGCTATCCTCGAATGTCCATCTCGGCGGCGCGCGATCCACGCGGGTGACGCCGCTCTTCCCGGCCTCCCGGCCGGCCTCGGGTCGTCTCGTTCCGGGTCCTGCGCGGACCTCAGATCTCGGTCTTCTCCAGCGGGTCGCGGGCCGGCCGCACCGTCGGGAGATCGGGATCGTAGCCGCGGGCCGCGCCGGTGTTCAGGGCGGCGACGCGCTCGGCCGAGACCTCCGTGCGCCGGCGCTGCGCGTCGCGCGCCATCCGGTTGAACAGCAGGCCCACGCCGGCCGCGATCAGCAGCACCGGCACGGGGTTGCGGCGCACCGCCTCCAGGGCGCTGTCATAGGTGCTGTTCAGGGCGGGCACGCGCCGGGCATTGCCCAGCATCTCGTCCACGAGATTCGGCACCGACAGCCGGCCCTGGATGCGGTCGATCGTGTCGTCGAGCCGGGCGCGGCTCTCCTCGATCTCCTTCTCGAGGTCGTTCATCGAACTCATCCGGACACGCGCTCCGACAGGGCCTGGGCATCCTGGCGAACCTGACGCGTGGTGCGCTTCGGGGCCAGGGTGGAGAGGGAGAGAACGCTGCGCGCCCACAGGGCCATCCCGAGGGCGATGACCAGCAGCACGCCGCCGACGATCAGCGCCGAGAGCCACTCGGAGCCCACGATCGTGGCGAGCCACTTCACGAAGGCGCCGATCAGGACCAGCAGGGCGACCACGGCGAAGACCGCCGAGCCGACCATGCAGGCGAGACCCACGATGAGCTGGCGGATGTTGCCGGCCATCTCGGCCCGGAACAGCGCGATCTCCTTGCGGGCGAGTTCGTTCGTCTCCCGCAGGGCGTCGCCGATCAGGCTCTGGATGCTGGAGGCGCCGCCGGGGCCGGCTTGGCGCGGATCGTGGCGCGGATCAGGACCCTGGGCCATGGCTCAAGCCCGGAAGGTGTCGCGGGCGTCGCCGTCCGGCGCCTCCGGCGGCAGGCTCGACGACTTGATGAAGCGGGCGGCGATCAGGCCGGCCACGAAGGTGCCCACCGCCACCGCCACCGGGGCGCGGCGGGCGAAGGTCTCGGCCTCGCTGTAGAAGTCGCTGAGGCTGCGCCGCTCGATCGAGGTGCCGAGCTGCTCCAGGCCGTCGGCGGCGCTGTCGAAGAAGGCGCGCACGTTCGGCTTGTCGCCGAGATCCCGGCCCGAATTGCGGATCGTCTGGGCGAGGTCGTGGACCGACTGCGCCGCGTCGCTCTTGCGCTGCTCGACATAGGATTGCGCCTGCAGCCGCGCGGCGTCGAGGAGCCCGCGCCCGCGCTCCGCCGCCTCGTCGGCCAGCCCTTCGACATCGCCCTGCAGGGCGCGCCACTGCGCGCGCTCGTCGGCGGCAGCGTGCGGCCGCTCGTGGAGCGGATCCGCCAGCGGATCCCTGGGCGCGTCCTGCGGTAACTCGTTGCCGGCCATCTCGAAAACACTCCTCGCGACGCGGGGACGCCGCCGCTCACGGCGACCGCGGCCCCCGCGATGGCTGAGTAACCGATTGGGCTGTCACCGGTTCCGGTGCCGCCTGCGCGCCGGAGCGATACCCAATCCGGGGCGCCGCTCAGCGCGCGTTCAGGCGCCGCCTGGCAGAACCGCCACGCTTGCGCGGCGCCGCGCCGGGACGGCCGCGGGAACGGCTCGACGGGGCGCCGGGACGGAGCGGCCGCCCTGTTCCGGACGGACACGACTCGACTTGACCCGCGCCCGGCTTCACGCTTGGGTTGCCCCAAGTTCTAACAAAGGATCGCGCAGGGCCTCCGCGCGTTCTGACATACTAGTAGAAGTCCCGATGCAGGCGCGGCGAGATCCTCGACTCGACCCGCGCCCCTGATCCGGAGCCGACCCGCGTGGCACGCCTTGTGATCGTATCGAACCGCGTCGCCGTCCCAGAAGAGGGCGGCAAGGCGGTGGCGGCGGGGGGTCTCGCCGTCGCGGTCAAGGAAGCCTTCACAGCCTATGAGGGATTGTGGTTCGGCTGGAGCGGCACCATCACGGAGGAGCCCTCCGAGGAGCCGACGCTGATCGACCGGGGCCGGGTCCAGTACGCCGTCGTCGACCTCTCGCCGCAGGACCATCTCGAATACTACGCCGGCTTCGCGAATCGGGCCCTGTGGCCGATCATGCATTACCGGCTCGGGCTCGGCGCCTTCTCGCGGTCGGACTATGCCGGCTACAGCCGCGTGAACCGGACCTTCGCCCGCGCGCTCGCCAAGCTGGTCGAGCCCGACGACATCATCTGGGTCCACGATTACCACCTGCTGCCCCTCGCCGCCGAATTGCGCGGCCTCGGGCTCGACAACCCGATCGGCTACTTCCACCACATTCCCTGGCCCGCCGCCGACGTGTTCAACTCCCTGCCGGCGAGCGGCGAATTGCTGCGCGCCATCGTCGATTACGACCTGATCGGCCTGCAGACCGAGGCGGACGTCCAGAACCTGCAGCGCAACCTCGTCGACACCCAGCGGGCGATTCCCCTGGGCGGCGGCTCGCTGATGGTCGACGGGCGCCGGACCCGGATCCGCGCCTTCCCGATCGGCATCGACGTCGCCGGCTTCAAGGAGGCCGCCGAGAAGGCCAATGCCAACAAGGTCGTGCGCGAGACCATCGCGGGCCTGCGCACCCGCAAGCTGCTGATCGGCGTCGACCGGCTCGACTATTCCAAGGGCGTGCCCGAGCGGATGGAGGCGGTGGAGAGCTTCTTCGCCTCCAATCCCGACCAGCGCGGCAACGTCACCTACATCCAGATCACGCCGAAATCCCGCAGCGAGGTGCCGGAATACGAGCAGCTCGCCCGGGAGGTGAACGAGAAGGTCGGCGAGATCAACGGCTCGCTGGGCGACCCGGCCTGGACGCCGATCCAGTACATCACCAAGGCCTATCCGCGCCCGGTGCTCGCCGGCCTCTACCGGGCGGCCCGGGTCGGCCTCGTCACGCCGATGCGCGACGGCATGAACCTCGTCGCCAAGGAATACGTGGTCGCGCAGAGCGAGGACGATCCGGGCGTGCTGGTCCTGTCGAAATTCGCCGGCGCCGCCCGGCAATTGCCCGAGGCGCTGCTGATCAACCCCTACGACCGGTTCGAGGTGGCGGAGGCGATCCGCGCGGCGCTCTACATGCCGAAGGCGGAGCGGGTGGCGCGCTGGAAGCCCATGGTCGAGCGCATGACCCGCGAGGATGTCGATTGGTGGGCGCGCAACTTCCTGGCGGAGCTGGAGAATTTCCGCACGATCGAGCGCGAGCCGCCGACCGCCGCCGCCGCGGCCGAATAGCCGGCGCGCTCCGCTGCTTCCGCCTGCGGCCTCCTGCGCGACCGGACGCCCCGCATGATCGCCGTCGATGACGGGGTGCCGGCGCCGCTCGGCGCGCATTTCGACGGGCGCGGGGTCAACTTCGCCCTGTTCTCCGAGCACGCCACCGCGGTCGACATCTGCCTGTTCGAGCCGGGCGAGCGGCACGAGACCCGCACGGTCCGGCTGCCCTGCCGCACCGACGACGTCTGGCACGGCTATCTCCGCGGGGTTCTGCCGGGCCAGCTCTACGGCTACCGGGTGCACGGGCCCTGGGATCCGGCGGGCGGCCACCGGTTCAACGCCTCCAAGCTGGTGCTCGACCCCTACGCCCGGGAGATCCGTGGCCGGATCCGCTGGCACGACGCGCTCTACGCGCACCGGAAGGGCGGGCGCGAGGACCGGATCGACCGGCGCGACAGCGCGGTCTACATGCCGAAATGCGTGGTCACCGCCCCCGAAGTGCCCGATCTCGCCCTCGATCCGGTGCGCCGGCCGCTCGCCGAGACGGTGGTGTACGAGGCGCACGTCAAGGCGCTGACCCGCACCCATCCCGACATCCCCGAATCCGAGCGCGGCACCTACGCGGCGCTGGCCCATCCGGCGATCATCGCGCACCTCGTCAAGCTCGGCGTCACCGCCCTGGAACTGCTGCCGATCCAGGCCTTCGCGGATGACCGCTTCCTGGTCGAGCGGGGCCTCGTCAACTTCTGGGGGTATCAGCCCCTCGGCTATTTCGCGCCGGATCCGCGCTACCTGGGGGAGGGGGGCCTCGGTGGCCTGAAGGCGGCGATCCGGGAGCTGAACGCCGCCGGGATCGAGACCTGGCTGGACGTGGTCTACAACCACACCGCCGAGGGCGATCACACCGGACCGACCCTGTCGTTCCGCGGCATCGACAATGCCAGCTACTACAAGCTCGACCCGGCCGATCCGCACCGCAATCTCGACTGCACCGGCTGCGGCAACACCCTCGACGTGAGCCACCCGCGGGTGATGCAGCTCGTGCTCGATTCCCTGCGCCACTGGGTCACCGCCTACGGGATCGCGGGCTTCCGCTTCGACCTCGCGTCGAGCCTCGGGCGCGCGCCGCTGGCCTTCACCCCGCAGGCGGCCTTCTTCCAGGCGGTGGCGCAGGATCCGGTGCTCGCCCGGGTCAAGATGGTGGCCGAGCCCTGGGATATCGGGGAGGGCGGCTACCAGCTCGGCGGCTATCCCCGCGGCTGGAGCGAGTGGAACGACCAGTTCCGCGACGCCACCCGGGGCTTCTGGAAGGGCGATCCCGGCACGCTGGCGAAAGTGACCCAGGGGCTGACCGGCTCGCGCGAGGTGTTCGCGCCCTCCGGGCGTTCGCCCCTGGCCAGCGTCAACTTCATCGCGAGCCACGACGGCTATACGCTCGCCGACACGGTGGCGTACGAGGAGAAGCACAACGAGGCCAACGGCGAGGACAACCGCGACGGCCACGGTCACAACGTCAGCCGCAATTACGGCGTCGAGGGCGACACCGACGATGCGGGCATCCTGGCCCTGCGGGCCCGCCAGAAGCGCAACATGCTGGCCACCGTGATGCTGGCCCAGGGCGTGCCGATGCTGCTGATGGGCGACGAGCGCTCCCGCAGCCAGGGCGGCAACAACAACGCCTATTGCCAGGACAACCCGACGAGCTGGATGGATTGGACCACCGATCCGGATCCCGACCTCACGGGCTTCGTCGCCCATCTCCTGGCCCTGCGCCGCGCCCAGCCGGCCCTGCGGCGGCGGCGCTTCTTCACCGGCGCGCTGATCGACCCGGACGAGCCCCTGCGCGACGTGCACTGGCTGTCCCCCGAGGGCGCCGAGATGGAGGGGCGCCACTGGTCCGACGACGGGCTCCAGGTGTTCGGGATGCAGATCGGCAACGATGGCGGTCCGGGCGACCGCCTGCTGATGCTGTTCAACGCCGGGGCGGGGGCCTGCACGTTCCGTCTCGCCCCGGTGATCGGCGGTCCCTGGAATCCGGTCTTCGACACGGGCGAGCCCCGCGGCGCGCTGGCGCCGGACGCCCCGGCCTACCCGGCCGGCGCGGCCGTGCCGCTGCCCGGCCGCACGGTCCTGGTG
>CAXDNE010000242.1:0-11200 GCA_963990595.1 uncultured Methylobacterium sp.
GGCAGGCCGAACTCCTTCAGCACGGCCTTGGCCTGATATTCATGGATATTCATCGGAGCCTCGTAGGGAGGAGCGAATAGGTGGCAGCGGGCAGCGCGTAGAGAGATCGAGCGATCGGGATTCGAATCTCCGAACGCTTCGCGCCGCCCGGTATCCGCTTACCGGTCAGGCGAGGTTGCTGTCGACGCCCTTGCAGGCCTCGATCAGGCCCGTGACGGAGGCGACGGACTTGTCGAACATCGCCTTCTCGGCGGCGTCGAAGGTCACCTCGAGGACGCGCTCCACGCCGTTCGCGCCGATGACGATCGGCACGCCGATGAACATGCCCTTCACGCCATACTGGCCGTCGAGATAGGCGGCGCAGGGCAGGACCCGCTTCTTGTCGCGCAGGTAGCTCTCGGCCATGGCGATGGCGGAGGCGGCGGGCGCGTAGAAGGCCGAGCCGGTCTTGAGCAGGTTGACGATCTCGCCGCCGCCCTTGCGGGTGCGATCGACCATGGCGTCGAGCTTCTCCTGGCTGGTCCAGCCGAGCTTGACGAGGTCGGTCAGCGGCACGCCCGCCACCGTGGAGTAGCGGGTCAGCGGGACCATGTCGTCGCCGTGGCCACCGAGCACGAAGGCGGTGACGTCTTCCACAGAGACCTTGAACTCCTCAGCCAGGAAGTGCCGGAAGCGGGCCGAGTCGAGGACGCCGGCCATGCCGACGATCTTGTTGGTGGGCAGGCCGGAGAACTTCTGCAGCGCCCACACCATCGCGTCGAGCGGGTTGGTGATGCAGATCACGAAGGCATCCGGCGCGTAGGTCTTGATGCCCTCGCCCACCGCCTGCATGACCTTCAGGTTGATCCCGATCAGGTCGTCGCGGCTCATGCCGGGCTTGCGCGGAACGCCGGCGGTGACGATCACCACGTCGGCACCCTTGATCGCCGCGTAGTCGCTGGCGCCCGCGTAGGTCGCGTCGAAGCCCTCCACCGGGGCAGCCTCGGCGATGTCGAGCGCCTTGCCCTGCGGCACGCCGTCGACGATGTCGAACAGCACGACATCTCCGAGATCCTTGAGGCCGGCGAGAAGAGCCAGGGTGCCGCCGATCTGGCCGGCACCGATGAGCGCGATCTTGTTGCGAGCCATGTCGGATCCGTCTCCGCTGCGAGTCGACTTCAACGATGTTTCGCGGGAGGCCGGGACCGCGCGTCCCCAAGGGGCCGGGGCCGGATTCGCCGCTCTGAAATCTGCGCGGCTGTGTGGCCGAAAAGCACCGACGCTTCAACCCGATGCGGGGCGCGCGGGGCCCCCGTCCGCCGCGGCGGACGGCCCGGACGGGGCCGGGCCGGTGCAGGGAAACGTCAACGTCGCGAAGGTTTTAGGTGCAGTGCACCGTGCGCGGCAGCGGCCGCGAAGCTCGGATGACAGATCGGAAAAGCTGTCATTTCGGGGTTTCCTGGGCCCGGATTCCGCGGCGCGCCGGCGATGGAACGCGAAAGGCCCGGACCTGGGCCCGGGCCTTCGAAGGTTCTGGTTTCTGCGGCGGCGTCTCAGAGGATACCGGAGCGCAGAACCCGCTGGATCGCGTGGATGACGGCCCCGAACCGGGCTTCGATCAGGTCGCGGGGGACCTCGGCATCGTGCTGGATCGCCAGCGGATGGGTGAAGCGGTAGCTGGCGTCGAAGATGTAGGCGATCGCCCGCTCCCGGTCGCGCGCCGAGAAGATGCCGGAGGTGATGCCCTCCTCGACCACGCGCTCGACGAGGCTGCGCAGGCGCACGCGATGCCGCCGGGCGATCGGCCGAGCCGACACGGTGGCGTCGAGATGGACCGCGAACAGGTTCGGCTCGTCGAACAGCGCGTCCCGCTGCACGGTGGCGAGGGCGGTCAGCAGGCGCTCGATCTTGTCGTCGGCGGGGTCGGGCGCGTCGGCTATGCCGGCGAGCCGAGCTTCGACCTCGCGCAGCCAGCGCCCTGCCACCGCGTCGAGGAGCGCGTCCTTCGACGGGAAGTACCGGTAGACATTGGCGTGCGTCATGCCGGCTTCAGCGGCGACCGCGACGACCGTCACGCGCTTGGGGCCGAGCCGCGAGAGGTGCTCGGTGGCGATGCCGAGTAGCCGCACGTCGGCCGCAACCGGCGCGCGGGGCCGCGCCGTACCGGCCGAGTCGCCCCCTTCGCGGAGCGGACCGGTCTCGGCGGCATCGGCGACGGAGAGCTTGGCCTTGGCGCTGAGCGCCTCCTCCTTGGACCCGTCGGACTCTGGCTTAAGGAAAGGCAGCGGTAGGCGGGAAGTGGACAGGTGGTAGGGCGAGACGGACCCCCATCATACCGGTCGAAGCGTCCCGGCGCTTCGCGTTGACGTTATGGCTTCCCCCCGGGAGCCCGGTTACCTGAGCGGATTAGGACCGCTTAGACAACCCTATGTGTCAATTCGCCTTGAGAAGGCAACAAATTTTTCTCGCTGCCCCCTGCGTCAGAAGCGGTTCTTCCACGCGCGCAGGGCGACGAACACCGCCTCGGGATCCGTCCCGGGCGCGAGATCGACCGCCTTGGCCAAAGCCGGCTCGGCGCTGCGCAGGAACGGGTTGGCGGCGCGCTCGGCGCCCATGGTCGACGGGATCAGGAAGCGGCCCTCCGCCTTGGCCCGCTCGGCCTCGGCGAATCTGGCCCTGAGATCCGGGTTCTCCGGGTCCGCCGCCAGGGCGAAGCGGGCATTGGCGAGGACGTAATCGTGGCCGCTGAACACGCGCGTCGCGTCGGGGAGGTCGTCGAAGCGCCGCAGCGACCGGTACAGGGTCTCGGGCGGGCTCTCCATCACCCGGCCGCAGCCTAAGGTGAACAGCGTGTCGCCGGCGCAGACGAGGCCGGCGCGCGCGAACCAGTAGGTGACATGGTCGATGCAGTGGCCCGGGGTCTCCCAGACCTGGGCCTCGAGATCGCCGACCCGCACCGTGTCGCCCTCGCGGACCGCGACATCCACCAGCGGGACCGCGTCGCCGGCCTTCGCGGGCGCCACGACCCGGGCTCCCGTCGCCTGCTTCACCGCCGGGATGCCCTCGACGTGGTCGCCGTGGCGATGGGTGACGAGGATGTCGGTCAGCCGCCAGCCGGTCTCGTCGAGCGCCTTCAGGACCGGCCCGGCCTCCGGCACATCGATGGCCGCGCAGGCCCCGGTGGCCGGGTCGCGGATCAGGACACCGATATTGTCGCTCCGGCAGAGGAAGGTGCGGATCTCGGTCTCGGCGGCCATCGCGTGAACTCCCAAAGCGCTCTCCGCCGATCCAGTACCCGATTCGGCGCGCGTGAGCGCGTCGAAAAGGCCCGGCGCCTTTGCCGATCGCGCGTGATCGACGGCGGCGCGACCGGCGTGAAAGCTGCTGCCGGGAACAGGCGGCGATCCCGCCCGGTTCCGCCGGCGCTTGCCGCGCGCAGCCCGGCTCACCATTGAGTACAACAATCGTTCCGCCTGTGGTGTCCTGTTCCTCCATGCGTCTCGACGTCAACGGCTTGCGGGCCTTCTATGCCAGTCCTCTGGGCCGCACGACCCATCGCGTGGTCGGCCGGGCGCTTCACGAGTTCCTGGGCTCGGTCTCGGGCCTGCGCGTCCTCGGCATCGGCTACGCGACGCCGTATCTCGGTCCGATCCACTGCATCGCCGAGCGCACGCTGGCCTTCATGCCGGCGACACAGGGCGTGGTGAACTGGCCGAGCACCGGCCGCTCCTGCGCGGCGCTCGCCGATCCGACCATGATGCCCCTCCCCGAGGCCGCCATCGACCGGGTCATCCTGGTCCACGCCCTCGAATCGGTGGAGAGCCCGACCGAGCTGCTCCAGGAGGTCTGGCGCACCCTCACCCCCGGCGGCCGCATGATCCTGGTCGTGCCCAACCGGCGGGGCGTCTGGGCCCGGCGCGAGGCGACGCCGTTCGGCCACGGCCAGCCCTACAGCCGCTCGCAGCTCGGGCGGCTGATGCGCGACACGCTGTTCTCGCCGGTGAACTGGTCCGAGACCCTCTACATGCCACCGGCGCGCTCGCGCCTGATGCTGCGCACCGGACCTGCCTGGGAATGGCTCGGCACCAGCCTGTCCCTGCCCTTCGCGGGCCTGCACGTGGTCGACGCGACGAAGCAGCTCTACCGTCCGGTCGCCGTTCAGCAGGTGCGCCGTGCCCGCCGCCTCGCGCCGGCCCGGGTGCTGGTGCCGGCCCCCTCTCCCGGCTGATCCGGACGCCCGCGACACGATTCGTAAGAGGCCCATGGGCTAGGAGTGCGTGCGACACGGGCCGGCGCCGATGAGCATCGATTTCACCGTCCAGCAATTCCTGCTCGCCCTCTCGGGCCTGATCTCGATCGTCAATCCGATCGGGGGGGCCTTCATCTTCGCGCAGGTGACGAGCGCCTACAGCCACGCCGAGCGGGTGCTGCTGTCGCGCCGGATCGGCCTCTACGCGGCCCTGGTCATGCTCGGCGCCCTCTGGGCCGGCACGCCGATCCTCAACTTCTTCGGCGTCACCCTGGGGGCGCTGCGCATCGCCGGCGGCCTCGTGGTGATGTCGTCGGCCTGGACCCAGCTCAACCGGCCGGAGGCGCGGGAGGCGCGCAAGCAGGCCGAGGCGTCGGGGTCGGCAAATCGCGGCCCCGATGCCCCGGAGCCGCAGGGGGATCCGGCGCCCGGCCCGCTGTCCGAGATCGCGTTCTTCCCCCTCACCCTGCCCTTCACCACCGGCCCGGGCACGATCGCGGTCGCCATCACCCTGGGCGCGAACCGGCCGGAGGCCTACGCGGAGCGGCTCGGCTTCTATCTCGGTGTCACGCTGGCGGCCCTGGTGGTGGCCGCGGCGGTCGCCCTCATCTACGCCTCGGCCGACCGGGTGGTGGCGCTCATCGGCCCGGCCCGGGCCCGTGTGACCGGACGCCTGTTCGCCTTCCTGCTGCTGTGCGTCGGCACGCAGATCCTGATCAACGGCCTCATCGACGTGTTCGCGCCGCTGCTCGCGGCGCGATGAGGCCGGGGCGGCGCGCCGTCAGATGACGGGCATCTCGCTCAGGCCGCCGAACAGGGCGGCGTGGCCCACGTAATAGAGGAACAGGAAGGCCGCGAGCGCCGCCCCGTACCAGGCCGGCGCCAGCAGCGCCTGCCGGGCCCGCACCGGCACCCGGACATCGTCGGCGGCGATCGCCAGAAGCACCACGATGATCCCGGAATGGCCGATCGCATCGACCTTGCCGAACTCGAAGATCGCCGAGACGAAGACCGCCGCCAGGATGATCGCCGCGCTGCGCCGGACGAGCGGCGTCCAGATCAGCGCGAAGGCCAGGGTGAACTCGATCACGCCGGCGGCCTGCATGAACAGCTCGGGCGTCGCGCCCATGGTCATCTGCGGCTTGGCGGCGATGAGCGGCGCCGTCCATTCCGGGTAGGCCCATTTCTCGATGGACGCCCACATCAGCGTGACGGCGGCGGACCAGCGCACGATGTCGAGCGGGCGGATGTCGAAGGGCATCAGGTCGAGGCCCTGGGCGATCAGATAGGCGGCGATCCCCAGGAAGATCGGATAGTCGGCGAGGTGGAACAGGCCGTACTGCGCGGTGGCGAAGCTGAACAGGAAGACGATGCCGAGGCCGGTGATCGGCATGGTGCGGCGCCAGATCAGGCAGGCGGCCATGGCGAGCTGAAGCCACGGGATCCAGGCGACGTCGGTCTTCAGTTCCGGGGTGAGGATGATGCCGCCGAGGTCCCAGAGCGAGACCAGGAAGAAGCCCAGCGTGGCGCGGACAAGCAGTTCGGTGTCGATCCGGATCCGCGTGGTCACGCGATCGAGGGCGTTGAGCAGCGCGCCGCCCAGCGGCGTGCCCTCGGCGAGGCACCCGAACATCAGGCAGGCCAAGGCAAGTCCGGTCAACCACTCGAAGTCCAGGCACAGAACCTGCTCCAGACCCTGGGGCTGGCCCGCCACATCGTAGGCGCAGAACCATTTCACGTGGGCCTCGGCCGCGCTCGTCGCGGCGAGAGTCAGGGGACCCGACAGACCAAGCGCGCAGGCGACCGATAACCGCTTCTTCTTGAATGTTGGCATCGGACCCTCGTCGCTACGCAGCGACACCGTGGTTACCGACCTATTTAAATAAGTTGCCCGGAACTTCGCCAATGATTTGTTAACGAATATGAGTGAAAGGTTAACGCTGTGGATTCTGCGTAGACGTCCCGGCTTCCGCGGCTGCGCAGGTCCGCGGGGAGCCGCTGACCATCCGCTGGCGCTGCGATGGACGGTCGAAGGCGCTACGCCCTTGGCTGGTCACCCGCCCGACCCGTCTCGGTTCGCCTGCCCAGCGCCAATCCTGGCCCGCGGACCCGTCAGCCAACAGGGCTCCGGCGCGGTGCCGGTGAAATCCCTCGGACGCCCGCCTCGCTGTGCCGGGATCAACACTTTGCGGCTCTGACTAATGAACTCTTATTCGCGATTCTGATCGTGCGAATACGGCAGAGTTTTCTCAGTATTTTGCGCTATATATAGACAAATGTAGAACAAATTTGCGTATTGACCGAAATATAGAATTCGATCCCCCTGTTCGTAGACTCGTCGATGTTTGGGATGTAGCAGAGGAAACCCGGTCGAAACGGGTCCGCTGAGGCTTGCATGTCGCGAGCGACTGCGCAGAGTCTTGGGCGAGGTCGAATTGGACGGGATAACGCGCCGCAGCCGTCCCGCCGAAGCCAGGGGCCCAGCGACGGGGTGCATGCGTTGAGGGGGACGATATTCTGAGGCTCGATTTTCGGATCGAGGCGGCCGGGCCGCGCATCGACCCGCCATGCACGGCGCGGCAGATCCTTCTTCCTCCGCCCGCCCCGCGCGGCGCGCCGGGCTCAGGCGGCGGATGAGCCCGGCGCGCCTGTGGGCTCGCGCATGACCGGATCGGCGGCTCGAGACCCGGCGAGCTCATCGCGCGCGGCCGCGTCGGCGCAGGGCCGCCTCAGAGCCGCATCGCATCGATCCTGACAGATCCGCAGGCCCCGTCTTGAGCGTCACCGCGGCGCGGAAATCGGCCCTGCACACATCAGCGAGGAGAAAATCATGACCGACGGTACACAGACCAAGGTCCCGGCTTGGTACAGCCCGGACGAGATCCAAGACATCCAGCGCGACCTCCTGGGCCCGGCGGCGAAACTGCTGGTGCTCTGCCTGGGCGGCAAGGGCGGCGTCGGGAAGACGACCATCGCCCTGCAGGTCGCCGACCTCTGCGCCGAAGTCGGTCCGGTCCTGGCGATCGATACCGACCCGGCCAACAGGCATTTCCACACGGCCCTGATGCAGGAGACCAGCCCCGGCAGCGACAACTTCGTCCCGCGCCGGACGGGCGTGGCCTGCTTCCGGCAGCGCCTGCGCGCGGAGGACAGCACCGGCCGCGTCGATCCGACCCTGTGCCAGGACATGATCGAGCGCGTCGTGGACGCCGCCGAGCGCTTCGTGGTGGTCGATTTCCCGGCCGGCGACACCGAGACGACGCGGCGCTGCACCGAGATCATCGTGGAGAGCTGCCGCGAGGCCCATATCCGCCTCGCCGTGGTCGTCGCCGCCGGCGCGGTCGATCCCACGGCCCTGGAGGTGCTCAAGGAGCTGCGGCCGATGCTGATCGAGTGCGATCGGGCGATCCTGGCGAAGAACACCGCGCAGGCGACCAACTTCGATTATCTCGAATCGTCCGATCTCGTGCGCGCGCTGCGCAAGCAGCCGAATTTCCGCGTCATCGAGATCGAGCGGATCGGCGAGCGCCTGATCGAGGCTCTGCGGGTGCAGCACATGACCTGGCAGGTGCTGGCGAACAGCGCGCCGATGCGCCTGCGCGTCGAGGGACGCCGCCTGCGGCGCAACTTCCACACGGCGTGGCGGGATGCGCTCCGGCCGTGACCAACCTCGAGCGGTTCTACCGGTCGGTCCACGGCCGCGATCTTCAGCCCTGGGAGCGTCAGCTCGCCGTGCGGATCGCGGCCGCCCTGAACACCACGACGGACGACGACTTCGTCGTCCACCTGCTCCTGGTGTACATGTCCACGAACGCCATCACCAACATGTACAATGAGCTGGTGGCCGCGCGGAACAGTCTCGCCCAGGACAGTCGGGACTTGGCGCAGAAATTCACGGGTGATCTGCGCCGCAATACATTGATGAGCTATGTGCTGCTCGGCGTCGCGATGGTGAGCCTGCTCGCGAGTGTCTGGATCCTCGGCACGGTTCTGAACCTCGCGCGCGATTCCGCGGCGAACGAGACCCGTCTCGCCGCCGCGTTGGAGGCCTGTGAGCAGCGCAGTTCGGGGGGGCCACCGCGCGGGCTGGGCCGCTGAACCGCGCCGCCGCGCACGGGGAGGGCAGGTCCGTGGCTCGCTCGGAAGACGGCGCCGTCAGGGTGCCGGAGCCCGCGCCGCGAAGGTGACGGTGGCGAGGTCGCGGCCCGTGCGGGTCGAGAGCGTTGCCAGGAAGGCCAGGAGGTCCGTCCGCTCCGCCGCAGTGAGATGGAGCGGCTTGATCGACCGCGACCGGCTCGGACGCTCGATCCCGCCGCGATCGTAGAGTTCGATCACGGCCTTGAGGGTCGGCACCGACCCGTCGTGCATGTAGGGGCCGCGTCGGCCGACGTCCCGCAGGGTCGGCGTCTTGAAGGCGTATTGCAGGGCGACCGAGGTCGGCTTGAGGCGGCCGCGGCCGATATCCGTGCCCGAGCCGACGCCGATATCGTGGAACGAGTTGTCGGTGAACGACCAGCCGGAATGGCAGTTCGCGCAGCCGGCCCGGCCGTTGAACAGGTCGAACCCCCGCTTGGCGGATTCGTCGATCGCGTCCTCATGGCCGGCAATCCACCGGTCGAAGGGAGCCGTGTCGGTCACGATCAGGCGCTCGAAGGTCGCCAGCGCCGCCTCCAGCCGCTCGCGGGTGATGGCGGGATCGGCGAAGGCGGTGGCGAAGGCGGCCGCGTAGCTCGGATCCGACGAGAGCCGCGCCAGGGCCTCCGGCATCGGCAGGTTCATGTTGCCGGGCGCCGTCATCGGCATCGGGGCGACCGATTCGAGCGTGTGGAACTTGCCGTCCCATCCGAGGGGACCGTCCTGCCAGGCGACGTTGAGGAGCGTCGGCGTGCGCAGGTCCATATCGCCGTGTTGGCGCGTCGCCGCGCGGGCGCGCCCGTCACCCCAGGCCAGATCCGGGATGTGGCAGGTTGCACAGGAGCGGGTCCCATCGCCGGACAGGATCGGATCGAAGAACAGGCGCCGGCCGAGCTCGGCCTTGGCCGCCGAGTAGGGATTCTCCGCCGGGAACGGGATCTCGGCGGGCGCACGATAGGAGTCGCGCCAGCCCGCGCGGCGCGGATCCGGGCCGCTGCCGATGCCGGCACCCACGCCGACGAACCCGAGAAGCACCGCCACCGCGGCGCCGACCTTCCACGCCATCACCGACCTCACGGGCAACGGATAGACCGCTATTCGTTGATGACCCGTGAATCTCCGCATGCATTGGTCAGCGGCGGGCCGTGTTCCCGCATGAGGAATCACGCAACGGCCAAGCTTCGCCGGCAAGATCGACGAAGCCCGGCTATTCGAGTCGGATGGAAACGCTGTCGCTCGCGCCTGTGGAATCGAGAACCGAGATCCGCGCGAAGCCGGCACCTCCTGGGAACCACTGGGCGCGCCGCCGCGGCGTTTGCACGACTGGCTGACCATCGACCAGCCAGGTGAGCGGCGGCACGCCGCCCAGCGCCTTGAGGGCGAGCGCCGGACCTTCGGTCTCGCCGTCTCGGTCACGCCCGCCCGCGGCGGGGCCGAGCTCGATCCGGGCGCCGTCCGGAGGATAGGCGATCCGCAGCGCCGGCCCCGGCGTGTCGGTCGCTTCGCGACGCAGGCGCCGGAGCGGCGGCGGCAGGCCGCCGGGTCCTGCAGCCAGCACGTCCCGGGGTTGCGGGACCGGCTCAGGCTCGAGCCCGAGGCGCGCGAAGGCGTCGAACAGGATCGGCGCCGCGACCGTCCGCCCGACGAGGCCCGGAACCGCGCCGCCGTCCGGCCGTCCCACCCAGACCACGACCGTCACGTGCCGGTCGAAGCCCGCGGCCCAGGCGTCCCGGTACCCGTAGGAGGTGCCCGTCTTATACGCGATGCGGTTCGGGAGCGCGTTTTCCGGTGGCGGCGTTCCGCGCAGGATATCGGCGACGTACCAGGCGGCGACAGGATCCGCGACCCGGTGGTCGGAGCCGGCCGGCGCCGCCTCGGCCCGGCGCACGATGTCCGGCACCATGCCGCCGCGGGCAAGGCCGGCATAGAGGCGCGCGAGATCGGTGAGGGTGATGCCGAGTCCGCCCAGGGCGACCGGCAGGCCCGGTGCCGCCTCGCGCGGGAGCTGGATCCCGGTCCCGGCCCCGCGCAGCCGCGCGATGAACCGCGCGGGTCCGACCGCGTCCATGAGTTCGACCGCCGGCACGTTGAGCGAGAGCTGCAGGGCGCGCCGTGCCGTGACCGTGCCCTGGAAGGTCAGGTCGAAATTCTCCGGCGCATAGCTCGCCGCGAAGCGGGCGGGGCGATCCTCCAGCAGCGTCTCGGGATGCGCCAGCCCGTCCTCGAAGGCCATCGCGTAGACGAACGGCTTCAGCGCGGATCCGGGCGACCGCACCGCCAGCGTCATGTCGATGGCCCCGCGCCGCTCCGGATCCAGGTAGCCGGCGCTGCCGACCTGGGCGATCACCCGCCCGTCGCGGTTGTCGAGGACGAGGATCGCCGCGGAGAGACCCGGCCCGGCCGCGGCGGCCCGCTCGGCCGCCAAGCTCTCCAGCCGCTCCTGCACGCGCCCGTCGATGCTGAGACGGACCACGGCGGCGGCGGGTTCGGCCGCGACCGCCGCCTCGGCGGCGTGGGCCGCGAGCATCGGGAAGGCCTTTCGTGCCGTCGGAATGGGCTCGGCCCTGGCAGCCTCGGTCTCGGCCGCGGTGAGGATGCCCCGGGCGGCGGCGATGGCCAGAACCCGGTCGCGGGCTGCGCGGGCGCGCTCCGGGAAGCGATCCGGCCTGCGGGTCTCGGGCGATTGCGGCAGGGCGACGAGGAGCGCGGCCTGCGCTGCCGTCAGGCGCACCGGCTCGCGGCCGAAATAGGCGAGGCTCGCCGCCCGCACGCCCTCGAGCGGGCCGCCATCTGTCTCTTATACACATCTCCGAGCCCACGAGACAAGAGGCAAGCTCG
>CAXDNE010000243.1:0-11195 GCA_963990595.1 uncultured Methylobacterium sp.
GATACGGCGACCACCGAGATCTACACTATCCTCTTCGTCGGCAGAGGCAGATGTGGTATAAGAGACAGGCTCTGCTAAGAGGCGCCATGGCCCGTACCGCCGTTCGCCCCGCCGCCGCCTCGACCCCCGCCGCCAGCCTCGATCCGGTCGGCGCCACGCCGATGATGGCGCAGTACATCGAGATCAAGGCCGCCAATCCGGACTGCCTGCTGTTCTACCGGATGGGCGATTTCTACGAGCTGTTCTTCGAGGACGCGGAGATCGCCTCCCGGGCGCTCGGCATCGTGCTGACGAAGCGCGGCAAGCACGCCGGCACCGAGATCCCGATGTGCGGCGTCCCCGTCGACCGCGCCGACGACTACCTCAACCGCCTGATCGCCCTCGGGCACCGGGTCGCCGTCTGCGAGCAGACCGAGGATCCGGCCGAGGCCAAGAAGCGCGGCCCGAAATCGGTGGTGCGGCGGGAGGTGGTCCGCCTCGTCACGCCCGGGACGATCACGGAGGATCGCCTCCTCGATCCGGCCCGGGCCAACCTCCTCCTGGCGATCGGCCGCCGCAAGACCGGGGAGGGGGCCGTGGCCTACGGTCTGGCGGCCGTCGACATTTCCACCGGCCGCTTCTCCTTGAGCGAGGTCGCGGGCGGCGACCTCGCCGGCGCCATCGCCCGGCACGATCCGCGGGAGATCGTCCTCTCCGAGGCGATCCATGCCGATCCGGCCCTGGCGCGGATCTGGCAGGAGAGCCGGGCCGCGATCGTGCCCCTGGCGCAGGCCGAGCTGGAGCCCGCCGCGGCGGAGCGGCGCCTGCGCGAGCAGTACGGCGTCTCGACGCTGGAGGGGTTCGGCCAGTTCACCCGGGCCGAGATCGCGGCGGCCGGAGCGGCGCTCCTCTACATCGCCCGCACGCAGCTCGCGGCGCGGCCGCCCCTGGCGGTCCCGACCCGGGAGGATAGCGGGGCCACCCTGGCGATCGACGCTGCCACGCGCGCCAATCTCGAACTCACCCGCACCCTGTCGGGGGAGCGGACGGGGAGCCTGCTCGCCACGATCGACCGGACCGTGACCGCGAACGGGGCGCGGCTGCTGGCCGAGCATCTCGCCGGCCCGCTCACCAAGCTCGACGCGATCGCCCGGCGGCACGCGGCGGTGGGCCACCTCGTGGAGGACGGCCTCCTGCGCGGCGCCCTGCGCGCGGCCCTGGCCCGGGCACCGGACCTCGCCCGCGCCCTCTCGCGCACCGGGCTCGGGCGCGCGGGGCCGCGGGACCTCGCGGCGATCCGCGACGGCCTCGCGGTGGCGGCGGATCTCGGCGCCCGCCTCGCCGCCATCCCGGGTCTGCCGGAGGACCTGACGCGCCTCGCCGACCATCTCGCCGAGGCCGATCCGGAGCTGATCGCGACCCTTGCGGCGGCGCTCGCCGACGACCTGCCCCTGAGCCGGCGCGACGGCGGCTTCGTCCGGGAAGGCTATCACCCGGAGATCGACGAGGCGCGGACGCTCGGCCAGGATTCCCGCAAGGTGATCGCCGCCCTGCAGGCCCGCTACGCCGAGCAGACCGGCTGCCGGACCTTGCGGATCAAGCACAACAACCTGCTCGGCTATTTCATCGAGGTCCCGCAATCCGTCGGCGAGGCGTGCCTGAAGGGCCTGCAGTGCGAATTCGTCCATCGGCAGACCATGGTGGACGCCATGCGCTTCACCAGCGTCGAGCTGGGCGAGCTCGAATCCAAGATCTCCGGCGCCTCCGACCGGGCGCTCGCCCTGGAAGGGGCGGTCTTCGACGACCTCGCCGCCCGCGTGCTCGCCCAGGCGGATTCCATCGCCGAGGTGGCTGAAGCGCTGGCCCGCCTCGATGTCACCGCGAGCCACGCCGAACTCGCCGTGGAACTCGACTGGCGGCAGCCCGTCGTCGACGAGTCCCTGAGCTTCGTCGTGGTCGGCGGCCGTCATCCGGTGGTCGAGGCGGCTCTGCGCCGGGCGGGGGAAGCCTTCATCGCCAACGATTGCGACCTCTCGGGCGACACGCGCGGCCGGATCCGCCTGATCACCGGCCCGAACATGGGCGGCAAATCGACCTTCCTGCGCCAGAACGCGCTGATCGCGGTGCTCGCCCAGATGGGCGCCTTCGTGCCGGCCGCCGAGGCGCGGATCGGGCGCGTCGACCGGCTGTTCTCCCGCGTCGGCGCCGCCGACGACCTCGCCCGGGGGCAGTCGACCTTCATGGTCGAGATGGTCGAGACCGCCGCGATCCTCAATCAGGCGACCCGGCGCTCGCTGGTGATCCTGGACGAGATCGGCCGCGGCACCGCGACCTTCGACGGCCTGTCGATCGCCTGGGCCTGTCTGGAGCACCTGCACGAGGTCAATGCCTGCCGGGCCCTGTTCGCCACGCATTTCCACGAATTGACGGCCCTGGGTGACCGCCTGGCCCGGCTGGAGAACGCGACGCTGAAGGTCGCCGAGCACCGGGACGGCGTCGTGTTCCTGCACGAGGTGGTGCCCGGGGTCGCCGAGCGCAGCTACGGCCTGCAGGTGGCGCGGCTGGCGGGCCTGCCCGGAGGCGTCGTGTCGCGGGCCGGAGCCATCCTCAAGAGCCTGGAGAAGGCCGAGCGCGGCCGCCCCGCCCGCGCGCGGATCGACGATCTTCCTCTCTTTGCCGCCCTGGCGCCGCCGCCGCCGCCGGAACCTCCGCCCGAGGATCCGCTCGGGGCGCTGCTCGACGCCATCGACCCGGACGCGCTCACGCCCCGGGAAGCGCTGGATGCCCTCTACCGCCTGAAACGGGAGCGGACGGCGCGGAGTTGAGACGGCGCGGGGCGCTGCGACGCCCCACCGGGGCGGGCCCGTATCGCGACGTCAGTGGTTGTGCGCGGCAGGCTCCCCATCCCGAGCAGGTTGCCGGATCGAAGATCATCGGTGGATCGCATCCGCCGGCGGCGCGCTCCTCTCGTCCCCTCTGCGGGGGCGGGGGTCACGGCGACGAGGCAAGGCGTCGCTCGGCGGACCGCGAGACGGAAGCCCGCGCGGAACTGCTCAAACGGGAGCGGGCGAGAACCCGTCCGGACAGGCCGGCGCGTCGCGTCCGGCCCGGCGATCGGCCACATAGTCCAGGGTGCTGGCCACGACCCGCTCGGAATAGGGCTTGGCGATCACCCCGATCGCGCCCGCGAAATCATCCGGGATCCGCTTGGCATTGGCGGTCATGAACACGACGGTGATGCGCCGGTCGGAGGAGAGCGCGCGGGCGACCTCGATGCCGGTCGGGCCGTCGATCAGGTGAATGTCGACGAGGGCGACGTCGGGCGCCGTGGATCGGCCCATCGCGATGGCTTCCGCCGCCGTTCCAGCAACCCCGACCGTGACGTGCCCGAGATCATCCAGCAGGCATTCGAGTTCGAGCGCGATCAGCGCCTCGTCCTCGACCACGAGGATGCGGAGCGCGGCATCCGCGGCGTTCCCGGTCCCCATGACGTCTCCGTTCTTCGGCTTCGCAGCCGGTGAGCTTGCGCGTAGCTTTAAGGGTCGGTGCCCGATTCTCAAGCCGGAGGCCGGAGCGGGACATCGATCTCGACGGTCGTGCCCGGCCCGGCATCCGCCCACGCGATGGTGCCCCGCAACTGCCGGACGACCATCTCCACGAGGTTGCGCCCGAAGCCCGCCGGATTCGGCGGAGCGGCTCCCAGACCGATCCCGTCATCCCGGATCGTCAGGTGCATCCCGCTCTCGGTGCGGCGGGCGACGATCGACACGCGGCCCTCCCGCTCGTCCGGAAAGGCGTGGCGCAGGGCGTTGGCGGTGAGCTCGTGGATCAGCAGAGCGAGCGGCGCCGCCATCGCGGCCGCCACCGCGATCGGCTCGACATCGGCCTCCACCCGGCGGCGGACCGGATCGAGCCCGGCATTCATGTCCGCCAGGAATTCGGCGGTGAAGTCGCCGAGGTTGAAATGTGTGCAGTCGCCTTCCGAATAGAGCATGCGATGCGCGGTCGACAGCGCACCGATCCGTTCAGCCATGCTCTGGAGCGCGTCGCGGGCCTCGCCCTCCGGGGTTCGGCGCGCCTTCAGCAGCATCAGCGAGGAGATCACCTGCAGGTTGTTCTTCACCCGGTGATCGACCTCGTGGAGCAGCGCGGTCTTCTGTTCCAGCGCCGCGCTCAGGTCGTGGGTGCGCGCGTCGACCAGGCGCTCCAAGTGGTCGTTGGTGCCGCGCATGGTGAGTTCGAGCTGGTGGGCATGGGTCATGTCCGCCTGGGCGGCGTAGAAGAAGGCGATGCCCTCCGCGTCGGAGACCGGGGTGATCGTCATCGCGTTCCAGAACGCCGTGCCGTCCTTCCGATAGTTGAGCAGCTCGACCGCGATCGGCTCGGCCGCGCGAACGGCGTTGCGGATCCGCTCCACGGTGCTCTGGTCCGTGGCAGGCCCCTGCAGCATCCGGCAGTTGCGCCCGACGATCTCCTCGGCCGCGTAGCCGGTCGCTCGCAGAAAGGCGTCGTTGGCCCAGGCGATCGGGTTGTCGGGCGCGCGGGCATCGGTGATGACCATCGGTGACGGGCTGCGCGCGAAGGCGTCGACCAGCGTCGCAAGCGGCGGACCGGGCTCGGATCGGGCACTCAACTCAGCATTCCACACTCGGGCGGCGCCCCCCATTCGTCCTGCGGCGCCTCCGTCACGCCGCGCCCCGCGGGACGTGGGCACCGCGTTAAGCAAGCTTCGATCAAGATCGATGCAAAAGACATCAGAATCCAGCGCAATCCCCTGCGGCGTAAGGCTGCCACGATTTCGCGGGATCAAGGCCACGAAGGCTCAGGAGTTCCATGCCATGGCCAACCAGCCACAGGCTATGCGCCGCTTCCGGCTCCGCGACATCGTGGAGGACCGGCGCATCGCGCTGATGCTCGCCCTCGGATTCTCGTCGGGCCTGCCGTTGCTCCTGGTCCTCGGGACCTTCACGCTCCGGCTCGCCTTCTCGGATATCGACGTGCGCGCCATCGGCCTCTTCAGCTACGTGGCGCTGCCCTACTCGCTGAAGTTCCTCTGGGCACCGGCGATCGACCGCCTCAACGTGCCGGTCCTGACCGCCCGGCTCGGGCGCCGCCGGGCCTGGATGGTGACGACGCAGGCCGCGGTGGCCCTGTGCCTCGTCCTGATGGCCTTCTCCGACCCGAAGACCAACCTCGCGCTCCTGGGCCTCGGGGCCTTCCTGGTGGCGTTCTGCGCGGCGAGCCAGGATGTGGTCATCGACGGCTGGCGCATCGATGCGGCCGGCAGCGACTTCCAGGGCATCCTGGCGGCGACCTCCAACCTCGGCTACCGGCTGGGCCTGATCGCGGCGGGCGCGGGCGCGCTGTTCATCGCGTCGGCCGGCGGCTGGACGCTGGCCTACCTGATCATGGCCGCGCTGATGCTGATCGGGATGATCGCCGCCCTGCTGGCGCCGGCCTTCGACACGCCGCGGGCCGCCCCGGCGGACGCGGCCGGCCATTCGCGGCTCTGGTCGATGCGGCGCGCCGTGCTGGAGCCGCTCACCGAGCTGCACGGACGCTTCGGTACGGCGCTCTGGGGCATCCTGCTGCTCGTGGCGCTCTACCGCCTGCCGGACTTCCTGTCGGGCGTGATGGCGAGCCCGCTCTACCGGACCCTGGGCTTCGACCTGAGAGAGATCGCCACCGTCACCAAGCTCTACGGCATCTGGATCGGGATCGCGGGGGGCTTCGCGGGCGGCTGGGCGCTGGCCCGGCTCGGGCTGTTCCCGACCCTGCTCCTCGGCGCCTTCCTGGCCGCGTCCTCGCACCTCGCCTTCGCGTGGCTGTCGGCGGGGCCGGCCGAGCTGTGGCGCCTGACCGTGGCGATCTCCGTCGAGAATTTCTGCGGCTCCTTCGCGGGCATCGTGCTGATCGCCTACATGTCGAGCCTCACCAGCACGGCCTACGCGGCGACGCAGTACGCGCTGTTCTCCTCGCTCTACGCCCTGCCGGGCAAGCTCGTCGCCGGCTCGTCGGGCTTCGTGGTCGCGGCGATCGGCTACCCCGCCTTCTTCGTCATGACCTCGCTCGTCGGGATCCCGGTTCTCGCGCTCTGTCTCGTGGTCGGCCGTCGCGGCGGGAGCCCCGAAGCCGACGCCGCGGCCCCGCCGCGGGAGGCCCAGGAGGCGGGGAACCGCATCCCGGGCCCCGAGCTTCCTACCACGGCGCGTGCCCCGGGGGCCGCGTGAGCGGGACAGATCCAGGAATCAACGGATGAGCACGAGCGACCTCACCCTCGCCGGCGAGACGCTGCCGGCGGCGACTCCCGAGACCGCGCTGAGCGAGGCGGATCTGGCCGCCCTGCGCAGGGCCGTGCAGGTCCTGGAGCGCCCGAGCCTCGCCGCGCGGCTCGCCGCGGCGGCGGGCGCCCCCCTCGACATCATCGGCCGCTCGCTGCCCGCCCCGGTCACCGAGGCGGTCGGGCGCAGCACCGAGGCGGCCATGCGCGGCGCGATGCGCGTCGCCCTGGCGACGCTCCCGCGCAAGCAGATCGTTCCGGACGGGGACGAGGGTCTCGGCTCGACGGCCGCCAAGGTCGAGGGCCGGGTCGCGCGGCTGCTCGGCTCGGGCGATGCCAAGCACAAGGCGATGGCGGCCCTCTCGGGCGCGGTCGGGGGCGCGTTCGGCCTCGCGACGCTCGCCGTCGAACTCCCGGTCTCGACCACGCTGATGCTGCGCTCGATCGCCGAGATCGCCCGGGAGGAGGGCGAGGATCTGGAGACGCCCGAGGGCGCGCTCGCCTGCGTCCAGGTCTTCGCGCTCGGCGGCCGGGCGGCCGCCGTGACGGAGGCGGGCTCGGCGCTGACCGAGAGCGGCTATTTCGCGGTGCGCGCCGCCCTCGCCAAGACGCTCTCGGAAGCCGCGCGCTACGCCGGCAGCAAGACCCTTCTGGACCAGTCGGCGCCCGCGCTGATCCGGTTCACCGCCCAGATCGCGGCGCGGTTCGGCCTCGTGGTTTCCCAGAAGGTCGCCGCGCAGGCCGTGCCGATCCTCGGCGCCTTCGGGGGCGCGGCCGTCAACACCGCCTTCATGAACCACTTCCAGGCGACGGCGCGCGCGCATTTCACGGTCCGGCGCCTGGAGCGGATCTACGGGGCCGCCGCCGTGCGGGCCGCCTACGAGGTCGAGAAGGCCGCCCTCGGCGTCGCTTGATAGCCGGCTTAAAATCCGCGAGGGTTCGGCCCGTCCGCAGGGGGGCGGATGCACGGAGGCGGCCCTGATCGGCAACGCGGAAATGGTGGCCCGGCTCGCGCTGGCCGCCCTGTTCGGCAGCGTGATCGGCCTGGAGCGCGAGCGCCTGCTCTGGGCGGCGGGCCTGCGGACCCACATGCTGGTCTGCGTCGGCTCCTGCCTGATCATGCTGGTCTCGGCCTTCGGCTTCGCCGACGTCCTGGGCACCGACCACGTCGTGCTCGATCCCTCCCGGATCGCCGCCCAGGTCGTCTCGGGCATCGGCTTCCTCGGCGCGGGCACAATCCTGCTGCGCGGCGAGGTCGTGAAGGGCCTCACCACGGCGGCGAGCCTCTGGGGCGTGGCGGCGATCGGGCTGGCGATCGGCAGCGGGCTCTACGTGCCGGCCCTGGCGGCGACGGCGCTGATCGTGGGCATCCTGGCGGGGGTCAAGCCCTTCGAGGAGCGCTGGCGCGAGCGGATGCGGACCCAGACCCTGCGGCTCACCGCACGCCGGGGCGCGCTGTCGATCGACACCCTTCAGGCGGCGACCGGCGAGCGCGCCTCGCGGGTGCGGACCTTCTCGGTCCGCCCGAGCGCCGATCCGGACTTCGACGAAGTCACCGTCACCTTCGTCCGTCTCTCCCGGACGAGCTTCGAGGCGATCGCCGCGAAGCTGCGGACGCTGCCCGACGTCACGGCGGTGGAGGAGGTGGACGAGTAGGGGGCCGGACGGCTCACGCCGCCCCGGCGCCCTCGCCGTCGAGGAACAGGCGGTAGGCCGGGTTCTCGGTCTCGTCGGTGGCCGGGTAGCCGAGCGCCTCGATGACTGCGTCGAACCGCGCCCGCTCGCCCGGGGGCACGGCGATGCCGGCGAGCACCCGCCCGTAATCGGCGCCGTGGTTCCGGTAGTGGAACAGGGTGATGTCGAAATCCGGCCCCAGCGCCTCGAGGAACTTCATCAGCGCCCCGGGCCGCTCCGGGAACTGGAAGCGGAACAGCCGCTCGTGGGCGACCCCGACGGCGCGGCCGCCGACCATGTAGCGGACATGGACCTTGGCCATCTCGTTGTCGCTCATGTCGGTCACGCGGTAGCCGGCCTCGCGGAGGGAGCCGATCAGCGCCTGCTTCTCGCGCTTGCCGCCGCTGACGTTGATGCCCACGAAGATCTGCGCCTCGGAGCCCGGGGCGTGGCGGTAGTTGAACTCGGTGACGGCGCGCGGTCCGAGCGCCTGGATGAAGGCCCGGTAGGCGCCGGGCCGCTCCGGGATGGTCACGCCGAGCAGGACCTCGCGCTGCTCGCCGATCTCGGCGCGCTCGGCGATGTGGCGCAGGCGATCGAAGTTCAGGTTCGCGCCCGACGAGATCGCGATCAGCGTGCCGTCGCCGCCCTCGCGCTCGGCGTAGAGCTTGGCGCCGGCAAGGCTGAGCGCGCCGGACGGCTCGGAGACCGCCCGGGTGTCGTCGAAGATGTCCTTGACCGCCGCGCACATGGCATCGGTGTCGACGGTGATCACCTCGTCGAGGTGCTCGCGGCAGAGCCGGAAAGTCTCCTCGCCGGCCTGGCGCACGGCGACGCCGTCGGCGAACAGGCCGACGGAGGGCAGGCTGACCCGGGCTCCGGCCGCGAGCGCCGCGGCCATGCAGGCGGCGTCCTCCGGCTCGACGCCGATCACCTTGGTGCCCGGCCGCAGGTATTTCACGAAGGTGGCGATGCCGGCGGCCAGCCCGCCGCCGCCCACCGGCACGAAGATCGCCTCGATCGGGCCGGTATGCTGCTCCAGGATCTCCTTGCCGATCGTGCCCTGGCCGGCGATCACGTCCGGATCGTCGAACGGGTGCAGGAAGGTCAGGCCCTGCTCGGCCTCGAGGATCTTCGCCTGCGCCAGCGCCTCGTCGAAGGCGTCGCCGTGCAGCACCACCTCGGCCCCCCGCGCCCGGCAGGCATCGACCTTGATCGACGGGGTGGTGCGCGGCATCACGATCACCGCCCGCGCCCCGAGCTTGGACGCGGCCAGCGCCACGCCCTGCGCGTGATTGCCCGCCGACGCGCAGACCACGCCGCGGGCGATCTGGTCCGGACTCAGGCCAGACATCTTATTGTAGGCGCCCCGCAGCTTGAACGAGAAGACCGGCTGGAGATCCTCGCGCTTCAGCAGGACCCGGCGGCCGAGACGCTGCGTGAGACGCGGCATCGGGTCGAGCGGGCTCTCGATCGCCACGTCGTAGACGCGGGCGGTGAGGATCTTGCGGATATAGTCCGTCACGGGGTGCTGTCTCGGCCGGTGCGTTCGGGGTTGAGGGGCAGATAGACCCTCCGGGCCGCGGATGCGAGCGCCGGCCCGGCGATGCGGATCAGCTCAGACGCTCGACGAGGGCCGCCACCCACACCAGCAGGGCCGCCACCTGCGCCATGAAGGTCCCCGCGGAGGCGAGGTCCTTCACGGTGCCGATCATCGGGTGATGGCCCGGATGGACGTGGTCGCAGAGCTTCTCCACCGCGGTGTTGAGGAACTCGGCGGCGAGCATCAGCAGCAGGCTGACCATCAGGGCGACGCGCACCCACAGCGTCGGGCCGAGGAACAGGGCGACCGGCACGCCCAGCGCCAGCAGCACCAGCTCCTGGCGCACGGCCCGCTCCGTGCGCGCGCCATGGCGCAGACCGCGCCAGGAATTCAGGAAGGCGAGGACCAGCGCGTTCACCGGACCGCCTCCTCCGGCACGGACCGGCTGATCCACTTGGCGAGCAGCGGCCCGGTCAGCAGCACGACGAAGAGGCGCAGCGTCTGGACCGCCAGCACGAAGGAGACGTCGGCCTTCGACCCCACCGCGATGATCGCCACCGAATCGAGGCCGCCGGGGCTCGTGGCGAGAACCGCGGTGAGCAGGTCGATCGGCAGCAGCAGGGTCAGCCCCCAGCCCCAGGCCGCGCAGAGGGCGATGACCGAGAAGGTCGCCGTCAGGATGCCGGGCAGCGCCGTCACGGTCAGGCGCAGGGTCTCCCGGGTGAAGCGCAGGCCGACATAGATGCCGATGCAGGCATAGGCCAGTTCCAGGATCGGGACCGGCAGGGACATGCGGACGATCCCGCTGGCATGGAGCAGGCTGCCGAGCACCATCGGACCCACCTGCGCGCCGGCCGGGACCCGCAGGGCCAGGGCGGCGCCGGCGCCCACGACCGCGACCGCCAGGGTCGCCAGCAGGGAGAACGGTCCGGTCACCTCGGCGGCGCTCGCGGCGGCGCCCGGCACCGGCGTTTCCATGAGGAGTCGGGCGGCGAACGAGGCCGAGAACACCACCGCGGCGACGCGGACATACTGCATGAAGGCCACGAGGCGCGGATCCGCGCCGAAATCCTCGGCCATCGCCACCATGGCGGAAGCCCCGCCGGGGGATGAGCCCCAGGCGGCCGTGGTGCCGGGGAGGACGCGCAGCCGCGTCAGCACCCAGCCGACGACGCCGCTGACCGCCACGGTCACCATCACCACCGCGACGATGAGCGGCCCGTCCTTCAGCAGGGTCTGGGCGATCTGCCCCGTGACCGCATGGGCTACGAGGCATCCGATCGCCGCCTGCGAGGCCTGGAAGGCGGCGCGGGGCACGTGGAGCCGCGAGCCGCCGACACCGAACGCGATCGCTCCGATCATCGGCCCCAGCAGCAGCGCCGCCGGGAACTGCGCGCGCATCAGGCCGTACGAGATGACCGCGGACGCGGCGGCGAGGGCGGCCCAGAGGCCGAGGGTGCGGGGAGAGGGCAAGGTGACCGAGGGGGGAGGTGCCCGGCATGAACCGTCGGGCGTCAGGCGCGCGCTACACCGCAATATTGGCTCTGTCACGGCAGCGTTTCACACGGCGCCCCCGCGCGCTCGTCAGGGCTCGCGGGTCGGGGCCGCAACGGCGGTGTCGCGGCGCGGGCGCATCGGCCGGTCCCGTGCGACAGCGGTCGCGTCATCCGCGATCTGTCTCTTATACACATCTGACGCTGCCGACGAAGAGGATAGTGT
>CAXDNE010000244.1:0-11177 GCA_963990595.1 uncultured Methylobacterium sp.
CCGCCGGCACGACGGCCCGGGCGCGCGGGTGAGCCGCCGCCGCCAAACCGCCACGTCCTCAGTGCGCGTCATCGGGAAGCTCCGCTCCGGGTCGAGAGACGGGTAAGACCGTGCCGCTCGGCCGCCAAGCCCTCGCTCGGCCGCCAAGGCCCTGCGCGGCCGCCAAGCCCCCGCTCGGCCCCGTTCGCGCGGGTCTCAGCCGCTGAGGGCCCGCAACTCGCCGCGCGCGATCCCCGCCAGGGTCCGCAGGGCGAGGGCGCCGATCAGACCCGTCGCGAAGGCCAGGAGCAGCAGGGCCAGGCCGTCCGCGAGCCCGGTCTGCGCGTAGGCCGCGTAGCGCAGCGCCGCCACTGCCATCGCGGCCGCCGGGAAGCTCACCGCCCACCAGGAGACCCGGAACGGACAGCCGCGCGGCAGATCCCGCAGCAGGCCGACGAGGATCGCGAAGACGAACACTCCGATCAGGAACAGCCCCTCCGCGAAGGCGTCGATCCGGCCGAGCGTCGCCACGTAGCTGGAGAAGCCGACCGCGAAGGGCGCGACCAGGATCATGAGCGTCGGGCGCATCGCCGGCGGGAGCGGCTCCTCGAAGACGAGGCGCGCGAAGACGAGGGTGAAGAGCGGAACCGCGAAGAACAGGCCGACGCTCAGGGCGAACAGGGTCAGCGTCTGCGTGTGCGGCAGGCCGAGGGCCGGGGCGGCGAGCGGCACGTCGAGGAGCCCGACCACCGGCACGATCCAGGCGGGCGTCGCGTGCGCGAGCTGCTGGCGGCTGCTCATCCAGCGGCTGACGATCAGCACGGCGAACACCACCATGCCGGCGGCCGCCAGGATCCAGAGGCCCTGGGCCAGGACGGGGCTGGCGCGGACCAGAACCAGCGGCAGCAGCAGCAGGCTGATCAGGACCGTCCCGAACAGGTTGCCGGCGATCGGGTGGCGGAATTCGGCGGCCACCATGGGCCACGCGGTGACCGCCTTCGTCCCGTAGGCCAGCGCGAGCGCGAGGAACGTGGCGAGCGCGACCCATCCGATCGCGTCCGCGACGAGGCCCGGCACGCCGTAGCGCCCGGCCGCCAGATGCCACGCGAGGCTCAGGCCCGTCAGTCCCATCACGGAGCCGAACAGGGCGACGGGCAGGTACTCGAATCGGGGACCCGGTTTGAACAGCACCCACCGGGATGGGCGCGCGGCTGCCGTCGTCATCCTGTGCCCTCCAGATCCCGCCGCGGTCACGCGTGCCGCATGGGCCTCATGCCCCCGAGAGGCGCGCCTTGCTGAGCGGCAGGCTGCGCAGGCGCTGGCCGGTGAGCACCGCCACGGCGTTGACGACCGCCGGCGGCACCCCCGGCAGGCCCGGCTCGCCGATGCCCCCCATCGGCGCGCCGCTCTCCACGATCGCCACATGCACCCGCGGCATCCGGTCCCGGTCGAGGATCGGGTAGGCGTCGAAGTTCCGCGCCTGGCGCCGGCCGCCCGCGTAGACGACCTGCTCCAGGAGCGTCGACGACAGGCCCAGCGCCGCCGCACTCTCCACCTGCCGCTTCACGATCGCCGGGTTGACCACCCGGCCCGGATCGATGGCGATCCACAGATCGTGCACCCGCGCCTCGCCGTCCTGGAGCGACACCTCGGCGATCGTCGCCGTCTCCGACCCGAACGGCGAGGCCATCGACACGCCCCGCGCCCGGCGCGTGCCATCCGCGGCCTGGAACGGCCCCGGCTTCCAGCCGCCGGCGAGATCCGCCACCGCCTGCAGCAGCGTGCGGTGGCGCCCGCTGTCCTTCAGGAGCGCCATGCGCAGGGCGAACGGGTCCTGACCGCCGGCCTGGGCGATCTCGTCGAGGAAGCTCTCGTAGAAGTAGTCGTTCATCGAGTGCCCGACCGAGCGCCAGAACGCGATGGTCACCGGATGGGGCACCTTCACGTAGGTGAGCGTCCGGTTCGGGATCGCGTAGGGCTTCTGGTCGAGCCCTTCGACCACCGAGGAATCGACCGGCGACTTGAACAGGGCGCCGAACCACCGCCCGATCGGGCCTTCGCCGACAGCCGTCGTCTCCAGCGCCACCGGCATCCCGTCCGGCCCGAGCGCGGCGCGGAAGCGGGCGAAGCTCAGCGGGCGCAGCGCGTCCATGCCGAACTCCTCCTCCCGCGACCACAGCACCCGCACCGGCTTGCCCGTGGCCTTCGCCAGCAGGATCGCCTGCGGGAACGGGTTGGCCGGCCCGTAGTAGAAGTGGCGCCCGAAGAAGCCGCCGAGCATCGGCGAGTGGATGCGGACCTGATCGGGCTGGAGCCCGGCGGTCTTGGCGGCGACCTGCTGGAACAGCTCGGGCATCTGGTTCGGCAGCCACAGGTCGAGGCTGCCATCGGGCGCGAAGCGCGCCACCGCCGCGGGCGGCTCCAGCTGCGCGTGGGCGAGGTAGGGGGCGTCGTACTCAGCCGCGACGACCTTGGCCGCGCCCTTGAAGGCGGCGTCCGGGTCGCCGGCCTGCTCGGCGGCGATGCCGGGCCCGGTCGCACCCTTGAGGGCCGCCAGCATGGCGGCCGAGGAGAAGCCGGCCGAGACGCTGGCGATCCCGTCGGGAGCCGGTTTGCTCCAAGTGACCTGGGCAGCCTCGACTGCCTTGCGCGCCCGCCACCACGTGTCGGCGACCACCGCCACCGCGCCGGGCAGGCGCTCGACCGCCTGGACGCCCGGCATCGCCCGGATCTCCGCCTCGTTGGCGATGGCCGCGGGCTCGGTGCCGAGATGCGGCGCGTGCTGGACGGCGGCGTGCACCATGCCGGGCAGGCGGATGTCGATGCTGTAGGTGGCCCGGCCGGTGGACTTGTCGCGCATGTCGAGGCGCGCCACCGGCTTGCCGATCCAGCGGAACGCCTTCGGATCCTTCAGGGCGACGTCGTCGCGCGGCTGCAGGGCGAGGGCGGCGGCGGCCAGCGCGCCGTAGCCGAGGCTCCGGCCGGAGGCGGCGTGGAGGACGCGGCCGTCCTCGGTGGTCAGGCTGTCCTGCGGCACGGCGAGCTTGGCGGCGGCAGCGCGCAGCAGCATCTCGCGGGCGGTGGCGCCGAGCCGGCGCATGGCCTCGAAGCTGGAGCGGGTCGAGAACGAGCCGCCGGTCATGCGCAGGCCGTTGACCACCGCGTAATCGGGGCCCGGCGGGGCGCATTCCACCGCGAAGCGCGCCGGGTCGAGGTCGAGTTCCTCGCCGATGGTCTGGGCCAGCCCGGTATTGATGCCCTGTCCGCCCTCCACGAACGGGCTGAGCAGGCGCACCGAGCTGTCGGGCCGGATCTCCAGGAAGGCGGCCACCCGGGTGCCGGGCTTCGGGGCGACGGCCGCGGGACCTTCCGCGCGGGTCTGGGCGGCGGCCGGGGCGAGCCGCAGGCCGACGCCGAGGACGAGGGCGCCGGAGGCGGCGCCCAGGAAGCCGCGGCGGGAGAGATTGCGGACCGGCTCGCGGCGATCCGTGCGCAGGGGCGTGAGGTCGGTCATGAGGCCCTCCTCAGGCGGCGGCCTGCCGCACGGCGGCGGCGATGGCGTTGTAGGTGCCGCAGCGGCAGAGATTGGTCATGGCGCCGGCGATGTCGGCGTCCGAGGGCTTCGGGGTCTGCTTGAGCAGGCCGGTGGCGGCCATGACCTGGCCGGACTGGCAGTAGCCGCATTGCGGCACCTCGATGCCGACCCAGGCGGCCACGACCTTCGCGCCGACCGGATCCTGCTCGATCGCCTCGATGGTGGTGATCGCCTGATCGCCGACGCTCTCGAGCGGGATCTGGCAGGAGCGGGTCGCCTGCCCGTCGAGGAGGACCGTGCAGGCGCCGCACTGGCCGATGCCGCAGCCGTACTTGGTGCCGGTCAAGCCCAGGGTGTCGCGCAGCACGAACAGCAGCGGCGTGTCCGGCTCGGCCTCCACCGTGTATCGGCGCGCGTTGATCGTGAGCTGGATCATCGTTCGACCTCGTCCACAGAGTGGCAGCGGCTCTCGCGCCGGATTCCCGTGTCCCGCCGCGATGACGCTCTCGACGGCGCGCCGCGGATGTCGTGTGTCGCGGTCACGTCCTGTCGGAACGGGCGTACAGGCGCCGCACCCCGTTCGGAATCATACGAAGGTTAGGGGTCCTCATCCGAGGCGGGGACCGCCCGGGCCGCCCCGAACCTCGGGCCGCCCCTCCGGCCGGCTGATCCGGGCGGAGGGGACGACCCCGGCGCACGCCGCCGGCCTGTCAGGCCCTGGGGGCCGGCACGAGCCGCGCGGGCGCGGTCCGGGTCGCGGTCTCCTGTAGGACGGCGCGGGCGCTGTCGGCGAGGACGAGCCAGGCGCCCGCCATGAGGGTCACATCCTTCAGGACGAGGCGGCCGGCGCCCGACAGGTAGGGGAAGCCGTGGGCGGCATCACCCAAAGCCGGCACCCAGGCCTCGGGCGTGGTGACCAGGAACGACAGGGTCACGACCGGCGTCAGGAAGGCCAGCACCGCCCCGGCGAGGCCGAGCCGCCGCGACACCAGCCCGATGCCGACGAGCAGGCCGATCAGCAGCTCCACCGTCCCCAATCCGCGGGAGAAGGCGTAGGTGTGGTTGGCCGCCTGCCAGGCGCGCTCGGCGAGCTTCAGCTCGCCCTCGTGGGTGAGGTGCTGCGCGTACTGGTCCGGATGGGCGTAGAAGAACGACATCACCGGGCTGTTGGCGACGAAGGGCGTGATGCTGTCGGCCTCGTAGGGCACGAATTTCAGCGCGCCGATCCAGAGGAAGATGACCGCGATGGCGACCCGCATGGCCTGAAGGCCGAGGCGGTCCGATCCCGGCCCGGAGACGAGGCCGAGGACGCGACGGATCTGCGTGTTCATGACACGATTCCTTTGCTCAACCGGGTTGACGGGTGGGGCTACGCCTCGGCTGCGGCCGCGAAGGCGTCGAGCGCGCGCGTCGCGTAGACGATGGCGGCTCCGGCATTGAGGCTGGTGGCGACCCCGAGGGCTTCGGCCAGCTCGGCCTCGGTGGCGCCAAGCTTGCGGGCGGCGTCGGTGTGGACCGTGATACAGCCGTCGCAGCGCAGGGAGATCGCCACCGCCACCGCGATCAGCTCGCGGGTCTTGGCGTCGAGCCGGCCGGTCTTCTGGCCGGCCGTGCTGAGGGTGCCGTAGCCGCGCACCGTGTCGGGGCTGAGCTGGGCGAAGTGTCCGACGCCGGCCGTGACCTGCTGGCGGTAGGTGTTCCAATCGATCATGGGCATGACGGCCTCCTTCGTGATGACGAGGAAGGTAATCGTGGCCGGCCGCGCCCTCGATGGCCGCGCGGCGCAAGCTGATGACCGCGCGGATCAGCCCGGGCTGGCGGGGGGCTCGGCCTGCCGGGCGTGGCCGGGGCGGACGCCGTATTTGCGCAGGAAGGCCCGGCTGAGGGCGGCCGCGGACTGGTAGCCGACCTCCACGGCGAGATGGTCGAGGGAGACCGGGCCGGCGCGCAGGCGATGGCGGGCGAGGCCCAGCCGCAGGTCGGTGAGGAATTCCAGGGGCGCGACGCCGGCGGCCTTGCGGAAGGCGCGCACGAGGCTCGCCCGCGAGGCGGCGGCGATCGCGGCGAGCTCGTCCAGCGTCCAGGCGTGCCCGGGATCGCGCACCATCGCGAGCACCGCCCGGGCGGTCGCCGGCTGCCCGAGGAGGCGCAGCAGGCCCTCGGCGGGGGCCGAGGCCTCGAGATGGGCGCGCAGCATCAGCATGAACAGCGCGCTGGCGAGGTTCTCGGCGACCGCGACGGCCCCGGCGCGGATGTCGTTCAGCTCCTCGCGGATGCCGGCGAGGAGGGGCTGGAAGCGCGTGGCGAGGGGTTGCTCGCCGACGTTCAGGACGAGGAGATCGGGCAGGGCGGTGACGATCAGGTTCTGCGGCGCGGCCTCGAAGAGCAGGCGGCCGCAGATCAGCTCGACCTCCGGTTCGGCCCCGACGGTGTTCTTGAACCGGAGGTCCTGGTGCTGCCGGACCGCGACGGGGAGGGGCGCCTGCGCGAGCGCCCCCGCGCCGTGGAGCGTGTGCGCGTCGCCGCGGGGCAGGAGGAGGATGTCCCCGGCCGCGACGTGCAGCGACTCGCCCCCGGGGCGCCGCAGGGTGGCGCGGCCGCGCGTGACGATGTGGAAATAGGCCTGCCGGGCCGGCTCCGGCTCGTGCGGGGCGGCCCAGGCCCCGCCGAAGCGGCAGACATCGTCCAGATGCGGCCGCACGCGCAGCAGGGGCGCGAGCCCGCTCAACGGATCGTCGGCCTCCCGCGCCGCCATGCGGCCCCTCCATCCTGGCCGCGCCCGCCCGGTCCTGCGCCGGGGCGGGGGCGGCTCCGCGCCCCGTTCTGGCATCGCGGCCGCGGAATGACGAGGCCGTTCGGGTCAGCGCCGCGCGGGCATCCGGAGCGCCCGCGTGGGCCGCCCCTTTGGGCCGTCACGCCGGTGCCCGAGCGGTCGGCTTCAGGGGCCGATCGTGTCTTGCAGGCAGCGGATCAGGTCGTCGGCCGCCACCGGCTTGCGCAGGAGGTCGCGCGCGCCGCCCGCGAGGGCACGCCGCCGGATGCTGTCATCCGTCAGCGCCGTCATCATGATGATGGGGAGAGCCGGCCGCACCAGCCGCACGCGGTCCTGCAGGTCCAGGCCGCTGAGACCGGGCATGTTGATATCCGTCAGCAGGCAGGACACGTCGCCCGCGAGGCCCGCGGCCAGGAACGCCTCGCCCGATTTGAACGCCCGCGTGTCGTAGCCCAGCGCTTCGAGGAAGCTGGATGTCGCGTCAAGAACAGCCTCGTCGTCGTCGACGACCGCCACTGCTTTCTTTCCAGCCGACACACATGATCCTTTCGAGGTTGCTCGCCGGCCGACGATCTCACCTCAATGCACCAGCCGCCGTGATCCCGATATCATACGTTCGTTTGATCCGGCCGGCCGTCGCGGATCCGGCAGGACAGTCAACGCCCGCGCCTGGCCTCGGGATGGTCGACGGCTTCCGGCCGCCTCCAACGCGCCCGCGCTCCGCACCGTTCCGCGCGCCGCGCTGGACTGGGGGTGGGCGCTCGCGGCGCCCGTCAGACGCCCCCCGCCGCCGTCTTCAACGATTCGGTCTTGCGCACGAGGTCGGCCACGGAGCCGGCCGCCATCTTCCGCATGACGTTGCCACGGTGGATCTTGACCGTGATCTCGCTGATGCCCAGCGCGTGGGCGATCTGCTTGTTCAGCAGACCCTTGACCACCTGATGCATGACCTCGGCTTCCCGCGCCGTCAGGCTCGCGGCGCGCGCCGCGAGGTCGGCCACACCCGCGCGCTCGGCGCGCCGCGCCCGATCCCGCTCGATCGCGACGGCGATCGCGTCCAGCATGTCCTGGTCCCGGAACGGCTTCGTCAGGAAGTCGAGGGCACCCGCCTTCATGGCCTGGACGCTCATGGGGATGTCGCCGTGGCCGGTCATGAAGATGATCGGCATGCGGTTGCCCATCGCCGCCAGCTTCGCCTGGAGGTCGAGGCCGCTGGAGCCGGGCAGCCTCACGTCGAGGACCAGGCAGCCGGGCCGGTCCGGCAGGGGCGCGGCGAGCAGAGCGCCCGTCGATCCGAAGGCGATCGTGTCGAGGTCCACCGACCGGAGCAGATCCTGCAGCCCCTCGCGGACAGCCTCGTCGTCCTCGACGATGACAACCAGCGGGGACGCCTTCGCGTCGGCGGCGGTCCTGACCGCAGGGCCCCGGATGTTGCCTGCCATCGTCATCAACGAGCCTTGCCATCCTGTGCGGGCGCACTCCTGACGGCTGTGCTTACAGAAGGTGTCGCCGCGCGATCAAGCGTGCGAGATCTGGCGGAAGAGCCATCATTCCATGTCTTGGCCGGACTTGCGCGCTCCGCCGAAGTGGAGGCCGGTACGACACGAGCGCGCGCCGCGCATACAGGCTGAGAACCGCGCGATCGCGGCGCGGCTCCGGCAGTTGCGCGGCGCGCCGGGCGGGAGGCCGGATGCCGGCAGGCCGGCGGCTGTCCCCCGGACCGCGAAGGCGAAGCGCCATCGGCTGTCATCCGCCGGACCGCGACCCGAATCCCTTGCCGGACGTCCCGGCCGCCTGAATACCGGTGTGCGGCCCTCCGCGGCAGTCGAGAGACAGGTCCTGCCGGTCTTGCGATGGATCGATCGGGACTTGCGCGAAGATACATTAATTGGCGGCTGATCGGTAAGTCATGTTTAAGTATATCTCTAAGCAGGCATATTTTAACGCTGTCACGTTGCTCATCGATTAGCCGTATTCCGTATACGTTTCCGGTGATGTCGGTTCGGGTCCCCGCAATGGTATGGCAGCCTTTCCGGAGATGGCGATCGGATCGGTCCGGCGCGTCCGCCGTCGAGTTCAGCTTGGTCGCGCCCCTGTTCGTCGGCCTGATGATGGCGGTCTGCGAATTCGCCTTCGCCTTCTTCACGCTGATCTCCGCGCAGCAGGCCGTGTGGACGGAGGCGCGCCAGCTCGCGCTCGGCCGGATCACGACCAGCGTGGCGCATGATGCCGTGCTGGCAGCGCTCCCGCGCTGGGCGCAGGCCAGCGCCAGGGTCACGGCCGACAAGGATCCCGCCAACACCGGGCGCTACCTGGTCACCGCCGCGATTCCCCTGACCAGCGCGGCGCCGACGAACTTCTTCGCCAGCCTCTACGGCAGCCGCTTGATGACCGCGTCCGCCACGCTGCCGCAGGAGGTCCAGTGATGAGAGGGTTCTGGCGGAGCGAGGAAGGCGGGATCACGATCCTGTCCGCGCTGAGCATGCCCGTTCTCCTGGGCGTCGGCGCCTTGGCGGTCGATGTCAGCGTGTTGCGCTACAACGCCATGCGCCTGCAGATCGCCGCCGATGCCGGTGCGGTGGCCGGCGTGCGCCAGTTGCCGGACACGACCGCTGCGGTCCAGGAGGCCGTCACGCTGGCAAACCTGAACGCGCCGCCCAATGCCGGGCAGGTGACGCGCGCCAGCGATGTCGAGCTGGTCGTCTACGATGCCGCGACGAAGACCTACCGGGCGGCGGACGCGCGTACGCCCGCGAACGCCGTGCGGGTGACGGCCGCCCGGGACGCGACGCACCAGAACACGGTGAGCGGCTTCTTCTCGCGCTTTGCCGGATCGGCCGGTCCGTTCAGCCTGTCGGCCCGCTCGATCGCGATCATGACGACGGATGGGAATGGCGACGGTGGGCCTGCCTGCCTGTACGCCCTCGACCCGAAGAACGCCGACACGCTCACGATTGCCGGCAGCACGTCGGTGACGCTGAATTGCGCGGCGCGCGCGAAATCCGCCTCGGCGACCGCGATCTCATCGAACGGCGCTGCCGCGAAGATGACGGCGACCGCGATCTGCCAAGCCAGCGCACCCGCGTCGAGCCCGCGCGGCTACGCTCCGGACGTGACCCAATGCGGCTCGCCCACGACGGACCCGCTCGCGTCGGTCGCCGAGCCCGTGCCCGTCAATTGCAGAGCGGGCGGCACTCTGAATGGCACGATCACGCCGGGCTGCTACACCGGCGCGACGACCTTCCGGGGCAGCGTCACCCTGGCGGCGGGCACCTACTATTTCCAAGGTGCGTCGATCAAGATCAACAGCAACGCCAGCATCTCGGGATCGGGCGTGACGCTGTTTCTCGACGCGGCCTCCGCGCTCGCCATCAACGGAACGCCGTCCATCAACCTGACGGCACCGAGCAGCGGGGCGCTCGCCGGCCTCGTGCTGTTCCAGTCGCGGTCAGCGACCGGCGCCGCCCTGTCGATCAGCGGCAACGCCGCGGTCTCGCTCGACGGGGTGCTGTACGCGCCGGCGACGTCGGTGACGTTCACGGGCAACGGGACGACCGAGAACCCGGCGCGCTACGGTTCGGTGATCGCCTCCCAGGTGCACTTCACCGGCAATTCGGCCTTCGCCTTCGGGTCGACGCTGCCGAGCAGGACGTCGGGCGCGCATTCCGCGCTGGTGAATTAGCGGGCCGATACGGGGCCGCTCCCGCGCACCACGCCCCGTCAGGAAACCGGTGGCCAGACGGGCGCCAGGACGCGGCGTCCCCGATCGGGGGTGGCGGGGCGGTGCCGCCGCCGATGATTGCCGCCCCGGTCCGACCGGATATGGACCGGCGCGCCTGTCAGGTCCGGGGCATGACTGATCGGACGGGGTAGTCCACATCTGACGCCCGGTACCCGCGCGCGGGGTTCTTCCTAGAGACGCCACGGGCGGCCGGCGACGCGGGGCCGGTCGGACGCCGTGACGAACCGCATGGCGGCCTGAGGAAGGATCATGGAATTTCTCGCGATCTCCGGCAGTGGGCGACAAGCCTCGACGAATACGGCCATGCTGCGGGCCGTGGCGGTCATTGCGCAGCCAGACCATCAGGTGACCGTTTTCGACCGGATCAGCGATCTGCCAGTATTCTCGCCCGATCTGGAGCTCCATCCTCTGCCGAAGCCGGTTCAGGAGCTGGCCTCTCTGATCGCGCGCAGCGACGGCCTGATCGTCTCGAGTCCTGAATATATCAGAGGCATTCCCGGCGGCTTGAAGAACGCGATCGACTGGCTGGTGTCGCGTGATGAGATCATCGACAAGCCGATCGCTCTCATGCACGCCTCGCATCGCGGGGACGATATGCTGACCCAAATCCGCGTGGTGTTGTCCACGGTCAGCGCGCGCTTCTGTGTAGAGCCGTTTCTGCGCTTCGAGATCATGAAGAAATCGCCCGAGGACATCGCCACTTACATGCGACAGCCTCACCATCGCGGGGCGGTCACGGAGTTCCTGCAGAGGTTCGCCGCACGCTGCGGGCGCTAGGGTGTGGAGCGAGCCGATTCAGCGGCTGAACGAGGCCGACAGCCGCATCGCGGCCGGCTGCGACGGGTTCCGCACCGGCGGCTGATCGTCGAGAGGCAGGGTGCGGGCGGCCAAGATACGCAAGAAGCCGAGCGTCTCCTCATGATGGGGAGAGCTCGAGGCGCACCGGTCGCAGCGACGGAGCGCTGCAGAGATGATCGCGCCGAGCGACGCGGGTCTTGCGTGACGCGCGGTCATGAAGGGGGTTGCGGCATCGGTTGCGCTGCCGATCCACCCCTCAAGGATGCCGGCGCGCAGACCGTCCGAGACGTGCCGGACCTGTCTCTTATACACATCTGACGATGCCGACGCAGAGGATAGTGTAGATCTCG
>CAXDNE010000245.1:0-11173 GCA_963990595.1 uncultured Methylobacterium sp.
ATACGACCTTGCCTCTTGTCGCGTGGGCTCGGAGATGTGTATAAGAGACAGATCCTCGGCTGCAACCCGGTCCACACGGCGCCCGCCGACCTCGCCTTCGCCGACAGGCTCGGCCGGGCCGGCTTCGTGGTCCATGCGGGCCTGCACGGCGACGAGACCGCGGGGGCCGCGCACTGGCACCTGCCCCTCGCGCACGAGCTGGAGGCCTGGTCCGACCTGCGGGCGCTCGACGGCACCGCGAGCCTCGTCCAGCCCCTGGTCCGGCCCCTCTATGGCGGCCGCTCGGCGCACGAGATCCTGTCGCTCCTCGCCGGCGCGCCCGCCACCGCCGGGTACGACCTCGTCCGGGCGACGTGGCGCGACCAGGGGGGCGGCGATTTCGACGGCTGGTGGCGCAAGGCGCTGCACGACGGGGTGATCCCCGACAGCGCCGCCGCGCCGGTCGATCCGGGCGCGGCGCGGCCGCCGTCCCTGCCGGCGCCCCCGGATCCGGGCTTCGCCGTGGAGCTGCGCGCCGATCCCTGCCTCTACGATGGCCGCTACGCCAACAATGCCTGGCTGCAGGAATGCCCCAAGCCGGTCTCCAAGCAGGTCTGGGGCAACGCGCTGGCGCTCTCGCACGCAGAGGCGGCCCGGCGCGGATTGGCCGCCGGGGACGTGGTCCGGCTGGGCGTCGACGGCCGGACCGTGGAGGCCCTGGTCGCGGTGGAATCCGGCGTCGCCGACGGGGCCGGCGCGCTGACCCTCGGCTACGGGCGCCCCCGGGCGGGCGCCATCGGCAACGGCGTCGGCGCGGACGGCTACCGCCTCGCCACCGCGGCGTCGCCGCATCTCCTGGCCGGCGCGAGCCTGGAGAAGATCGACCGGCGCGGGGAGGTGCTGCGCACCCAGACCTACACGCAGATCGAGGGCGAGACCAAGAAGCTCTTCCGGCAGATCGCGCTCTCCGACCTGCCTTCGGCCAAGCCCAAGGGCATCGGCGACGACCGGCCGACCCTGCTGGACCCCTGGACGGGGGATGCCGACGGCCATGCCTGGGCCATGGTGATCGACACGCAGGCCTGCATCGGCTGCAACGCCTGCGTCGTCGCCTGCCAGTCCGAGAACAACGTCCCCGTCGTCGGGCCGGAGGAGATCGCCCGGGGCCGGATGATGCACTGGCTGCGGGTCGACCTCTACGATTCCGGCACGCCCGCGGCGGTCGATGCCGGGTTCCAGCCGGTGCCCTGCATGCATTGCGAGCACGCGCCCTGCGAGCCGGTCTGCCCGGTGGCCGCCTCGGTCCATGACGGGGAGGGGCTCAACCTCCAAGTCTACAACCGCTGCGTCGGGACGCGCTTCTGCGAGGCGAACTGCCCCTACAAGGTCCGGCGCTTCAACTTCTTCGGCTATGCAAACGGGCAGCCCTACGCGACCCTGGGGGCCGAGAGCGTCAAGGCCCAGCACAATCCGAACGTCACGGTCCGCGCCCGCGGCGTGATGGAGAAATGCACCTACTGCATTCAGCGGATCGCCAACGAGCGTCAGGCGTCCGAGCGCGACGGCCGGCCGATGGACCCGGTCGCCACCGCCTGCCAGTCCGCCTGCCCGACCCGGGCGATCACCTTCGGTGACCTCGCCAAGCCCGGCGACCCGGTCCTGACGCTGCGCCAGGACCCCCGGCACTACGCCCTGATGGAGGAGTTGAACACGCGGCCCCGGACCACCTACCTCGCGGATCTCCGCGCCCCGAACCCGGATCTCGGGGGGCGCACATGAGCGGGCCCGGGCACGCCCATCGCTGGATCGCCCCGGAGCGCCTCGGCTACGGGGCGATCTCGGCGGCGATCGCCGACCCGATCCAGAAGCGGGGTCCGGGCAAGGCCTGGATCATCGCGCTGCTCGCCACCCTCCCCTTCGTGCTGGTGACGCTCGGGGCGATCGGCGCGGTGCTCACCGTGGGCATCGGCCTGTCGGGGGTGAACACCACCGTGGTCTGGGGCTTCTCCATCGCCAACTACGTCTGGTGGATCGGCATCGGCAATGCCGGCACGCTGATCTCGTCGATGCTGCTGCTGACGCGCCAGCGCTGGCGCGCCTCGCTCAACCGCTTCGCCGAGGCGATGACCCTGTTCGCCGCCGGGATCGCCGGGATCTTCCCGATCATCCATCTCGGGCGTCCGCTCTACGCCTACTGGCTGGCGCCCTACCCCAACACCATGCATCTCTGGCCGCAATGGCGCTCGGCCCTGGTGTGGGATTTCTGGGCGATCCTCAGCTACATCCTGTTCTCGGCCCTGTTCTGGTTCACCGGGCTCCTGCCCGACCTCGCCACGATGCGCGACCGGGCCACGACCCGGACCGGCCAGATCATCTACGGCGCCCTGGCGCTCGGCTGGCGCAACTCCGCCCGGCACTGGCAGGTCTACGAGACCTACCACAAGACCATGGCGGCGCTGGCCGTGCCGCTGGTCTGCTCGGTCCACTCCATCGTCGGCCTCGATTTCGCGGCGAGCCTGATGCCCGGCTGGCAGGAGAGCATCTTCCCGCCCTACTTCGTCGTCGGCGCGATGTATTCCGGCTTCGCCATGGTGGTGATGATCGCGATCTTCATCCGCTGGGGCCTCAACCTCCAATCGGTGATCACGCCGGCCCATTTCGACGTCATGGGCAAGGTCATGCTGTTCGCCAGCGTGGTGATGACCCTGTCGTACGCCACCGAGTGGTTCATGGCCTGGTACGGCGGCGAGCATGCCGACCGCGACGTCGTCCGCTACTTCTTCGCGGGCGACTATCGCTGGATGTACTACGCCCTGATCGCCTGCAATTGCGTCGTGCCGCAGGCCCTCTGGTTCCCCCGGGCGCGCCGGAACCTCTGGGTGCTCGCGGCGATCGCGATCGTGATCAATATCGGGATGTGGTTCGAGCGCATCCTGATCGTGTGGAACACGCTCTCGCACGGCCACGCGATGAGCCTGTGGCGGACCTACCACACGAGCCTCTACGACCTCGCGATCCTGTTCGCGCCGCTCGGCCTGTTCGTGTTCGGCTTCCTGGTCCTGGTGCGGATCTTCCCCGCCGTCTCGATGCACGAGGTCCGGCAGATCAGCCACGACGAGGGGGCGGCCGCATGAGCACGCCCCGCAGCAGGCCGCTCCTCGCCGAGTTCGAGACGCCCGACGCCCTGGTCCGGGCGCTGCGGCTCGCCCGGGCGGACGGCCACCGCCCGCTCGACGCCTTCACGCCCTTCCCGCTCGAGGAACTCTCCGGCGCCCTGGAGCCCGCGCGCAACCCCGTGCGGCTCGTCATGGCTCTGGCGGGCTTCGGTGCCGCGGCCGCGATGTACGGGCTGCAATGGTACAGCGCGGTCTACGATTACCCGCTGAATTCCGGCGGGCGGCCGCTCCATTCCTGGCCGGTCTTCACTCTGGTGCCGTTCGAGTTCGGGGTGTTCGCGGCGGCGCTGGCGGGCTTCGCCGCGATGCTCTGGGCCTGCGGCCTGCCGCGGCTCAACCACCCGGTCCACGACATGCCGCAATTCGAGCGGGCGAGCCAGGACCGCTTCCTGCTCCTCGTCGCCCCGAAGGACGGGCCGGGTCCCCTGCGCGCCCGGCTGGAGGAGGCCGGTGCCCGCCTCGTCTCGGAGATGCACGGATGAGGCGCGCAGTCCTGCTCGCGGCCCTTCCGGCCCTCTGTCTGACCGCCTGCGACGACCAGTCGATGCGGGTGCAGAACCGCTACGAGGTCTACGGCAAGGCGCCGCTCTTCCCCGGCGGGGCCGAGACGCAGACACCTCCGGCCGGAACCGTGGCCCAGGGGGACGCCGCCTACGAGGCCGGCCTCGACACGCCCCCGCACCTCGACGCGGCGCTGCTGGCGCGCGGCAAGGCGCGCTACGAGGCGATCTGCACCCCCTGCCACGGCTATACCGGCCACGGCGACGGCATGATCGTGCAGCGCGGCTTCCCGCCGCCGCCCTCCTACCACGAGGACCGCCTGCGGGCGGCGCCGGCCCGCTACCTCGTCGACGTGATCACCAAGGGCTACGGCGTGATGTACCCTTACGCCGCCCGGGTAGCGCCCCGGGACCGCTGGGCGATCGCCGCCTATATCCGGGCCCTGCAGCTCTCCCAGGGCGCGCGGGTGGCCGACGTGCCGGGCCTCGCGGAGCGGCTGCCATGATGCACGCCCTCGCCCGCGGCTGGCTTCTCGCCTGGCTCACCTGGAGCGCGGTGCCCGTGGGCAGCCTCGTCCTGATCCTGATCCACCGGGTGACCGGCGGGCGCTGGGGCGAGGCCCTGGCGCCGGCCCTGCGGCCGGCCGCCGCCCTGGTGCCGCTCGCCGCCCTCGCCTTCCTGGGCGTGGCGCTCGGCCTGGCCGCGCTCTATCCCTGGGCCGCCGATCCCGGCACGGTGAAGCCGGGGGTCGCCCAACTCTATCTCGACCCCGCCCTGTTCGACCTGCGCGCGGCCGTGACCCTGGTCGGCTGGTCGGCGCTGGCCCTGCTGTGCCTGGCCGGCCGCTGCGGCAGCCTCGCGGCGGCCCTGGGCCTGAGCTTCTACGGGCTCACGATCAGCCTGGTGGCGGTCGACTGGATCCTCTCGGCGGAGCCGCACTTCACCTCGTCGGCCTTCCCGGCGAGCCTCGCCCTGCATCAGATCCTGGCGGCGCTGGCCTGGGCCGCGGTCGCGAGCCCGCCGGGGCTCGACGAGGAGCGCGCCGCCGACCTCGCCGGCCTGATTCTCGCGACCCTGCTGGGCGTCCTCTACATGGGCCTGATGTCCTACATCGTCGCGTGGTACGGCGACCTGCCCGAGAAGTCGGTCTGGTACCTGAAGCGCGGCTCGGGGCCCTGGCTCGCCGTCCTCCTCGCCGCGCTGGCGGCCGGCGGGCTCCTGCCCTTCGCGGCCCTGCTGTTCGCCCGGATCCGGCAGAGCGCCGCGGCCCTGCGGGTAATCGGCCTCCTCGTGCTGGTCGGCGTGGCTCTGCACCTCGCCTGGTACGTGCTGCCGGCCTACGAGACCGGCGCCGGGCCGGCCGCCGCCTTCGCTGTCTTGGGCGTCGCACTGCTCGCCCTGCTGTCGGTGCCGGTCGGCCGCCGCCTCGCCCGGATCCGGCAAGCCGGGAGGCCGCGCCATGCCTGAGCAGGCGGTCTCCGAGGCCGACGGCCAGCTCCATACCGGCGTCCACGACGACGCGGTCGGCCATGCCCGCCCCGGCACCGAGGCGCCCGTCATCGCGCTCCGCCCGGTGCTGCTCACCGGCCTGTTCATCGTGGTGTTCACGGCCGCGACGCTCGTGGGCCTGCGCCTCTACTACACGCTCACCGTGGACCTGCCGCTCATGCGGCCGCCCCGCACCTTCCCGGAGCCCCGCCTGCAGCGGGCCCCGGCGAGCGACCTCGACGCCTTCCTCCGCGCACAGAAGGCGCGCCTGACCGGCTACGCCTGGGTCGACCGGGAGAAGGGGATCGCCCGGATGCCGATCGCCGACGCGATGGCCCGCCTCGCGGCGGAGGGCGACGCCGCCTTCGCGGCGCCCCTCCAGCCCGAGCAGGTGCCGCCGCTGGGCAGCCGGGGCGGCGCCTCGAGCGCCCTGCCCTCGCCCGACGGGCAGCCCGGCACGGAGCAGCGCGCCGCCTCCGAGGGGGCGCACTGATGGAATCGCTCATGCCCGCTTGGCTGATGCCCGTCGCGGCCTCGACCCAGGCCGCCAAGGTCGACCGGATCTTCTACGGCCTGACCCTCATCTCCGCCGTCATCGTGCTCCTCGTGGTCGGCCTCGTGGTCACCTTCTCGATCCGCTTCCGCCGGGGATCGAAGGCCGATCGCGGGCCGCTCCCCGAGGTGGTCTCCCGCGAATTCGAGATCGGCTGGACCGCCGCCACCCTGTTCGTGTTCGTGTTCATCTTCTGGTGGGCGGCATCGGCCGAGATCACCGCCTTCTCGCCGCCCAAAAACGCCCTGGAGGTCCACGTCGTCGGCAAGCAATGGATGTGGAAGACGCAGGCCGCCAACGGCGCCCGCGAGATCAATGAACTGCACGTGCCCGTGGGCGCGCCGGTGCACCTGTACCTGACCTCGCAGGACGTGATCCATTCCTTCTACATCCCGGCCTTCCGGCTGAAGCGTGACGCCGTGCCCGATCAGGTCACCGAGACGTGGTTCCAGGCCACCAAGACCGGCACGTTCCAGCTCATGTGCAGCGAGTATTGCGGCACCGACCACGCCCGCATGCTGGGCCGCGTGATCGTGATGGAGCCGCAGGATTACGCCGCCTGGCTCTCGGCCCAGCCCGAGGGCGACGACCTCGCCCACCAGGGCGAGCGGCTGTTCTCGGAGAAGGGCTGCTCCGGCTGCCACGCGCCGGGCTCGGCGGTGCATGCCCCGAGCCTCGCGGGGCTCTGGGGACAGGCGGTGCAGCTCGACGGCGGCCGGCTCGCCACCGTCGATGCCGCCTATGTGCGCGACTCGATCCTGCAGCCGACCCGGGACATCGTGGCTGGCTATGCGCCGATCATGCCGAGCTACAAGGGGCTGCTCTCGGACGGCGAGATCCAGGCGCTGACCGCCTATATCCGCTCGCTGGGCGCGGGGCCGCGGGAGATCCGCACGCCCGGCATGCCGCCACTCGCCTCGCGGGTGCCCGGGGCGCAGCCGGAGCGCAGCCCCGCCATGGTGCCGGGCGCGCCCGTCGCCGACACGCCGGCGCCCGCCGGACCGGCGGTGCGGCCGTGATTCCCGTCCCACCATCCCGAACCGGAGTGCGAGCATGAGCACGCGCGTCGCCGAGAGCCCGCTCAGCCTGGCCGATCCGGACGAGCTGGCGCTCGGCCTGCCCGAGAGCTACCTCGCGGCCGGGGGCACGCTGAAATCGTGGCTGACCACCACCGACCACAAGCGCATCGCGATCCTCTACGGGCTGTCGGTGACGGTCTTCTTCTTCATCGGCGGCATCGCCGCCACGCTGGTGCGGCTGGAGCTGTTCACCCCGCAGGCCGACCTCGTCGGGGCCGACACCTACAACAAGCTGTTCACGCTGCACGGCGTGATCATGGTGTGGTTCTTCCTGATCCCGTCGATCCCCACCACCTTCGGCAACTTCCTGCTGCCCTTGATGATCGGGGCGCGGGACCTCGCCTTCCCGAAGCTCAACCTCGCGAGCTGGTACCTCAACGTCATCGGCGGCCTGATCACCACGGCCGCGGTGCTGGCAGGCGGCATCGACACCGGCTGGACCTTCTACGTCCCCTACTCCACCACCTTCTCCAACACCGCCGTGACGGTGGGCGTGCTCGGCGTGTTCGTCTCCGGCTTCTCGACCATCGCCACGGGGGTCAACTTCATCGCCACCACGCACCTGCTGCGGGCGCCCGGCATGACGTGGTTCCGCCTGCCGCTGTTCGTCTGGGCCATGTACACGACGAGCATCATCTTCGTGCTCGCCACGCCGGTGCTCGCCCTGACGCTGATCCTCGTCGCGGCGGAGCGGACGCTCGGCCTTCCGATCTTCGATCCGGCCCGGGGCGGCGACCCGATCCTCTACCAGCACCTGTTCTGGTTCTACTCGCACCCGGCCGTCTACATCATGCTCCTGCCCGGCATGGGCATCGTCTCGGAGGTGATCACCTGCTTCGCCCGGCGGCGGATCTTCGGCTACGAGTTCATGGTCTACGCCCTGGTGGCGATCGCGGTGATCGGCTTCTTCACCTGGGGCCACCACATGTTCACCTCAGGGATGTCGCCCTACGCGGCCCTGATCTTCTCGTTCCTGTCCTTCATCGTCGCCGTGCCCTCGGCCATCAAGGTGTTCAACTGGACCGCCACGCTCTACCGCGGGCAGATCGGGTTCGAATCGCCGATGCTCTACGTGCTGGGCTATCTCGGCCTGTTCACGGTGGGGGGGCTGACCGGGCTGTTCCTCGCCTCGATCCCGATCGACGTGCACGTGCAGGACACCTACTTCGTCGTCGCGCATTTCCACTACATCATGGTCGGCGCCACCGTGTCGGCCTACTTCGCCGGCCTGCACTTCTGGTGGCCGAAGTTCACCGGGCGGATGTACCCGGAGATCTGGGCGAAGTTCGCGGCCGTGCTGATGTTCTTCGGATTCAACCTGACCTTCTTCCCGCAATTCATCGCGGGCTATCTCGGCATGCCGCGGCGCTACCACGTCTACCCGCCGGAATTCCAGGTGTGGAACGTGCTCTCCTCCTCCGGGGCGGCGGTGCTGGCGGCGGCCTACCTGATGCCGCTCGGCTACCTGACCTGGTCGCTGTTCTTCGGCGCCCGGGCGGTGAACGACCCCTGGAACGCGTCGGGACTCGAATGGCGCACCAGCTCGCCGCCGCCGCGGGACAATTTCTACGGCCGCCCGGCCGTGCTCGGCAGACCCTACAACTACCATCCGGAGGGCGCGGTCCCGCTGCACGACGAGCCGCGCATCCCCTCGCAGGGCTCGCTCACATGAGCGACCCCGCCATCGCCACCGGGGCCCTGCTGCGCGAGCCCTGGGACGGGCTCGGGCTCCCCGAGGAGAGGGCGCTCTCCGACCAGCGCTTCGGCGCCACCTTCGGCATCTGGATCTTCATCGCCAGCGAGGTGCTGTTCTTCGGGGCGCTGTTCCTGTTCTACGCCGCGGTGCGGGCCGAGCACGCGGAGGCCTTCGCGGCGGCCGCCCGCGAGACCAACATCGTGTACGGCACCCTCAACACCGCGATCCTGCTGACCAGCGGCCTGACCGCGGCCGCGGCCTCGCGGGCTTCCGAGCACGCGGCCCTGCGCCGGATGACCCTGTGGTGCCTCGTGGCGACGGCCGGCCTCGGCCTCGCCTTCCTGGCGACGAAGGGCCTGGAATACCGCGAGGACATCACCGAGCACCTCGTCCCGGGGCCCGGCTTCAAGCTGCCGGAGGCGCCCGCGCAGCTGTTCTTCGGCTTCTACTGGCTCTCGACCGGCGTCCACGGAATCCACCTCGCCATCGGCATCGGCCTCGTGGCGCGCCTGATCTGGATCGGCTGGCGCGAACCGGAGCGCCTGCCCGGCAACCCGCAGGTCGAGGTGACGATGCTCTACTGGGGATTCGTCGACATGGTCTGGCTGTTCCTCTACCCGGCCCTGTATCTGACGGGGCGCGCGGGATGAGCGGCCCCGTCCCCGCGGGCGCGGTCTGGCGCACCGTGCTGCCGGTCTGGCTCGGCCTGATGGCGCTTCTGGCGCTCAGCTGCGCCGCCGCCTACGCGCCGCTGGGCGCCTGGACGGTGGCGGTGAATTTCGGGCTGGCGGCCACCCAGGCCGGCCTCGTCGCCCTGCTGTTCATGCGCCTCGACCGGGCGAGCGCCCTGATCCGCCTCACCGCGGCCTGCGGCCTGTTCTGGGCGGCGATCCTGTTCTCCCTGTCGCTCGCCGACGTGCTCAGCCGGCTCACCCGCTCCTGAGCCGCAGGATCAGCCGGCCTGGTCGCACGATCGTGTGCCGGCCATCGCCCGGATGGGGGATGCGCCACCGCCGCGCGCCTCCTACGGTCGAGCGTTCTCCGAGACGAGATCACCTTGCAGCCCGCCCGGCTCGTGCCGCGGCGGGCTTTTTGTCCGGCAATCCGGCGCAGGCCCGGATCCCCGCTCGACCGGGCGTCGGTGCCGGGGATGCCGAGCGCCGTCCGGTGCCTCTGGAGCGAGGCGTTACAGTTCTGAACTTGATGGGCCGATATCTCGCCTCTTCGACGGGATATTCGCGCTCCACCTGCGCCTTTATCTTAGGTCAACGTGGTCCTAGACTGCTTTATCGGATAAGGCGGCGTCGGCGCTCCGGACGGGGGAGACCCTGCGCGGCGCCGGCGCGCCGCCCCTGCCGGACCGGCCTGAGGTGACGATGGGCCAGATGACGATCAAGGACGTCGCGCGGCGGGCCGGCGTGAGCTTCCAGACGGTCTCCCTGGTCCTGAACCACCCCGAGAAGGTCGCCCGGACCACGCGCGAGACCATCGAGGCGGCGATGCGCGAGCTCGACTTCGTGCCCAGCCTCGCGGCCCGCTCGCTCCGGAAGAAGCCGAGCCGCAGCATCGCCTGCGTGTTCTCCGCGGGTCCCCAATCCTGCGACGACGGATCGGGCCTGATGCAGGAGACCTACCGGGGCCTCGTCCTGCAGATCTTCGCGCATGTCACCGACCAGCACGGCTACACGCTGATCCACCGGCGCTGGCGCGGTGGGGATCCGGACGGCCTGGCCAGGATCGCCAGCCTGGTCAGCGAGGCCCGGGTCGACGGTCTCGTGGTCTTCGCCGACCGGCGGGACGATCCGCTGATCGGGCTGCTGCAGGCCAAGCGCTTCCCGTTCGTGGTGTTCGGCCTCGACGTGCCGGGGACGCATTTCGCCATGCGGGCCGAGCGCGACGCGGTCCGCGAGGCGGTCCGCCACCTGATCCAGGCGGGCAGCCGGTCGATCTGCTTCTACCAGGGCGAGCGGGACGGACGGCCGCGGCGGACCGTGGCCGAGCGGTTCCGGGGCTACCAGGAGGCCCTGGCGGAGGCGGGGCTGGCGCTGCGCGAGGATCTCGTCGTCCCGTGCGACTGGACTTCGGAGAGCGGCTACCGAGTGACGCAGGATCTTCTCGCGCGCCCGTCCCGGCCGGACGCGATCGTGGCGGCCAACGACCGGGTGGCGTTCGGCGTGCTGAAGGCGCTGCACGAGCGCGGCGTGCTTGTCCCCGAGGAGATCCGCGTCGTCGGCTTCGACAACTTCGTCCAGGGCGCCTACACGGTGCCGAGCCTGACCTCCATCGCGGTGCCGACCCTCGACATGGTGCGGTTCGCCTTCGCGACGCTGGTGGAGGTGATCGAGGGCACGCGCGCCCCCGACGATCTCGCCCAGAAGCTCTTCCCCACACGCCTCGTCGTGCGCGACTCCACGCAGCCCGGGCCGAGATCCGAGCCGCGGACGCAGCGCTAGAGCAGGTTGTTTTTTGACGGAATCGAGGTTCACGGGCCGGCTGTGGTCTGGTTGTCTGTCAGCCCTGCAGCGGAGGGCGATGTGGGATGACGCAGCCCTATTCGGAGGATTTACGCGAGCGGGCCCTGGCCCGCGCTGAGGCCGGCGAGACGATCCGGATGATCGCTCGGGCTTTGGCGATCAGCCCATCCTGCGTCTCGAAGTGGCGCAAGCTCAAGCGGGAGACGGGCACGCTGAGCCCTGGGCAG
>CAXDNE010000246.1:0-11117 GCA_963990595.1 uncultured Methylobacterium sp.
TCCCGAGCGGCCATCGTAATCGACGCCCTCAGGACATCGAAATTGTCGTTGCACACCCGTCTGATTTATGGCTATGATTCAAAAAATGAATTCAGATTCTACTCGCGCCGATCTGCCTCAGCGCATCCGAGATCCACGAGGGCGCCTGCCGAGGGCCGCCAATCTTCATAATATAAATTTTGTCACCACGGATCTGATTGGCCTTCGAGTGACGTCTTCACTAGCTAGATCCATAGACGATTGGCGCTCAGAGCAGAAGGAAAGGATCTCTCGGTCAGAAGCGATACGCCGACTCATAAAATTCGCTCTGGCCGCTGCGCCTCTGCTCACATCCGCGATGGATGATAAAACGCTAGATTCACATCAGCGGCAATCCATCAGTGCGTTACTATCCTACCTAAAAGGTATACAGCCACTTTGAATGCTTTGATTATATCGAATATTTTGGATAAAGATTGTTCTCGCTTTCGTTGTGCGTTGCTGTTGTAGCGTGCGCTTGTGAAGAATTCTCAGAAGCCGGATCAGGTCTGCTTGCCGGCGCTGTCCACGAGCTATGAGGACATCTCTTACTCCGAGGTGGCCCGGGCCGCTGACGAGGAACGCGAGCGCGAGCGAGGTCGCCGCACCACCGGCATAGGAGAGCAGCAGGAGGCTGGTACGCACGTTCGCGCCCTCAGCGCGGCACCCGTCAGGACTAGGCCAAGGATCGGGCCTGCGCAGAGTGCCCAGAGCAGGCCTGTCGCGACCTCGAGCAGGAGCGGCAGCGGGATCTCAGCACGACCGCCGGCACGGCCGTCCCGCTTAACATTACACCCATACTTTATGAATTCATCAAAGAGTGCCTTGAAGTTTGGGCTTTTTTCTTTCGTCATGAGATCAATTGAACGATCGGGATGTACAATCGCCAGCTTGTAGGACCGTGCAGGCTGGGCGCGTGCGGCATAGGGCCGAGCGGGAAGCGCTGCACTCGCCGAGATGAATTGGCGTCGCGTCATCCCTCCCTCATTGTATCTCTTTGAAGAGTATCGGGGCGGGGGCGGCGTGCCGCCCTCATCGCTTCGCGGATCAGCGGACGGAGAAGGGCGACTGGTAGGGGCGGCCGAACGGCACGCCGTTGTTGACCGTCTGCACCGGCGCCAGAAAGCCCTTGCCGTCGCGTCGGTTGTTGCGGGTATCCACCATCGAGAGCGGGCGCTCGACCCACTCCATCACCGAGACATCGCCGGGCGCGCCGACTTGCAGGGTCCCGAGCTTCGGGACGCGGTCGATGATTCCGGCCGGCTTGTGGGTTGCCATCGCGATCACCTGCTCCAAGCTGAAGCCCAGCGGCAGGAACTTGCTCATCACCACCGGAAGGAAGGGCATGCCGGGGGTGTTGCCGGAGAAAACGTGCAGGTCCGACGAGATCGTGTCCGGCGGCGCGCCCTGCGCGATCGCAGCCTCGGCAATGGTGAAGTCAAACGAGCCGCCGCCATGGCCGATGTCGAACAGGACGCCCCGCCGCTTGGCCTCCAGGGCAGCCGGCAGCAACTTGCCGTCCTGAACGATGTTCGTGAACTGACCGGCGCTGTTGGGCGCTCCCGAGTAGCAATGCGTGAGGATATCACCCGGCCGTAGCAGATCGAGAATCTGGCTCATCAGCGCCGGCGTCTCGACGCCGCCGATATGGACCATCACCTTTGCCGGCCGCCCCGATATCTCGCAGGCCTGGATGGCCCGCTTCAGCGGTTCGGCCCCGTGCTTGAAGATGACATTCTCGGACATCCGGACCTTGGCTCCGACGGCGAAGTCCGGGTTCTCGGCGATCGCCAGGGCGCAGGCCTCCACCTGCGCGTTGTCGAGGTTGTACAACTCGGCCACCGGAAAGGCGGATAGGCCGTTGTTGGCGATGTGGATGAAGGCGAACATCCGCGTCCGCGTCTGGGCGGCGATATGACGCCGGAGCGCAGCGATGTTGTTGGCTCCCGCGTCGCCCGCCGAGACGACTGTGGTCACGCCCGAGAACGGGACAGTCTCGTCCGCCGGGATGCCGATCGCCGAGCCGTAGGGATAAGTGTGGGCGTGGAGATCGACGAGCCCCGGCAGCACGAGCTTGCCAGAGGCATCAATCGTCTGCTTGGCGCGCTCGGCGGGGATGTCCGGCTCCAGGGCGGCCACCACACCGAAGCGGATGCCGACGTCGCGCTTGGCCCGTAGCGACTGGCTCGGGTCGATGACCTCACCACCCTTGATCACCAAGTCGAAGCGGTCGGGTAGGGCGGCGGTTGGCCCCACGGCCGCCATGGCGCCAGCAAGGCCGAGCCAAGTACGACGCGACAATACGGTCATGGTTCAACCTCCCTCGGGGCGCCGCGCGCCGATGGTCGGTGCGTCGGCCTGCAGGTCCCGTTGCACGGCGCGCGTTCTTCGACGCAGCCGCGTCGGATCGTAGCCTTCGCAATGGTCAAGCTGCAAGATTTCGGGGAAATTGTGCCTTGACGTTCGCCGGAGACTATAGCGGTTCCCGGCGGACCGCCCCGGCCATCCCATCTTCACCTCGTCGCCAGATTGCAGCCAGTCGCTCTCAAATTCTGCAAAGACGAGAGACTACGCGGGTCGGTGATGTCCGCATCAATGCGTAGGCCGACTGAAAGCGGAATCGTGGAAGTCCAGCCCGAACGGACCCCACGAGTAACTATCGAAAGTCAAATTTCGGCCACTAAAGGCGTAGTTCGGTTCGCTGTAAGGTCATGGGCCGCCTATAGCGATGAGCCGGGTTCTCCATCGGCAGCGAACCTCATAGGTTTCTAGCCCGATGGCGAATTCGGAGCGGTGGTGGGCCGGGTGTAGGGTGGCCGTCCCGCCCGGAGGCCGCTCATGTCGCTCCGCCCGCAATCCGCGCTCCCGCCGGTGCCTGGGGACACGGCTCGGATCGCTCGAACCGCGTTCCGCCGCGGCAATCCCTACCTACTGCTGCGGCATCACCTCGGTCCTATCTTCGCCGACACAGCCTTTGCCGACCTCTATCCGGCCCGTGGCCAACCCGCCTATGCGCCCTGGCGTCTGGCCCTCGTCACGCTGATGCAGTTCCGCGAAGGCCTGAGCGACCGCCAGGCCGCCGAGGCAGTCCGAGCCCGGATCGACTGGAAGTACCTGCTGGCGCTCGACCTCGTCGATCCCGGCTTCGACCACAGCTTCCTGTGCGAGTTCCGGGGCCGGCTCCTGCAGCACGCGGCCAGCGAACGCTTGCTCACCCACATCCTCGACACCGCGCGCGATCAAGGCCTGCTCAAGGCGCGTCGCCGTCAGCGTACCGACAGCACGCACGTGCTCGCGGCCGTGCGAGACCTCAATCGGGTCGAGCTCCTGGCCGAGACGCTGCGCGCGGCCCGCAATGCCGTCGCGACAGCCGCCCCGGCTTGGCTGCGTGCTCTCGCTCCGCCCGAGCGGCACACACGCTACGACCATCGGGTCGAGGAAACACGTCTGCCGGAGACCGGCGCGAAACGCGAGGCTTACGTGCTTCAGGTCGGAGCTGATGGCTATCGCCTGCTCGGCGCCCTGGATGACGCGGATGTGCCGCCGTCGGCCGCTGCTTTGCCCGCGGTCGACGTGCTGCGCCGGGTGTGGATGCGCCACTTCGAGCAGGGGAGCGGCAACGACGGCGACGCCGCCTCGGTGCGACTGCGCGAGGTGCGGGGACGTGATCCAGGCGACCGTGTCGAGTCGCCCTACGACATCGACGCTCGGTTCCGGGCCAAGTCAGGAACCGACCGGACCCGGTACATGGTCCATCTGACGGAGACCTGCGGCCCCGGCCTGCCGCGGTTGGTCGTTCACACCGACACCACGCCGGCCAACGTGCACGAAGCCGTACGCACCGGCGCGATCCACGAAGCGCTCTCCGAGGCAGGTCTGACCCCGTCCGAGCATCTGGTCGATGCCGCGTACGTGAGCGCCGAGCAGCTGGTGGTGGCCAACGTACGGCACGGGATCGACCTGATCGGCCCAGCACGGTCCAATCACAGTTGGCAGCGGCGCAGTACCGAGGCGATCCAGGTAGCGGACTTCACCGTCGACTGGGAATGCCGCCACGTGCGCTGCCCGGAGGGTCATGAGAGCACGAGCTGGGGCGAGTACCGAGACACGGCTCATGGCCGCCCGTTCATCCGAGCCGGCTTCAGCCCGGGCGATTGCCGTCCCTGCCCGGCCAAGCCGCGCTGTACCCAGGCTGCGAGCCGCCGGCTGACCCCACATCCGCGTGCCGAGCACGAGGCGCTGGCGGCGGCGCGCAAGCAGCACGAGAGCGAGCAGAGGCGGCGCCTATACGTGCAACGGCAGGGCATCGAGGGCACGATCTCTCAGGGCGTGCGCAGCTTTGGCTTGCGCCGAGCCCGCTACCGCGGGTTGGCGAAAACGGCCTTCCAAGGCATGGCCACGGCCGCCGCCCTTAACCTGGATCGTCTTGCCGCTTGGTTCGAGCACAGGCCGCTGGCTTCGGCGCACACCTCACGCTTCAGCGCTCTCGCCGCATAGCCACAGACTTCGCCAACAGGGTCCGATCATTTTCCCGACCATCGCCAGACCTTCATGTTGAGTGGCAAAAACGGCTGTGACTCTGTCGGAGAACCGTGTCGGCAATACAGACGTCGGCAAAACGTCTGGTCTAGGCGTCGGTAGCAGGACTGCTGCGACGTCCGGTTTCATGCATCACACTACCAAAACCAGCCAGCCGGCTTTCGACCAAGAGCCGCTACAGCCAGCCCGCCGAACTGCCTAGAAGCAGACATTCCGAAGGTCAGATAAGATTGCAGGCTGTGTAAAAAACACGACGCTCTGGTAGTGTAAATTCCGAAATGGAGAAGGTCGGGATGATGCGCTTCATCACAGGTGACGATTGTCAGCAGGTCACGCTCCTTCCCGGCCGTCTGGACGACTAAATGGCGACCGACAACCTGGTTCGTCTCTACCATCCGCCGCGGGTGTCTATTAGAGGTAACTGACGTCAGATCGCGCTCACCGAAGGCGGCCCGCGAGCCCGACCAGTTCGCTCAGCGAGCCGACAGTGGCGTCGGGCTCGCATCCCAGCAACTCCTCCTGCGTGCGCAGCGACTTGAACATGGTTGCCGGGCCGATCGCCACGTCCGCCGCGAGTTCCCGCGCCAGAGCGCCCGGCGCAACCCGCTCGATGCGCGCCACGCGGAAGCCGAAACTCTTGGCCCCGGCCACGTCGAACCCGTTCGACGACACAAATACCACTTCGTCGGGCCGCACGCCCAAACGCCGCTCGACGAGTTCGTAGGCGCGCGCATGCGGCTTGAACACCCGACGCTCGTCGACGCTGATCGCCGCCTCAAGATATCGCCCGAGCCCCGAGTTGCGGACCAGCGCTGACAGCATATCGGGACTGCCGTTCGAGAAGATCGCCAAGCGGTGGGCCGCCAAGGCCTCAAGCGCGGCCTCAGCGTCCGGATAGGGCGTCAGGCGGTTGTAGGCCTCGGCGACGTCCTCGAACAAGCGCTCGTCCGGAGTCAGCCCGAGCGTCTTCAGGGTGTAGGAGAGCGAATCGCGCGTGACCGTCCAGAAGTCCTCGTAGCGGCCCATCAGGGAGCGCAGCCAGCTGTACTCGAGCTGCTTCAGGCGCCAGACCTGGGTAATATAAGCGCCATGGCCCGGGAAGGCGGCGTCGGTCACGGCTGCGACCGATTGCACGTCATAGAGCGTGCCATAGGCGTCGAAGACGAAGGCTTTGATCATCGAATGTAATACCTCGTTTCGCGGTGGGCGCGGGTTCAGGCGGGCACGCGGCCGGTGTGGGCCTGGAAGAGCACGGTGTCGAAGTGTGCGTCGGCGTCCGGCTCGCGCCGGCCGAGAAGGGCGCACAGCGCCGCACCGAGGAAGCCGAGCGGCATGCTCAGGATCGCCGGATTCACGATCGGGAAGAAGGCCCCCGTTCCGAGGAAGGCCGGCCCGAGCAGCGCGAGGGCGATGGATGAACCGAGTCCCGTCGCCATGCCCCCGATCACCCCGGCCGTATTGAACCGCCGCCAGAACAGCGACAGCACGATGACGGGGAAGTTCGCGCTCGCGGCGATGGAGATCGCCAAGATGACGAGCACTGCGACATTCACGCCCTGGGCTAGCAGACCGAGGAGGATCGCAACCAGACCGACGCCGCAGCTGGCCCAGCGCGCCACTCGGACCTGCTCAGCTTCGCTGACCTGTCCTCGCCGAACCACGTTGACGTAAACGTCGTGGGCGATCGACCCGGAGATCGAGAGCGTCAATCCCGCGACGACGGCGAGGATTGTGGCGAAGGCAACGGCCGCGACGAAGGCGAGGAACGCCTGACCACCAATGCTGTCTGGGCCGCCCCCAAGATACTGGGCTAACAGGGGCAAGGCGAGATTGCCGCCCTTGTCGGCGGCGCGGATTGCGTCCTGACCGACCAGCACGGCAGAGGCGAAGCCGATCAGGGTGGTGACGAGGAAGAAGGCGCCAGCCAGGAACATTACCCAGACGACCGATCTTCGCGCAGCGCGCGCGTCCGGGACCGTGTAGAACCGGGTCATCACGTGCGGCAGGCCCGCTGTTCCGAGCGCGAAGCTCAACCCGAGCGAGAGCTGGTCCAGCGGATCCTTGAGGTAATTGCCCGGCGCGAGAATCCGCGCGCCGTACTTAGCCTCCATGGCAGAAAGAACCGCGAGCGGGTCGAAGTTGAAGCGCGCGAGGATCAAGGCCACGAGGACCGCCGCCGTCCCGAGGAGCAGGATCGCCTTGACGATCTGCACCCAGGTCGTCGCGAGCATGCCACCGAAAGTCACGTAGACGATCATGCCGAGGCCCACGATCACCACGGACACGCTGTAGGGAATGCCGAGCAGAAGCTTGATGAGCGCACCGCCGCCGGCCATCTGCGGGATCAGGTAAGCGAGGCTCACGACGATGGTACCTACCACAGCGCTGAGGCGCGCTGACGGCCGCCGCATGCGGAAGGCGATGACGTCGCCCAGGGTGTAGCGGCCGGTGTTGCGCAGCGGCTCGGCCACCAGGAGCAGAATCGGCAGGAAGGCGACGAGCGCGCCGGCCGCGTAGAGGGTACCGTCCATGCCGTAGAGGGCGGCCAGACCCGTGAAGCCGAGGAAGGCCGCCGCACTCATCCAGTCGCCTGCCAGAGCGAAGCCGTTCTGGAGCGGGGTGAGGCTGCTGCCGGCAGCGTAGAAGCTCTCGGTGGTCTTGGTCCGGCGCGCCGCCCAGAAGGTGATCAGCAGCGTGATGCCAAGGATGAAGGCGAATATAGCCAGCGCGAGGCCCCTCATGACCGTACCTCCCGCTCAGCGACGGCGCGGGCGGCCTGGGGGTCGAAGCGCCTATCGGCGACAAAGGTGTATAGAATCGCGAGTCCCCAGCACATCGCGTAGGTCGCCAATATGAGGGCGTAGCCGAGGTTGAGCGGGCCGACGACTTTCTCGCTCATGAGCGGCCGTGCGAATCCGGCCAGTGCGAGGACGGCGAGGAAGAAGGTCATGCCGCCCGCGAGCATCGGCCCGATCGTGCGCCGCTTGAGGCTCAACAGGGACCGAAACTCCGAGCCGTCGACGACACGGCGGCCCGCAGTGCTAAACCTTGGGCGCAGTAGACTTGTCGTGTCCGACGGCTCGAGGGCGTTCGGCGGACGCGGTGCGACGAAGGGAGCAGCCATGGCGTTTCCTAATGATCTCTTGGCGCCCGCGATCGTCGCCGCAATGCGCGACCTGATTGCGCAAGCGATATGCCACCCTGTGCGAGTTTCAAATCTGCCGCTTTTTCAGAGGCTTATCATTCAAGTGGGGGGTGGCGGCGATGCATTCATGACGCGCCTGATGCATATTCGGTTCGGTCACGCCTTGTCGGAGTAGAAGTCTTTCATGTCCGTCGGCGACGCACGCGCATTGTTGGACAACCTGCCCCTTGGGATCGCGGTCTCAAGGGACGAGCGAACGAGTTACGCCAACGTTGAGGCGAGGCGGATCGGACTTGACGTGACCTCGCCACCCGGCCAGCTCGGCCCGAGCGGGATCGCGTACTGCACCGAGCTGGACGGAGTCTCGTACGCGATCCTCGCGCTCACGCTGCATGGCGGCCGAACCCTGCGCCTTGCGATACCGCAAACCCTGCTCCCGAACTCGGAGCCTCGCCAAACCGAGTGGCAGCAGCTCGCCGAAGACCTCCAGGAGATCTTTCGCAACTCCTTCGACGGCATCTTCGTCGCGGACGGTGCTGGCCGCACGCTGATGGTCAACGCGGGTTGCGAACGCAACTACGACTTGGCCGCCCGCGAGATGATCGGGCGTCACGTCTCCGAATTCGAAGCCCTGGGCATGATTCGTCCGGTCATCGCTACGCAGGTGATCGCAACGGCCAAGCGCGTCACGGCCGTTCAGCGGACCCATAAGGGAAAGACTATTATGGTCACGGGCATCCCGCTGTTCGACGATGCCGGCGCGGTCAGGCGCGTGGTGATCAACTCACGCGATACCACCGAGCTGACCCAACTCCAGGCCGAACTCGCGCGGATCCAGGCGCAGCTCGCACGGGTGGAGGGCGAGGTCGCCCATCTGCGCCGTGACCGGCTCAAGATCGACGGCATCGTGCTTCAGAGCGCGGCGATGCGCCGGGTCGCGGAAGTGGCCGTGCGCGTCGCTCGGGTCGACGCGGCCGTGCTACTCACCGGGGAGTCCGGCGTCGGCAAGGAAATCTTGGCGCGCCTGATCCACCGCGAGAGCCCGCGCGCCAACGGCCCGTTCATCAAGATTAATTGCGGGGCGATCCCACGCGAGCTTCTGGAATCTGAGCTGTTCGGCTACGAGGGCGGCGCATTCACCGGAGCACGCACCAAGGGCAAGCCTGGCCTCGTCGAACTCGCTGACGGAGGCACGCTGCTGCTCGACGAAGTCGGCGAACTCCCGCTCGACATGCAAGTCAAGCTCCTGCACGTCCTGCAGGACCGGACGTCGACACGCGTCGGCGGCACGCGTCCGCTCAGGATCAATGCGCGGGTGATCGCAGCGACCAATCGTGATCTCGCGCGCATGGTCGCGGATAAGACCTTCCGCGAAGACCTGTTCTATCGACTGAACGTCGTGCCAATCGAGATCCCCCCTCTGCGGGAGCGGCGGGACGATATCCTGCCGCTCACGATGCAGGCACTCGCCGATATGAATGGCCGGTACGGAACCGCGCGGCGATTGACGCCGTCCGCCTTGGACCGGCTCATCGAGCACGACTGGCCGGGCAATGTGCGCGAGTTGCGCAACTTGGTCGAGCGCCTGGTGGTGATCGCACAAGACGAGACGATTGGGCTAGACGCCCTCCCGCCACTCTCGGCCCGGCGTTCGGCCGACGGCGACCTAACTTCCAGCGTCAGGGCCTACGAGCGACGCTTGGTGTTGGAAGCGGTCGAGAGATGGGGCAGCACGCACGTGGCCGCGAGACACCTCGGCATCAGCCAGTCGAGCGTAGTGCGCAAACTGCGGGAGCGCGTCGCGTCCTCGTGAAACGGACCGCAACCATCCGCTGACGCGATCTAAAGGATGTTGCTGGGCAACCAAGGAGCGGCAGACGTCGTTGATCGGCCCTCCTTGGGGCCCAATGATCCACTTGAAGCCTTCCTAAACATCGCCCTCAACGTTGATTGGGCGTTGACTCGCCTGTCGTCCCGTCAAGCGCCCCGAGGACCACTCGGCAGCGCACTGATATAAGCAGAAGCGACGATCTTCGGCGAGAGGATCGAACAAGTGATTTCCGCGCTGGAGTTGTAAGCGCACGCCGCTTCAAGGAAATTAAACGACGTCCGCGGTGTCGGCCCTGATACCCGATCGCTGCGGCTGTATGGGCGTGGGGCCATGTCGCCCGAAGCCTCGGCGCCGCCGAAATGCGACAAGGTGGACTTTCCGCTGCCGTTACGATTCGTCCCTTGCGGAGCCGAGCTGCCCGAGACCTATCGCCTTGGCCAGCGCGGAGCGTCGCTCGGCATAGCTCGAAGCCACCATCGGATAATCCGCCGGAAGCCCGTATCGCTCGCGGTACGCCCGCGGGTCGAGACCGTTCGCTGTCAAGTGGCGCTTGAGAGTCTTGTAGCTCTTGCCGTCAATGAAGCTCACGATGCTATCAGTCCGAACCGAATTGCGGATCTCGGTAGGCGTCGGCTTCCGGACCTCGCTAGTGATGTCGGCGGGAGTGTTTCCAGAGGCCAGTCTCGCAATGGCGCCGTGCACGCTCCAGATGAGGCTCGGAAGCTCGGAGACCGGCACGGAGTTGTTCGCGACGTAAGCGGCGACGATCCCGCTCGCCTGATCAATCGTACTTATCCATAGCTCGTTGCTTTCTTCTGCCATATTTTTTGTCCTTTATCTGAGCGCCGAAGTCGAAAGTGCAGATTTTGACTACAGGCTGCAAAATAAGAATTCGCAGTGAATCAATGTAAGCCATGAGACCCCCATAATTCCTTGCCTGCAAATCAAATTTAAACAATGCGTATTGGGTTTATAGTGTGACTATTGAGCTTATGTTCACACGATAAATAAGTAGCAGGATAACGATGGCAGAGAGCCGATTCCCCTAGCGTCCCTCAATGACGAGCATCGGCGGCATCCACCGGCGCAGCCATGTCAGCTAATTGGAAAGGCGGCCACGTTCGCGCAACGTTTTAGGGTAAGGTCCTCGCCGGAGGGGGATAGGAATGCGTATCCATCCTTCATGTATCGACATCATAGCGCTCGGGATGTGGGCTGCCGCCCACTAATTGGAACTTGGCGGCCTTGAGTGAGGTGAAGGACTTGAGGAGTTGCGGACGCCTTCGGGGTAGCCCAAAACGGCGCGATCTGCTGCTGCTTCACGACGAACCCCGCTCCGCGACGTGGCGTTTTGCTTGACCACGGCTTCCATCCACTCGAGTTGGCCCAACTCGACCGGAATGCCCCTCGCATACGTCGATGCGCGAGCCGCATCCGACCTGGCGGTGTCCGATGGCTCGCTCGCAGCGGGCATGTCGTCACAGACGCGGTACCACGAGGAATCGGATTCGGCTCGCGTCATACGACGCGGAGGGTTTTAGGGCTGCATAGATATCAAATCGCTGATCCTGCTGTTTCCGGCGA
>CAXDNE010000247.1:0-11113 GCA_963990595.1 uncultured Methylobacterium sp.
GGGCTCGGAGATGTGTATAAGAGACAGGAAACGAGGGGGGTTACGACCATGCCGAGCTTCCGGGAGGCCCGCGATCTTCTGCTGGCCCACCGCACCGACTATGCGGCCGCCGTCGCGACCTTCGCGTGGCCGGATCCGGTGCCATTCAACTGGGCGCTCGACTGGTTTGATGCCGTCCTCGCGGGGCCGGAGAGCCGCGATCGCGACGCGCTCCGGATCGTCGAGGCCGGCAGCGGCGCCGAGCAGAGCTTCACCTTCGGGCAGCTCGCCGCGCGCTCCAACCGCGTCGCCAACCACCTGCGGCGGCTCGGCCTGAAGCGCGGCGACCACCTGCTCCTGCTGCTGGGCAACGTCCCGGCCCTGTGGGAGACCATGCTGGCGGCGATGAAGCTCGGAGCCGTCGTCATCCCGGCGACCACCTTGCTCACCGCGGACGAGCTCTCCGACCGCCTCGCCCGCGGGCGCCCGCGGGCGATCGTGGCCGGGCCGGAGCAGATCGCCCGCTTCGCGGGCCTCGACACGGGCGGCGCCCTCCGCCTCGTCACCGGACCCGCCACGGAGGGCTGGGCGGCCTACGAGGACGCCTTCGCGGCCCCCGAGACCTTCGCGCCCGACGGGCCGACCCGGGCCGACGACCCGCTGCTCCTCTACTTCACCTCCGGCACGACGGCGAAGCCGAAGCTGGTGCGCCACAGCCACCGGTCCTACCCGGTGGGCGCGCTCTCGACCATGTACTGGCTCGGGCTCCAGCCCGGGGACGTGCATTGCAACGTCTCCTCGCCGGGCTGGGCGAAGCACGCGTGGTCGTCGTTCTTCGCCCCCTGGAACGCGGGCGCGACCATCCTGGTGATCAACCAGGCGCCGTTCAACGCGTCGGCGCTCCTGGCGCAGCTGGCGCGCACCGGCGCCACCACGCTCTGCGCGCCGCCGACCGTGTGGCGGATGATCATCCAGGAGGATCTCACCGGCCGGACCCTGGCGCTGCGGGAGGTCTGCGCGGCGGGCGAGCCCCTGAACCCCGAAGTGATCGAGCGGGTGAAGAGCGCCTGGGGGCTCACCATCCGCGACGGCTACGGCCAGACCGAGACCACGGCCCTGATGGCCAACACGCCGGGCCAGCCGGTGGTGCCGGGCGCCCTGGGCCGGCCGCTTCCGGGCTACCGGGTGCGGGTCCTCGACCTCGACGGCCAGCCGGCCTCCGAGGGCGAGGTCTGCCTGGAACTGGGGACGCACCGGCCCGCCGGCCTGATGCAGGGTTACGACGACGGCCAGGGGCATCTGTCGGGGGCCGACGGCGCGCTCTACCACACCGGCGACGTCGCCTTCGTGGACGAGCAGGGCTGCTACACCTTCGTGGGCCGCGCCGACGACGTGTTCAAATCCTCCGGCTACCGCATCAGCCCGTTCGAGCTGGAGAGCGTGCTGATCGAGCATCCGGCCGTGGCCGAGGCGGCGGTGGTGCCGGTGCCCGACCCGATGCGCCACACGATCCCGAAGGCCTACGTCTCCCTGGTGGCGGGCGCCTCGCCCGGTCCGGAGACGGCGCTCGACATCTTCCGCTTCACCAACGCGCGGCTCGCCACCTTCAAGCGCCTGCGCGGGCTCGAATTCGTCGCCGACCTGCCCAAGACGATCTCGGGCAAGATCCGCCGGGTGCAGCTGCGCCGCCTGGAGCACGAGGGCGTCACCGACGATCCCCATCGCGGCCGGGCCTACACGCAGGCGGATTTCCCGGAGCTGAAGGCCGAGGCGGAGCGCAAGCTCGACCAGACGGCGGGGTGAGCGTTCCCGCATCGTCATCCCGGCCCGCGCGATCGAACGGTCGCGGTCCGTCAAGGTTTCCGCTTCCCGAAGCCGAAGGGGCGGATTCGCGCAGCTTCCCAAGGTCGCCGTCGACGCTGTCGCGCGTCGCCCCGCCGCCGCCGCGGGATCGATAAAATTGCGGGCATCCGCTTCAGCGCCGCGGAGGCTCTGCGGCGCAATCCTGGCTCCAACAACGGGGACGGGTGCGATGCGCGCGGGGCTACTCAGAATGGTTCGGTCGGCGAGCGTCGGTGCGGCGGCGCTGCTCGGCGTCGCCACCGCCGCGCAGGCGCAGACGCTGGCGAGCCTTCCGAGCGAGGCTGGGGCGCGGGTTCAGGGCGATGCCCGGCCGATCGCCGCCTGGGTGACGTTCTGCCAGGGCTACGCGGCCGAATGCGCGGTGGACCGGACCGAGCCGGCGCGCATCAGCCTGACGCCGGCGACCTGGGCGACGATCGTGTCGGTGAACCGACGGGTGAACAAGGCGGTCGAGCCGATGACCGACCAGGACCACCTGCACGTGGCCGACCGCTGGGACCTGGCCGAGGACGGCGTCGGCGATTGCGAGGACTTCCAGCTGCTCAAGCGCCACCTCTTGGCCGAGGTCGGGCTGCCGCGGCGGGCGATGCGCATGACCGTGGTGATCGACGAGAAGGGCGAGGGCCACGCGGTGCTGACGCTGATCACCGACCGGGGCGATCTGGTGCTCGACAACAAGACCAACGCGATCCTGCCCTGGCACAGGACCGGCTACGTGTTCATCAAGCGCGAGAGCCAGGACGCCGTCGCCTGGGTGTCGCTGGGCGGCGTCACCTCTCCGGTCACCACCGCAAACCGCTGAGCGCCACAGACCGATCGGACAACAAGCCGACCGCGGATCGAGACGCGCCGACGGGGCGCCGCGATCGCGCCGCATCCGGCACGACCGCTGACCCTCCGAGTCCCGAACGGTCCTGGCTGACCGGATCGGTGTTCGATCAGGCGGCGCGGCTCAGCGAGGGCTGAGCGAGGCTTGCCACATAGGCCTCCACCCGGCCGATAAAGGCCGCGAGATGGGGGGCGATGCCGCGCAGGCTGGCGAGATCCCGCACCAGGATGTCCCGGGACAGGGCCCGATCGCCTTCGGTCGGCGCGCCGGCCAGATAGGAATCGACAGCGTGCTCCGCGATGTTGATCGCCCCGGCCCGACCATCCTCGGCGAGCGCTCTGATCACCTGCTGGATGGCGGGCTGCATCGGGTGTCCTTTACGGGTCTGCGGCCCGCGTCTCATGGGACGTGGCCGAATTCTTGCTGCTCGGAAGCACCCGTCGCGAATCTGCTGCGGGGCGGCTTTGACAAGCCGGCAAAGCTCGCCGGAATCAAGGCCTTCCGGGCGGTTGCAGAGCGGCCATTCGCGCGGTGCATGCGGGCGGCGATAGATCTGCGACTGCAACACTCTCTTAAAAGGGAACCGCTAGAGGGCTCGGCGCGTTGTCTCGCCCTCCGAAGCCCATTGTGCGTCGCAAATCGACGTGTCACCCTTCCGTCATCATCGGGCGGCGGGGATTTCGACCATGCGGCACGCGGATGGCGGATTCTGGAGTCAGGCGTTCGGGACCCTGCAATGGCGGGACTGGAGCGTGCCGGCGCGCCGGGCGCGTCAGGTCGCGAGCTTCGCCCTGGTAGGCGCGATCCTGACCCTGGGGGGAGCGACCACCCACGCCCATGCGCGCCTCGTCCTGCCGGATGAGGCGGCCGTCACGGAGCCCACCGGGCCTGTGCGCCCCATCGCGGGCTGGACGGATTTCTGCGCGCGGACGCCCCAGGAATGCACCGTCGACCCGGCGGAGCCGGCCACGATCCCGCTGACCGTGGCGACCTGGCGAACGCTTCAGAGCGTCAACCGCCGGGTCAATGCGCGCATCCGTCCCATCACCGATCAGGCGCATTGGGGCGTCGTCGACCGCTGGGATTTCCCCGATGACGGGTCCGGCGACTGCGAGGATTATCAGCTGCTCAAGCGGCGGATGCTGGTGGAGCGCGGATTGCCGCGGCGCGCCCTGCTGATGACGGTGGTGATCGACGAGACCAATGAGGGGCACGCGGTGCTGACCGTCCGCACCGACCGGGGCGACTTCATCCTCGACAACAAGACCGACGCGATCCGCTCCTGGCGACGCACCGGCTACAGCTTCATCAAGCGTGCCGGCCAGGACGGGCCGGCCTGGGTCTCCCTGGAGGGCAAGGACGGCACCGCCCAGGTGGCGACCGCCGAACCCTGACGCGGGGCGTTCAGGCGCCGACCAGCATCGCCGCGAGGTCGAGGGCGACCCGGCCCGAGAGGAGGCTCCAGCCGCAGGCGATGACGGTCGCCAGCATGACGAACGGCATCGGCCGGCCCTCGATCTTCCGGCCGCGCACGGTGTTGCGCAGGATGATGAAGGGGGCCGAGAAGGCCAGCATCGGCAGGGCCGCCACCGCCGGCAGGCCGCCCCGCTCCAGCAGGCTGAAGCTCGCCCGCCGCGCCGCGAACAGCTCGAAGGCGCTGGCGATCAGCCCGGAGAGCGCGAGACCGATGCACAGCGTCCGGATCGATTCGAGGGCGGCGGGCGTGAGAACCATTATTCGCGCTCCTGTACAGGTCACGCGCAGTTTAGCCACGCCGTTTACCGGTTGTTAAGCACTACCCTTGGTTAGCGTTAACCCGTGCACAGGCACGGGCCGACGCGGTCGAGTCCGGTAAGCCCGTGGGCCGGCGGCATGCGCCTCAGGCGTCTTCCTCGAGGTCGATATCCAGGATCGCCATCCGGAAGACGAAGGAATCGTCGCCGTCCTCCTTGTCGTCGGCGATGACGCCGATCGACTCCTCGCCGATGAACACCTCGGCGGAATCGCCGGTCTTCATCGCCGTGAGACGGATGTTGTTGTTCGCGAACTTGCGGCGCAGATAGTCCTGGAGCTTCGCGGTTTCGGCTTTGGTCACGCTGTCTGGTCTCCCTGGCGGCGGCGGCGCCGCGGATGGGGTGGCTCGTGGGCGGTGGGCTTGCCATGCCTGCGGCGGAGCGGCAAGCGCGGCGGCCGAGCCGCCCGGCTGCCGTCGCCCCGTCAGATCCCGTCGCCCAGATGGATGAACTGGTCGAGGGCGACCAACTGATCCATCGCCCGGGCCGGGTCGTCGCAGCCGGCGGTGCCGACCACCCGGGCCGGAACGCCGACCACCGTCGTGTTGGGGGGCACCGGCCGGAGCACCACCGATCCCGCCGCGACCCGCGCGCAGGCCCCGACCTCGATGTTGCCGAGGATCTTCGCCCCGGCGCCGATCATCACGCCGCGACGGATCTTGGGATGGCGGTCGCCGCGCTGCTTGCCGGTTCCGCCCAGCGTCACCGCGTGCAGGATCGAGACATCGTCCTCGATCACGGCGGTCGAGCCGACCACGAGGCCGGTGGCGTGGTCGAGGAACACGCCCTGTCCGATCCGCGCCGCCGGATGGATGTCGCACTGGAACACCTCCGACACGCGGCTCTGGAGGTAGAGCGCGAGATCGCGCCGGCCGCGGTTCCAGACGTGGTGGGCCAGCCGGTAGGCCTGGAGCGCGTGGAAGCCCTTGAAGTAGAGGACCGGCTCGATCGCCCGCAGGGTGGCCGGATCGCGGTCGATCACCGCGCCGATATCGGCGCGGAACGCCTGCCCGATGCCCGGATCGGCCGCGATCGCTTCATGGAACGCGTGGGCGACGAGGTCGGCCGGCAGCGACGGGTGCCCGAGCCGGGCCGCGACCCGGTGCGACACCGCCCCTTCCAGGGTGGCATGGTTCAGGATCGTCGCGACGATGAAGGAGGCGAGCTGCGGCTCGGTGTGCAGCACGTCCTCGGCCTCGGCGCGCAGACGCGACCAGACCGGGTCGAGGACCGCGAGATCATGGGACGGGTGGGTGAAGGCTGGACTGGCGCTCATGGGCGGATGCTCATATCCGAGACTCCGGGCTCGCTGTCCGCCGCTGCGACGGCGGAGAGGGTCCCGACACCGGCGCGGGCCGGGACTTGCCGCGAGGCTCCGGAGCCGGACGGGACCGGGAAAGGGGCCCCGCTGCCGCGGGACCGGAGGTCCGACCCTAGCGTGGTGTGCTGCAGCGCGGCGATCAAGGGCCGCGGTGGCCCCGGGGCTGCGCGGCCGGCATGGCTGTCACCGAACCCCGGCGGGGCGGATCAATCGGTCACAGGCACCGCCTGCCCGAACCGCGCCTCGATCGCGGCCGTCAGCCGGTCGAGCATCGTCTGGACCGGGATGTTGGAGGTGTCGACGGTGGCCGGTGCGCGCGCATAGAGCGGCTCCCGGCTCGCCAGAACGGCGCGCAGTTCCTGCATCGCGGAGGCGTGGTCACCGGTCGTGGCGAGGTGACCCTGCTCGCGCACGCGGCTCATGTGCTCCTCGGGGCGGGCTCGCAGCCAGATCGTGTAGAAGGCCTGGAGCAGCAGGTCGTAGGTCAGCGGCTCGGCGACGATGCCGCCGCTGGTCGCCAATATCAGCGGCCCGGGATGCTCGGTGAGGCGGCGCAGGGCCGCCTGCTCCAGGCGGCGATAGCCCTCCTGCCCGTAGATCGCGAAGATCTCCTGAACCGACAGTGCGTTCTCGCGCTCGATCTCGGCGTTGAGCTCCACGAAGGTCCAGCCCAGGCGCTCGGCCGCCAGCTTGCCGAGGGTCGATTTGCCGGCGCCGCGCAGGCCGATCAGCGCCACCCGCGGGCGGTTGCTCGATTCGGGCCGACTGCCGCCGGAGAGCGCCTGCTTGGCGGCCGCGATCTGGGCCGGGCTCGCCTGGCTGAGGAGATCGCGCACCACCGGCCAGTCGGGCAGCGCGTCGTTTCCGGTGATCAGGTCGTCCAGCCGCACGCCCATGGCGTTGGCGACCCGCCGCAGCAGGATGATCGAGACGTTGCCCTGTCCGCCTTCCAGCTGCGCGATGTAGCGCTCGGACAGGCCCGAGGTCTGCGACAGGACCTTGCGCGACAGACCGCGCACGGTGCGCGCGTGCCTGACGCGGCGCCCGAGATCCGTGAGAAAGAGTGATTCCTGTTCCACCACGCCGGTCATGGCGCCGTCCGCTTTCCTGCCAGCCTGAAAGCAGAGACCGTGCCCTGCATGCCTGCCGCTTCGAGATTCATCGCGCTTCGCGGTCCCGGACAGGAGCCCGCCCGAACATTCCGCGCGAAGACCGGCGTATCCTGCCCCGAGATCTGTATTGCGCCGCCTGTGTCCGGCCGCTGCGACGTCCGGCCGTCGCGACCGGGCGCCGGTAGGTCCCGCGCCCGTCCAACCACGTTGCTGGCGTGGCGCCTATGTGTTGCGGAACGCCGCGATGGTCAAGCCTTGGGCATGATCCTTGTGTGGGCAGAGGTCCGTCTCGGCACGGTTGTGCGAGCACCGCGCGGCGGCCATTCGGGGCCGCGACGACGTTACTCGACGGGCAGGGCCGTGGCCTCGCGCACGGTCGCGGCGGCAGGGGCGCGCCGCGGCGTGGCGGCGGCGAGCATCTGGATGGTCGGGCGCCGCGGCGGCAGCGGCACCTCCACCGCCTCGGTCACCGGCGCCGCCGCGGCCGAGGCGGCCGCTTGCGTCACCGGAGCGGCGGCGGCCGCCTCGGCCGGCTGCGGCGGCGACAGGCGCAGCTCCGCGAACTCGGCCGCGCCCGCGCCCGCCGCGACGGCGTTGCCGAGACCCGTGGGCCGGCGCGGCGGCAGCGGAACCTCCACGGCCTGGGTCGCGGCAGCCTGTTCCGCCGGGGCCGCGGTCGCGGCCGGAGGCGCCGCCGCCGGCTCGAGGGACAGGCTCGCGAGCTGGATCGTGCTCCCGCCGAGGGCGCTCGGGCGGCGCGGCGGCAGCGGGACCTCGCCGGTCTCGGTCGGCACCTCCGCGACGGCGGTCGCGGCGGGCGCATAGGCCAGCGCCGGCGAGGCGCCGCGGGTATCCGCCGCGCCGCCGCCGAACAGGCTCGCCAAGGCGCTCGCGGAGGCCGCCACCGGCGCCACCACGGCGGCCACCTCGGTGGAGATGCCCTGGCGCTTGGCGGCGTAATAGTAGCCGCGGTTGTAGTAGTGGTAGGCTTGGCTGAGGTTGCCCTGGGCGGTGCGATAGGCGCCCGCCAGATAGGCCACGCCGTAGCGCAGGTTGGTCGCCGGATCGAGAAGGCCCGCGGCATCGCCCGTATAGCCGAGGCTGCGCGCGGTCGCGTGCTTGATCTGCATGAGACCGAGGGCGCTGCCGCCCTTCGCATTCGGATTGTAGTTGCTCTCGCGCTTGACCACCGCGTGGACGAAGCTCGCCGGGACTCCGTTCGCCTTGGCCTGCTGCTCGATCAACGCGTCGATGTTGTCGTGCGCGCCCTGCCCGAAGGCGGCGGCGGGCACGACCGCGAGGAGGGCGGCCAGAAGAGGGCGATGCATTCCGAGACCCGGTGCTGCTTGTTCTGTGGCTAAGCTAGGTCGCGGTCAAATGAGGCCGGAAAGCGGCCCCGGTTCGACGGCCTGTGGGCGACGGGAGGCTGGGGCGCGTCTGTGCTTCGCCGGTCACAGGCGCGCGCCGGTTCGGTTATCCACAGCGTGTTGTGCGGAGCGGTCCGGAATCCCGGCGGTCGGTCAGGGCAGGATGAAGCGGGCGATGCCCTCGGCGAAGCCGTCCGCGTCGTTGCTGTCCGTGACGGCGCTCGCGGCCGCCTTCACGGCCCCCTCGGCATTGCCCATCGCCACCGAGAACCCGCTGTTGGCGAACATCGGGCGGTCGTTGCCGGCATCCCCGAAGGTCGCGATCCGCTCGGGCGGGATGCCGAGATGCCCGCTCATCCAGGTCACGAAGCGGCCCTTGTCGAGATCGGGCGGCGTGACGTCGAGATAGTAGGGCTGCGAGCGGTGCACGGTGGCCCGGTCCCCCAGGGCCGCCCCGATCCGCGCCTCGCAGGCGGCGAGACGCGCGTGGTCCCGGCTCACGCCGACGATCTTCGCGGCGGCGGCCATGAGCGTGTGGAGATCGGCCACGACGCGCGGCTCAACGCCGATCGTGCGGCGCTCGAGGTCGGTATAGGGGCCATCCGGATCCCGCAGGCACCACGCGCCGTCGGCGAAAACCCAGACGTCGAGCCCCTCGGCCAGGAGCCGGTCGAGGGCCGCCCGGGCCGCCGCGTCGGGAATCATCCGCTCCTCAAGGATCGACAGATCGGGCCGCACCACGCTGGCGCCGTTGAACGCGCCCATCGGCAGGTCGAGGCCCAGGTCGGCGACGAGGCCGCGCAGGCCGATTGGCGGCCGCGCCGAGGCGATGCTGAAGCCGATCCCGGCCGCGCGCAGCCGCTTCACCGCCGCCACCGTGGGGGCCGTGAGGCGCTTGTCGGCTGTCACCAGGGTGCCGTCGACATCCGAGATCACCAGAGCGATGTCCCCGGCCTTGCCGGATCCTGCCGTCATCGATTCACGCCCCCTTCCGCCCGCGGTCGGGCTTCCGCCGCCAGCTGCGCCACGACCCGATCGGCGATCGCCGCCGGCGGCTCGGCGATCCCGACGATGATCGGGTGCTCGTTGGGGCCGGGGGGCTCCAGCGTGGCGAACTGGCTGTCCAGGAGCCGGGGCGACATGAAATGGCCCTGGCGCCCGGCGAGGCGGCCGGCGATCAGGGTCTTGTCCCCCTCCAGGTAGACCAAGCGCACCCGGCGGCTTCCGTGGGTGAGGGCGTCGCGATAGGCCCGGCGCAGGGCCGAACAGACCACGACCCCCGATTCCCCGGCCTCCAGCCGGTGCTGGATCCAGGTCGCGATCCGGGCCAGCCAGGGGGCCCGGTCCTCGTCATCGAGCGCGTGACCCGCATGCATCTTCGCCACGTGCTCCGGCGTGTGGAAGCTGTCGCCGTCGACGAAGATCCAGCCGAGCCGCTCGGCGATCAGGGCGGCCACGGTGCTCTTGCCCGATCCTGAGACACCCATGACCACGAGCACCTGCGCGGCGGCGGCCGTCCCGGTCTCGTTCTTCGACCTCGTCTGCGACGTCATCCGGATCACCGTGGCTCCGAGGCGACCATGGAGCGCCCGGACGGGCGCCGCACGGGTCATCAATAGGACCGCGATCGGGCAAGGAAAGTCCGTCCTGCGGCATCGGGCGCCGCGGTCGCGCCGCCGGAACCGCATCGAGGAGCCGCGCGTTCCCCTCGCAGACTGCGGAACATTTAGGGAACAAAAATCGCATGGCCACCACAGCGTCCAAGTCCGCCGGCGAGTCCGCCGGCAAGTCCTCCGGCAAGACCGACCCGAAGGCCGCTTCGCCCCAGGAGAATCCCAAGACCGACCCCAAGGATGTCTCGAACCAGATCAAGGATCCGGACCAGTGGACCACGGGCGGCGAGCCGATGACCGGTGCCCAGGCTTCCTATCTCAAGACCCTGTCGGAGGAGGCCAAGGCGCCGGAGGCGTTCGATCCGGACCTCGACAAGGCCGAGGCCTCGAAGCGGATCGATGATCTGCGGCACAAGGCGGGTCACGCCTGATCCGGCCGGGTGCGCCCGCGCGGGCGCACCCGTCTTTTCTTTTTCGACTGTGTATTCCCGTCCGTCTCGTCACGACGGCCGCGTTTCGAAGACCGCATTAAGCCCGCAGCAATGGCGAAGGCGCTAGGAAATCGGATGGGCTGCGCCGCCATTCCGGTGGCCTGGCGTGGCGGAAGGGCGGTTTCGAGCATGGGTAAGCCGAGTCCCGGCAGGGCGGAGATGGGCGTCGCGCGAGTCCGGATCCTCCCCGGCCTCGCAGGCCGGATATTCGCCGGCCTGGCGGACTTCGCCCGCGACGCGCGCGGCTCCACCGCCATCGAGTACGCCCTGATCGGCTCTCTGATCTTCTTGGTCGCGGCCGGGAGCATCCGGTACTACGTGGCCCGGATGAACGGTGTTTACGGCCAGATCAGCGATGCGGTGACCCAGTCCAACTGAGGTTATCCGCCCGGTGCCGTGATCTGCGCGGGCTCGACCCGCCCGGTTTGCCCGCGTCGCTCTTCTATCCCGACATGACCGGTATCGAGGCCGGTATCGGGCCGTGCCGACGGCAATCTCTCCGCCGCGTGCCCCGAAAAAGCTGTGCTTAGCGAGGATGAAACCGCGACCTCGGCCGTGACCGGCGGAGTGTGGCCCACCCGCTACGGACACCCGGGCCATCATGGGCTAGGCACGGGCTCGGCAATACCGATGGGCAACATCTGGATGCGCAAACTTCCCCTCGTCCTGCTCGCCGCCTCGGCGATGTCGGGCTGCACCTACCTGCCTGCGGCAGGTCCGACGGCAGGTGCGATCCAGGCGGGCG
>CAXDNE010000248.1:0-11067 GCA_963990595.1 uncultured Methylobacterium sp.
AGCTTGCCTCTTGTCTCGTGGGCTCGGAGATGTGTATAAGAGACAGGTCTGCGGGCGCCCTCGAGACCAGTCCCGACACGACAGAGGAGAAGGGCGCCGCACCGACGGCCCCCCGGATCGCGGAGATGCACGCATGAGCGCCGATATCCTGATCGTCGACGACGAGGCCGACATCCGCGACCTCGTGGCCGGGATCCTGGACGACGAGGGCCACCGCTGCCGCACGGCCGGCGGCTCGGACGAGGCGCTCGCCGCCATCGAGGCGCGCCGGCCGCACCTCGTCTTCCTCGACATCTGGCTGCAGGGCTCCCGGCTCGACGGCCTGCAGGTGCTCGACCTGATCAAGGCGGCCAATCCCGACCTGCCGGTGGTGATGATCTCGGGCCACGGCAACATCGAGACCGCCGTCTCGGCCATCAAGGCGGGGGCCTACGACTTCATCGAGAAGCCGTTCAAGGCGGACCGGCTGATCCTGGTGGCCGAGCGGGCGCTGGAGGCCTCGCGGCTCCGGCGCGAGGTCCGCGACCTGACGGCGCGCTCCGGCGCCACCAACCGCATCGTCGGCGGCTCCCTGGCGATCAACCAGCTGCGCCAGACCCTCGAGCGGGTGGCGCCGACCAACGCCCGGGTGATGATCACCGGGGCGCTGGGCTCCGGCAAGGAACTCGCCGCCCGCAGCCTGCACAAGGCCTCGGCGCGGTCGAACGGCCCCTTCGTGCTCCTCAACGCGGCGGCGATCCTGCCCGAGACCATGGAGGCGGAGCTGTTCGGCGTCGAGGGCGAGACCGGCCGGCGGGTCGGCGCCCTGGAGGAGGCCCATGGCGGCACCCTCTACCTCGACGAGGTCGCCGACATGCCGCGCGAGACCCAGAACCGGATCCTGCGCGTCCTGGTCGATCAGAACTTCCAGCGGGTCGGCGGCACGACGCGGGTCCACGTGGATGTCCGGATCATCTCGTCCTCGTCCCGGGACCTGCAGGAGGAGATCGCCGCCGGCCGGTTCCGCGAGGACCTGTTCCACCGCCTCTCGGTGGTGCCGATCCGGGTGCCCTCGCTCGCGGAGCGCCGGGAGGACGTGCCCGAGCTGATCCAATTCTTCATGGACAACATCTCGTCCCAGACCGGCCTGCCCAAGCGCCGGATCGCCGAGGACGCGATGGCGGTGCTGCAGTCGCACAATTGGCCGGGCAATGTCCGCCAGCTCAAGAACAATGTCGAGCGGCTGATGATCCTGACCCAGGCCGACCCGGAGCAGGAGGTCACCTCCGAGATGCTGCCCTCCGAGATCGGCGCCCTGGTGCCGACCACCCCGGGGGGTGCGGGCGGCGAGAAGCTGATGAGCCTCGCGCTCCGGGAGGCCCGCGAGATCTTCGAGCGCGAGTACCTCGTGGCGCAGATCGCGCGGTTCTCGGGCAATATCTCGCGCACCGCCGAGTTCATCGGGATGGAGCGCTCGGCCCTGCACCGCAAGTTGAAGTCCCTGGGTATCGGCCCGTGAGACCGGGGGGCGGGCGCAGGCGTTGAGACCGCCGCCGATCCGTCACGGATCGGCGGCGGCGGGGGTTGCTTGCGCCCACGCTTTCGCGAAGTCATGGTATTTGTATACACGGCCGCGGACGGGTGATCGGACGATCCGGCCCGCGGCGCACCCATCCCGGACGGACCGAACCGGGACAACAAGAAGGCCAAGAAGATGGCGGGCGAACGCGCACAGAACCTTCAGGACACGTTCCTCAACCATGTCCGCAAGAACAAGATCCCGCTGACCATCTTCCTCGTCAACGGCGTCAAGCTCCAGGGCGTGGTGACGTGGTTCGACAATTTCTGCGTGCTGCTCCGCCGGGACGGCCATTCGCAGCTGGTCTACAAGCACGCGATCTCGACGATCATGCCGGGCCACCCGGTGCAGCTGTTCGAGCCGGACGAGACCGCCGAGAAGGCGTGAGACCCCGGCCGCGGCGCGTCGCGGATCCGACGCCGGGGATCGGGACGGCGCGCGGCCCCGCTTCCGGACGGGAGGAGGGACTGTCGCGCCTTCAAACGAAGCCGCGCGAGCGGCGCGGCCATCGCGCGGCAGGGGCTGAAAGCCCCCTCCGGCCGGCCGATCTCCGTGTCCGTTTCCGGCCGACATCTTCCGACCGACATCTTGGCCCGGCACGCCCGCATCCCCATTCTGACGGTCCGACTTCTCCAACGAAGCCGTCGCCCGGGGCGGCGGTGTCAAAGGCTGCATGAGCGAGACGCTGACGTCCGGCGAAGCCCGCCTCCAGGCGCAGGCCGCCCCTGAGGGCGAGATCGCCGCGGCGACCCATACCCTGGTGATCGGCCCCTATCTGGCGCGCGGCGCGCAGGGGGCGGGACACGGACCGGCCACGCCGTCGCGCTCCGTGGAGGCGCGCCTCGACGAGGCGACCGGCCTCGCCGCCGCGATCGAGCTCGACGTGGTCGAGAGCCTCGCCATCAGCCTGCCGCGGATCCGTCCCGCGACCTATCTCGGCAAGGGCCGCGTCGAGGAGATCGCCGGTCTGATCCGCGCCCGGGAGATCGGCCTCGTGGTCATGGATTGCGCGCTGTCGCCGGTGCAGCAGCGCAACCTCGAGAAGGCCTGGGGCGCCAAGGTCATCGACCGCACCGGGCTGATCCTGGAGATCTTCGGGCGGCGCGCCTCGACCCGCGAGGGCACGCTCCAGGTGGAGCACGCCCACCTCGCCTACCAGAAATCCCGCCTCGTCCGCTCCTGGACCCACCTGGAACGCCAGCGCGGCGGCTTCGGCTTCCTGGGCGGCCCCGGCGAGACCCAGATCGAGGCCGACCGGCGGATGATCCAGGAGCGCATGACCCGGATCGAGCGCGACCTCGACGCGGTGGTGCGCACCCGGGGCCTGCACCGGCAGAGCCGGGCGCGGGTGCCGTACCCGATCGTCGCGCTCGTCGGCTACACCAATGCCGGCAAGTCGAGCCTGTTCAACGCCCTGACTCGGGCCGAGGTCACCGCCAAGGACATGCTGTTCGCGACCCTCGATCCCACCGCCCGGGCGACCAAGCTGCCCCACGGCGAGACCGTGATCCTGTCGGACACGGTGGGCTTCATCTCCGACCTGCCGACCCCGCTGATCGCGGCCTTCCGGGCGACCCTGGAGGACGCCATCGAGGCCGACGTGCTGCTCCACGTGCGCGACGTCTCCCACGTCGATTCCGAGGCCCAGGCCGAGGATGTCGGCGAGGTCCTGCGCGAGCTCGGCATCGAGACCACGGCGGACCGGATCATCGAGGTCTGGAACAAGGCCGACCTCCTCGACGAGGCCGAGCGCACGCGCCTGCTGAACCTCAGCGGCCAGGCGAAGACCCGCAACGACCGCGACAGCGCCGCCCCGGTTCTGGTCTCGGCCTTGACCGGGGAGGGGCTCGCCGCCCTCACGGCCCGGATCGAGGCGCGGATCGGGCGCAACCGCGCGAGCTTCGCGGTGGCGCTGCCGCCGGAGGACGGGGCGGCGCTGAACTGGCTCTACGAGAACGCCGAGATCCTCGACCGCCGGGCGGAGGCCGACGGCACCCTGCATCTCGCGGTCCGGATCGCCCCCGAGAAGGAGCCGCGCTTCCTCAACCGGTTCGCGGCGGCCCGGCGCCTCGGCCGGGGCGGCTGATGGCCTCCGGCGGCGCCGAGAGCCCGCCGCTTCCCGCCCTGCGGACCGCCCGGGTCCCGGCCGAGAGCCGGGTGGCCGCGGGTGCGGATGACGCGGCGGTGCTGCGCGCCATGCAGGCGGGCGGCGCTCTGCGCCTGCTCGGCCTGCGTGCCATCATCGTGCTGGTGCTGCTCATGGCGGCCCAGGCCTATGACGGCTCGCTGCACGCCCTGAGCCACTGGTTCATCCTCGGCCTCTACGGCCTCGGCACGGTCTGGTTCGGCCTGGGCGAGCGGCGCGGGGGCCGGCTCGCGAACGCCTACGGCTGGGCCGGGACCGTTCTCAATGCCGGGCTCGCGGTCTACGTGATCATCGAGCACATGCTGGCCGGCGGCGGCGCGGGCCTCGGCGCCGATGCGGTGAGCCGCCTGCCGGCCTTCCTGCTCCTGCTCCAGACCGGCCTGAGCATGCGGGTGGCGCAGACGCTGCTGTTCTGCGGCCTCGTCACCGCGTGCTGGAGCGCGGCCTTCCTGATCGGGCTGGCGCGTCCGGAGCTGTTCCCGGGCCCCGACACCTTCCCGACGGCGCAGATCACGGGGCTCGCCACCTTCGTGGCGGCGGGACTCCTGGTGATCGACGGGATGAGCCGCCTGCGGAGCGCGGTGGTGCGGGCCCTGCGCATGGAGCACGAGCGGACCCAGCTCGCGCGCTTCGTGCCGGACGCGGTCGCCCTCGACCTCGCCGCCGAGGACAAGGCTTCCACGCTGGGCGTCCATCGCCGCCACGCCTGCCTGATGGTCCTCGACATCCGGGGCTTCTCCCGGCTGTCCCGCGAGCACGCGCCCGAGACGATGGTGGCGGCCCTGCTCGCCGTCCGGGCCGCCGCGCAGGCGGCCGTCGCGGAGCAGGGCGGCCTCGTGGACAAGTATGTCGGCGACGCGGTTCTCGTGCAGTTCGTGGTCGGCCGCCCGGACGCGCAGGCGCGGGCGGCGCTGGCCTGCGCCCTGTCGATCCGCCGGCGGCTCGCCGCCCTCAATGCCCGGCGGGCGGCCGACGGGCTCTTCACCCTGCGGGTCGTGGTCGCCCTGCACGCGGGCGACCTCCTGGTCGGCGTCTTCGATGACGGCGTGCGCGCCGAGTACACGGTGCTGGGGCCCGCCATGAACGCCCTGTCGCGGATCGAGGCCCGGGCCAAGGCGGCCGAGATCGAGATCGCGGCCTCGGGGGACTTCCTCGCCCTGGCGGGCGGCCCGCTGCCGGCGGGGATCCGGGCCGTCCCGGTCCCGGATGCCGCCCTGCCCGGTCCGCTCGCCCTGTGGGCGATCGACGCGGAAGCGGCCGCCTGAGCGGCGCGCGGCGCCGTCCTCCGGGCGAACCGCGCCGGCACGGGCGCCGGAGCGCGCATGGCCGAGACAGAGCCGCAGGCCGCCGCAGGGCGGGGGGCGGCCGGATCCGGGAAAACGGTCCTGACCTGCTGCAGGATGCCGCGTCCTGCCCGTCGCCCGGGGCCGGAACCCCCGTGACGCTGGTCCGTTCGGTCGGGGCGGCGCAGGGTCGCGGAAAGACATCCTCTCCCATGAACAAGATCATCCTCGGCGCGACGCTCGCGCTCGGCCTCGTCCTCGGGGCCGCCAGCCCGAGCTCGGCCGCCCCCGGCGACGGTCTCAGCCGGAACGCCGGCGCGCAGGGCAACGGCAATTTCGGCGGCATGCACCGGAATGCGCGGATGCAGTCGCGGATGATGCGCCATCGCATGATGCACCGGCACCATCACCGCCCCATGATGCGCCGCCACCACCGCTGATCGCCGCGGCGCCGGTTCGGCACCCTGCCCGCATGGCCGACAGGCGGGCGTCCCGCTTCGACGGGTCCGCGCGGGCAGGGCCGGGGAGGCGGCCCAGGAGGCGGCCCAGGGAGGAAGCCCGGTCCAGGCCGGGCTTTTCTTCGGTGATCACCGAGGCTTGATGGTGCCGCGGGGTGCAACTTCTGCTAGTGCGCGCCCGGACGGGCGCCCATCCCGACCGGGCGCGGCGCGGCGGAGTCTCCATGCGGCAATCGGGACGGTTCGGGCGGGTCGCCCTGGGCTGCGTGGCGGCCCTGATCGGGGTCGCGGCGCCGGCGCGGGCGCAGGACAAGACGGTCGCGCCCCTCGTCTTCACCGGCATCCCCGACCAGGACGAGACCCGCCTCGTCGAGCGCTTCGGCAAGGTCGCCACCTATCTCGAGGCCAAGCTCGGCGTGCCGGTGCGCTACATCCCGGTGAAGAGCTACCCGGCGGCGGTCACCGCCTTCACCAACGGGCAGGTGCAGCTCGCGTGGTTCGGCGGCTTCACGGGTGTCCAGGCCCGCAAGGCCGTGCCGGGCTCCCAGGCGATCGCGCAGGGCGCCGAGGACGCGGCGTTCAAGACCTATCTGATCGCCAACGCCGCCACCGGGCTGACGCCCGCCAAGGACTTCCCGAAGACCATCGCGGGCAAGACCTTCACGTTCGGTGCCCGGTCCTCGACCTCCGGGCGGCTGATGCCGGAATACTTCATCCGGCAGGCCTTCCCCGGAAAGGGCCCCGAGCAGGTCTTTCCCCGGGTCGGCTTCTCGGGGGACCACAGCCGCACGATCCAGCTGGTGCAGTCCGGCGCCTTCGCGGTCGGCGCCGTCGACTACGCGGTCTGGGATCTCGACACCAGGGCCGGCAAGGTCAATCCGAAGGCGGTCTCGGTGATCTGGGTGAGTCCGACCTTCCCCGACTACCAGTGGACCGTGCGGGGCGGCGTGGACCGGACCTACGGCGCCGGCTTCACCGAGAAGCTGCAGGCGGCCCTGACCGGCATCTCCGACCCGGCGATCCTCGAGCCGTTCGGGCGGTCGAAATTCGTGCCGGTGACCAACGCCGCCTACGAGCCCCTGGTCGAGATCGGCCAGTCCACCGGCCTGCTGGACTGAGGGCCGCGTCGGGCGTGTCGGGCGGGGCCGGATCCCGGGCGGCGATCGTCCTCGCCGATGCCGCGGCGTCCTATCACGGGTGCCCGGTGCTCTCCGGCATCGACCTGACCGTGCGGGCCGGGGAGCGCGTCGCCCTGATGGGCCGCTCGGGGGCCGGCAAATCGACCCTGATCGGGCTGATCCACGCGCAGGCGCCCGAGCGGGTGGCCCTGGTGCCGCAGGCCGCCGCCCTGGTCCGCCCGCTCTCGGTCTTCCACAACGTCTATATGGGCCGCCTCGACCGGCGCTCGACCCTGCACAACCTGCGCACCCTGGTCCGTCCGGCCCGGGCGGACGTCGCCGAGATCGAGGGCCTCCTCGACCGGGTCGGGCTGGCGGACAAGCTCTGGCCGAAGGCCGGAGAGCTGTCCGGTGGCCAGCAGCAGCGCGTCTCGGTGGCGCGCGCCCTCTATAACGGCCGGCCGATCCTGGTGGGCGACGAGCCGGTCTCGGCGCTGGACCGCCGGCAGGGCGGCCGGATCCTCGCCGCGCTGGCCAAGAGCCACGAGACCCTGATCCTGGCGCTTCACGACGTGGCCCTGGCGCTGGCCCATACGGACCGGATCGTGGTGCTGGAGGGCGGCCGGATCGCCCTCGACGCGCCCTCCGCCGGCCTCGATCCGGCGCGGCTGAGCCCGTAGTACGAGGCCGCCTGATGCACCGCGCCGCCTTCCTGCCGCGGCCCGGCTACGCCGCGGTGAGTCGCTGGTTCCTGGCGGCGGCGCTCGCCGGCCTGCTGGCGGCGGATCTGCAGGTCACCACGCTCCACCCGTTCGCCGACCTCGCGCGCCTGCTCGGCGGCCTGGTCCGGCCCGACTTCCCCGCGGTCGAGGGCTGGAGCGTGGTCTACACCGTGGCCTTCGCGATGCTCGGCGTCGGGCTCGGGGCCGGAACGGGCCTGCTTCTGGCCATTCCGTTCGCGCGCTCGCGGACGGTCCGGCTCGCCTGCGCGGGGATCCGCGCCGTCCACGAGCTGTTCTGGGCGCTGCTGCTGATGCGGGTGTTCGGGCTCTCGGCCACCACGGGCGTGCTCGCCATCGGGCTGCCCTATGCGGGCATCTGCGCCAAGGTCTATGCCGAGCTGATCGAGGAGGCCGACCTCGCCGCCCTCCGGGTGCTGCCCGAGGGTACCGGCGCCATCGCGGCCTTCCTGTATGCCCGCCTGCCCGAGGTGGCCGGGCGGATGCGCGACTACACCCTGTACCGGCTCGAATGCGGCCTGCGCTCCAGCCTCGTGCTCGGCTTCATCGGCCTGCCCACCATGGGCTTTTCCTTCGAATCCGCTTTCCGCCAGGGCCGCTACGCGGAGGCAGGCGCCCTGTTGCTGATCTTCTACGCGCTGATCGGCAGCCGCCGTCTCTGGGTGCGCGCCCGGACCGTGCCGCTGCTGCTCGTGGGGTCCGCGCCGGCGCTGCCGCCCACGGTCGGCAGCGCCGCCATCGGCCCGAGCCTCGCGCGCTTCCTCGGCCACGACATCGTGCCGCCGCCGCTCCGCGGCGCTCCTCTGGCGGAATGGGAGACCTGGGCGCGGCTCTGGTCCTGGCTGCGCCCGATCCTCGGCGCGCAGGTCCTGCCCGGCACCGCCCAGACCCTGATCCTCGCGCAGATCGCCCTGGCGGCCACCGCGCTGGGGGCGCTGGTCTGTTCCCGCTCACCGCCCGGCGCTTCGCAGGCCCCCTCGGACGGCCGCTCGGGCGGGTGCTCCTCGTGGTGGTGCGCTCCACGCCGGACTACATGCTGGCCTATCTCTGCCTGCAGCTCCTCGGCCCCTCGATGCTGCCGGCGATCATCGCGCTCGCGCTGCACAATGCCGGGATCGTCGCCTACCTGATGGGCCGGCATGCCGACGCGATCCCCTACCGGGCCGACGCGCCCCGGGGCCTCGACCTCTACGCCTACGAGACCGTGCCGCGCCTCTACGGGCAGTTCCTGGCCTACCTGCTCTACCGCTGGGCGCTGATCCTGCGGGAGAGCGCGATCTTCGGGATCCTGGGGGTCACGACGCTGGGCTTCTACGTCGATGCCGCGCTCTCGGAGCTGCGCCTCGACGTGGCCGTGGTGCTGATCGCCGCCACCGCCCTGGCGACGGTGGCGGTCGACGCGTTCTCCCGCGCCCTGCGCCGGTCCCTGCGGATCGACACCCTGCCGACGCGGCTGTCCGGTCCGCAGCCGATCACCGGGACGGAAGCCGCCTGAGCGGGCCCTCCTGGATCGCTGCGCCGCGCGCGATGACGGCGCGGGTCAGAGCGGCTGAGCGTCGGTGGATCGGGACAATCCGATCCGTCTCACCACTTGTAGCTGACTTTCGCCAGCACCCGCCGGGCATCGCCGTAGAAGCAGGAGGTGGTCGACTGGCAGGAGGCGACGAAGCGCCGGTCGGCGAGGTTCGAGGCGTTCACCTGGAAGCGCCAGTTCTCGTAATCGTAGTGGACCTGCGCGTCGAACAGGACGTAGTCGGGCACCCGCAGGGTGTTGGCCACGTCGGCGAACGAACTCCCGACATAGCGCACGCCGCCGCCGAAGCCGAAGCCGCGCCATGGCCCGGTCGGGATGGTGTAGTCGGCAAACAGCGAGGCGAGGGTCTGGGGGATGTTGACCGGAATCTTGCCGACCCGCGCCGGGTCGGGATCCCGCACGGTGCTGAAATCGAACTTGGTGAAGGATGCGACGAGGTTGAGGCCGTCGGCGACGTTCGCCACCAGCTGCGCCTCGAAGCCGGTGGAGCGCACCTCGCCGAGCTGGGTGTTGAACAGCGTGTTCACCGGGTTGGGGGTGAGCACGTTGCTGCGGTGGATGTCGAAGCCGGCCAGCGTCAGGAAGTAGCCCTGGCCGGGCGGCTCGAACTTGACGCCGCCCTCGACCTGCTCGCCGGTATCGGGCTTGAAGGCCCGGTTGTTGATGTCCGTGCCGATCTCGGGCTGGAACGAGGTCGCGTACATGATGTACGGCGCGAGGCCGAAGTCGAAATTGTAGATCGCCGCCGCCCGGTACGTGAAGGCGCTGTCGCTGCGGCCGTTGGTGTTGGCGGGCGTCAGACGGTCGTAGACGGTGTTCTGGACGAAGTCCTGACGGCCGCCGAGGATCAGGGTCAGCTCCGGCGTCAGCTTGATCTGGTCCTGGAAGTAGAGGCCGACCTGCTGGAACGAGTCGGCGTTGATCAGGTAGGGCGAGGCCGAGACCGTCTGCGGGCCATAGATCGGCGCGAGGATGTTCAGGTTGGGGCCGGGAAAGCCCGAGGCCTGGTTGTCGTGGATCTGGAAGTTCCGGTACTCCACGCCCATCAGGAAGTCGTGCCTGAAGAAGCCGTCGGAGAACTTGGCCTCCGCCTGGGTGTCGACGTCGAGCTGCGCGATCTTGGCGTGATCCCGGAACAGGTACCGGGCGAGCTGCGTCTGCAGCGGGTCGGCGTAGCCGAGCTGGCCGATATAGGAATTCTGGTAGCTCTGCGTGAAGGCGTAGCGGGCGTTCTGGCGCACGGCCCAGGTGTCGTCGAAGACGTGCTCGAACTCGTAGCCGATGAAGGCCTGGTCGCGCTGGTAGGTGTTGAAGCCGGCATCCCCCACGTTGAGCGCGCGCGGGATGCGCAGGCCGAGCACCGTCGGCCGCGCCGTGCCGTAATAGGGCAGGAAGTTCGCCGTCACCGCGGTGTTGTCGTGCTGGAAGCTCGACAGCACGGTGAACTTGGTCGATCCGTCCGGTTTGTAGGTGAAGGCCGGGGCGATGTAGTAGCTGTCGTCCGGGGCGCCCTGGACCTGCGTGCCGCCGTTGCGGGCATAGCCGGTGAGCCGGGTGAACCAGTGGCCCTCCCGGTCGGCCGGGCCACCGACGTCGAAGGCGGCGTAGCGCTGGTCGAAGGAGCCGCCGCCGACCTCGATGAGCCCGAACGGGGTCTCGGTCGGGCGCTTGCTGATCTGGTTGATCAGGCCCCCGGGATTGCCGGCGCCGAACAGCACCGCGGAGGGGCCGCGCAGCACCTCGATGCGCTCCAGCCCGAACGTGTCCACCCGGCTGTAGGCGAAGCCGTAGTTCAGGAGTTGCAGGCCGTTGAGGTAGAGGCCGTAATCGCTGACCACGAAGCCGCGCAGCTGGAAGAAGTCGAGGCGCGTGTCGGCGCCGAAGGTGCCCGCATAGGTGCCGGCGACGTACTGGGTCGCCTGCGTCAGGGTCTGGGCGTTCTGCGTGTCGAGCTGCTGGCGGCCCACGACGGTGATCGATTGCGGCGTCTCGATCAGCGGCGTGTTGGTCTTGGTCGCCGTGGCCGAGCGCCGGGCCACGTAGCCGTCGATCGGGCCGGTCGGGCTCTCCACCACGGCGCGCGCCGCCGAACCCGCGGGGGCCGGCGCGACCGGGCCGCCGCCCCGGCTCTCGACGCTGATCTCCGCGAGCTGCACGCTGCCGCCGGCCGGCGGATTGGACGGGCCGCGGCGCGGCGGCGTCGCATCCTGGGCGCGCGCCGGGCCCGGCG
>CAXDNE010000249.1:0-10949 GCA_963990595.1 uncultured Methylobacterium sp.
GGGGTCCCGATCGCCCGAATGTGGCTATTTCGGGCGGGCCCGGGGGCCCGCCCGGGGCGCGGCCCGCCCCCGGGCCGCCCCCCCCCCGCGCGGGCGCCCCCGGCGGGGGGCGCCGGGCCCGGGGGCCCCCCGCCGCCGCATGTCCCCGGGCCCGGCCTCAGGCCGGGTCGCGGGGGCGAGGGTTTGCAGCGAGGCTTGTCATGTCGAACACTGCCCTGATCGTCGGCGCCAGCGGGATCGTCGGCAGCGCCACCGCGGCGCTGCTCCATCAGGAGGGCTGGCGGGTCGCGGGCCTCGCGCGCCATCCGGTCCATCAGACCGGCGTCGAGCCGGTGGCCGGCGACCTGCAGGACCCGGCCTCCCTCGCGCGCACGCTCGCCGACCTCGCCCCGACCCACGTGGTCCTGGCGACCTGGCAGCGGCGCCCGACCGAGGCGGAGATGATCCGCGTCAACCGCGCCATGGTCGAGAACCTGCTCGATGCCCTGCGCCCGAAGGGCAGCGTCCGCCACGTCGCCCTGGTGACCGGGCTGAAGCACTATCTCGGCCCGTTCGAGGCCTATGGCAAAGGCACCCTGCCGCAGACGCCGTTCCGCGAGGATCAGGGCCGGCTCGACATCGAGAATTTCTACTATGCCCAGGAGGACGCGGTGTTCGCGGCCGCCGCCCGCGACGGCTTCAGCTGGAGCGTCCACCGCCCGCACACGATCATCGGCAAGGCGGTGGGCAACGCCATGAACATGGGCACGACGCTCGCCTGCTACGCCACCCTGTGCCGGGAGCTGGGGCGGCCCTTCGTCTTCCCGGGCTCGGCCGCGCAGTGGAACGGGCTCACCGACATGACCGACGCGCGGCTCTTGGCCCGCCACCTGCTCTGGGCCTCCACCGAGCCGAAGGCCGCCAACGAGGCGTTCAACGTCGTCGACGGCGACGTCTTCCGCTGGAGCTGGATGTGGGGCCGGATCGCCGCCTGGTTCGGGATCGAGGCGGTGCCCTTCGACGGCACGCACCGGCCCCTGGAGCCCCGGATGGCGCAGGACGGGCCAGCCTGGGCGGAGATCGCCCGGCGCCACGGCCTCGCCGAGCCGGATCTCACCAAGCTGGCCTCGGCCTGGCACACGGATGCCGATCTCGGCCGGCCGATCGAGGTCGTCACCGACATGAGCAAGAGCCGGCGCCTCGGCTTCACCGCCTATCAGCCCACCGACGACGCGTTCTACGACCTGTTCGCCCAGCTCCGCGCGGACCGGTTGATCCCCTGATTCAGGGCGGCCCGATCATCGCGCGTCGGTCATTGCCGAGCGCGGCGGGCTCCCTCTCCCGTGCGGGAGAGGGGACCCGCGCTCTGTCCGGACACGCGTTCGCGTCCAGTGTCGCGGATCCGTTGATTGGTCGCCGTCACGCGGCCTTGCGCTCGGTCCCGCACCACTCGGCCACGAACAGCGCCATCGCGGTGGTGCAGCGCTTCACCGAGGCGAGGCTGACGCGCTCGTCGAAGCCGTGGATGTTCTGGGAGGTCGGGCCGTAGCAGAGGGCCGGCACCCGGTCGTAGAGGGCGTGCACCCGGGTATCGAGATAGCCCGCCGTCATGAAGCTCTGGAGCGGTGAGCCGATCGCCCGCTCGTGGGCGCGGCCGAGCACGGCCTCGGCCTCCGAACCCGCCTCCAGCACGTAGCCCTCGGCGAAGAAGCCGTTGAACACCACCCGCGGCGGGCTGTTGGCGAGGAACGGGTCGCGCCGCGCGAAGTCGGAGATTGCGGCCTCGATCTCGGCGGCGGCCTGCGCGGCACGCACCCCCGGGTAGAGCGCGATGCGGCAGTGGATCCGGCACCAGGCCGGGACCGAGGAGGCCCAGTCGCCGCCCTCGATCTTGCCGATATTGAGGTTGATCGGGTGGTCCTCGGTCTCGAAATGCGGGTGCGCGGCCTTCTCGGCGTTCCAGCGGGCCTCGACCGCGCGGAGCGCGCCGATCACCCGGTAGGTGGCGTCGATGGCGTTGGCGCCGGTGCCCATCTCGCGCACGTGGACCGGCATCCCCCGGACCTCCACGGTGAACCAGAGCACGCCGGTATTGGCGCGGACGAGCTTCTCGTCCTCCGGTTCGGGGATCAGCACGGCGTCCGCCCGGTAGCCGCGCAGATGAGTCATCAGGGCGCCGTTGCCGGTGGATTCCTCCTCGACCACGGATTGCACCGTCACGGCGGCCGCCGGCTGGAGGCCGAGGCGGGCCAGCGCGTCGAGGGCGAACAGGTTGGCGGCGTGCCCGGCCTTCATGTCGCCGGCGCCGCGGCCGTACATCCAGTCGCCCTCGATCACCGGGTCGAAGGGCCCGTGGGTCCAGAGGTCGAGTGGTCCCGGCGGCACCACGTCGACATGGGCCTGTAGGATCAGGGAGCGTCCCGTCTCGGTGTTCGGCCGATGGTGGCAGACGACGATCGGCGCGTCCGAATGGTGGGCCTCATCGATCTTCGAGCCGCCCGGATGCGCCGCGATCGCGGCCCGGTCCATGGCGAAGCGCTCGGTGGCGTAGCCCCGGGCGCGGAACTGCTCGAACACGTAATCCTGGCAGGCATGCTCGGCGCCGCGCAGGGAGGCGAACCGGACCAGCGCCTGCGTGTGAGCGACCTGATCGGCGAAACCCTCGGCCACGGCGGCTTCGATCTCGGCGGCGAGGGTGGGGTCGAGGGCCATGGGAACTCCGAACCGGTTGCGGCCGGGAGGAAGCGCCCGGGCCCGGGCCGCTGTCAACCGGCGGTTGCGAAGCGCAGGGTTCGTGCCGGTGCGGGTGCCGTCACGCCGGAAAGGCCGTCCGGATCTGCTCGGCGAACCGCGCGAAGGCCGCGCTCGGCTGGCCGTCGTCGCGATGGACCAGCAGGGTCTCGGCGCGGCCGTCGCCCTCGGGCAGCGGGTGGACCGAGACGCGGCCGGCGCGGTGCGCGGGCTCGGCGACGGCGCGGGGGATCAGGGTCACGCCCATGCCGGCCGCCACGCAGCCCAGGATCCCGTCGAGGGTGCCGAACTCCATGCGGCGCACATGGACGAGGCCCTGCCGGGCGAGAAAATCCTCCAGGCGCCGCCGATACGAGCAGCCGGCCCGGAACACGAGCACCTTCGCCTCCCGCGCGCCGGCCAGCCGATCGAGCAGCGCCGTCAGGCTCTCGACGGCCGGATGGGCCACCAGCACCAGTTCCTCGGTGAGGACCGGGATCGCGGTGAGCTCGGCCTGGGTGACCGGGCCGGCCACGAAGGCGCCCTCCAGGGCCCGGTCGAGGACCCGCCCGATCAGCAGCTCGGTCGGGCCGGTCTCCAGCTCGATATCCACCTCCGGGTGGCGGGCGGCGAAATCCGCGAGCGGGCCGGGCAGGCGCAGGGCCGCCGTCGTCTCCATGGCGCCGATCCGCAGCGGCCCGTGGGGCTCGCCCTCGGCCAGCAGGGCGTGCCGCGCCTCCGACAGCAGCCGTCCGACCTGGAGCGCGTAGGGCAGGAGCCGCTCCCCGGCCCGGGTCAGCGTCACCCCGCGGCTGCCGCGGTGGAACAGCGGCACGCGCAGAGCCTGCTCCAGCGTCCGGATCCGTCCGGTGACATTGGACTGGACGGTGTTGAGCCGCGCCGCCGCCCGCCCGATGCCGCCGGTCTCGGCTACGGCCGCGAAGAACATCAGGTCGGTGCTGTTCATGTCATCTGCTTTTCCGATGCCTTCCTTCTGAAGGAATCATTTTTTCCGCGTCAAGCGGGCCGGTAAGCTTCGGTCTCCGGCGGTTCGAGGCGGCGGCCGGATGCTTTGCGAGGGAAGGCCATGGCTCTGCGAACCCGACTCACCGAGGCGCTCGGGCTCGCGCACCCCATCGTCCTGGCGCCCATGGACCCGGCCTCGGGGGGCGCCCTCGCCGCCGCGGTGAGCGCGGCCGGCGGCCTCGGATTGATCGGCGGCGGCTACGGCGACCACGACCGGCTCCAGCGCGAATTCGCCGCCGCCGGCAACCAGCGCGTCGGCTGCGGCTTCATCACTTGGTCGATGGCCCGGGACCCCTCGCTCCTCGACGCCGCGCTCGCCCGCAAACCGGCCGCCCTGATGCTCTCCTTCGCGGATCCCGCCCCCTTCGCCGAACGCATCCACGCCGCCGGCGTGACGCTGATCTGCCAGGTCCACACCCTGGCCCAGGCCCGGCGCGCCCTGGAGGTGGGCGCGGCCGTCGTGGTGGCGCAGGGCACGGAGGCCGGCGGCCATGGCCTCACCGCCCGCGGCACGATGGCCTTCGTGCCGGCGGCGGCCGATCTGATCGCCCGCGAGCGGCCGGAGACGCTGCTGCTCGCGGCGGGCGGCATCGCGGACGGGCGCGGCCTCGCCGCCGCCCTGGCGCTCGGGGCCGACGGCGTCCTGATGGGGACGCGGTTCTGGGCGACCCGGGAGGCGCTGATCCACCCGGCGGCCAAGCAGCGGGTTCTCACCGCCACCGGCGACGACACGGTGCGCACGCAGGTCTACGACATCGCCCGCCAGCGGGCCTGGCCGGCGCCCTATACCGGCCGGCTCCTGCGCAACGCCTTCATCGAGACCTGGCAGGGCCGCGAGGACGAGCTGCGCGCGATGGCCGCGGAGCGGCGGCGGGACGTGGAGGCGGCGGATGCGGCGGGCGACTACGATACGGCCAACGTCACGGTCGGCGAGGCGGTGGGGCTGATCGACGACCTGCCGGGGGCCGGCGATCTCGTGCGGCGGATCGCCGGGGAGGCCGAGGCCTGCCTCCGCCGATCGGCGGACCGCATCACGGCGGCCCCCTGAGGGCGTTCAGCAAAGCGTGACTACGCAGCGCAGGGACCGGCCGGAACCGCGCTGTGGCCAACGGCTTAGCCTGTCGACGAACCGTCGCGGTTTCTCAGTCGGAGTCATGCATGCGTATCGGTCTGATCTCGGTCCTGTCCGGCATCCTCCTGTGGGCCGCCGCTCCGGGCGCGGCCAGCGCGGACGTGCTCGTCAGCGTCGACAAGAGCACGCAGCGCATGGAGGTCTCGGTCGACGGGCAGCCCCGCTATTCCTGGCCTGTCTCCACGGGCGTCGAGAGCTACGACACCCCGTCCGGGTCCTACCGTCCGTTCCGGATGGAGCGGACGCATTTCTCGAAGGAGTGGGACGACGCGCCCATGCCCTTCGCGATGTTCTTCACGGGCCAGGGCCACGCCATCCACGGCACCAACCACGTCCGCAGCCTCGGTCGGGCGGCGTCGCATGGCTGCGTGCGCCTGTCGGTGCGCAACGCCGCGACCCTGTTCAACCTCGTGAAGGCCGAGGGCATGGGCCGGACCCGGGTCGTGATCGAGGGCGCGGACGCCCTGGTGGCGGAACGCGGACAACGCGGTTTCCGCGTCGCCCGTCACCGCCGCCCCTACGGGGCGGACGATCTGCTGGCGGACAGCGACCAGATGGGTCGGCGCTCGCTGCCGGCCTATTACCGGCCCGCCGCCCGGCCGGCCTACGCGCCGGCCGCGGGCTACGGCTATCCGACCGACGCGGACGAGATGGACAGCTGGTAGGCCGGCCCGCATGTACCGGCTGATCAGCGCCACCCCGAGCCCCTAGGCCCGGAAGGTGCGGATCGCGCTGGCCGAGAAGGGTCTGCCCTTCGCGCTGGTGACCGAGGTGCCGTGGGACTCGACCACCACGGTGCCCCGCCACAACCCGTTGGAGAAGCTACCGGTCCTGCTCCTGCCGGATGGCGGCAGCGTCCACGAGTCGAGCTACATCCTGCCATGGCTGGAGCTGAAGCATCCCGAGCCGCCGCTGCTGCCGCCCGATCCCGACGGGATCCTGACCGCGCGCCGGTTCGAGGTGCTGTGTGACGGGATCTGCGACGCGGTGGTGCTCACCTTCTTCGAGCGCCATCGCGCGGCGGGGGCCCAGAGCGAACCCCGGCTGGCCCGTCAGCGCCGCAAGATCGACGGCGGCCTCGCCGAGATCGCCCGGCTGCTCGGCGACCGGGACTGGACGGTGGGCGACGGCTTCACGCTGGGCGACATCGCGGCGGGCACGGTCGTCGGCTATCTCGCGGTGCGCTTCCCCGAGCTGGACTGGCGCGCGCGCCATCCGAATCTCGCCCGCCTGAGCGACCGGCTGGAGGCGCGTCCCGCCTTCCGGGACTCGGTGCCCTACGCCCAGACGATCACGGACCGCGTCGTCTGAGCGCGGACGTCACGCGCCGCGCGCCCGACCCATTGCCGAACGGCGGCTCCCGGCCTAGCTCCCCCGCGGCCACAGAGCCCACGCAGCCACCGCTGCGATCTCAGACGGACGGAGACACCCCCGAGATGCCTATCGCTTTCTGCCGGTCCCTTCCTCTCGCCGCCCTGGCGCTCGCCGCGGCCACCGTGCCGGGCTACGCCCTGGAGGTGACGCGCTCGGCCGACATCGCCGCGCCCCCGGCCAAGGTCTGGCAGACCATCGGCGACTTCTGCGGCATCGGCAACTGGCACCCGGCCATCGAGAAATGCGCCCTGTCCGACAAGGACGGCATGAAGGTCCGCACCCTCAGCCTGAAGGGCGGCGGCACCATCAAGGAGGAGCAGGTCTCCCGCGACGACAAGGTGATGAGCTACACCTACACGATCCTCGAGAGCCCGCTGCCGGTCTCCGACTACAAGTCGACGCTGTCGGTCGCCCCCGAAGGATCGGGCTCGAAGGTGACCTGGACCGGCACCTTCAACGCCAAGGGCGCGCCCGATACGGTCGCCACCGACGCGATCCAGGGCATCTACGATTCCGGCCTGAAGGCGCTCGCCGACAAGGCGAAGTAGCCGCCGTCACGATTCGGAGCGCGCTGCTGAGCCTTCACGGCAGCAGCGCGCCTCAACCCCTTGCGATACCGTCCGAATCGCGCGGTGTCGGCATCCGCCGCCCCGCGCTCTGCGCCCCATCGGCCTGTCACGGCGGCGATTGACCCACTGCCAAGCTCGGCTCACAACCCTGGCGGCGCAGCCCGTGCGCCCCAACAGGATGATCGCCGTGCCCGCGTCCCGTCTTCCGATGCGCCTCAGCCTCGCCGTCCTCGCCGTCGCGGCGCTGGGCGCCTGCCAGCAGCGCGCCGCCGCGCCCGCGGTTTCGGAGCCCTCACCCATCGTCCCGACCCCGATGGCCCTGCCGGCGGGCAGCGGCTGCGGCCCGCAGATCGCCCGCACCAAGGCGATCGTCGACAGCGACGTGGCGACCGGCAACCTCAACAAGCCGGTGGGCGACCGCTTCAACGCCGACCTCGCCCACGCCGCCGCGGCATGTTCGGCCGGCCAGTCCGGCGAGGCCCTGCACCTCCTCGCCGCCGCCAAGAGCCGCTACGGCTATCGCTGAGCGGGAAGCGACCGATCCGGATCCACGATGAGCGGATCGGCTCCATCTGTCGGGCGGGACAGATCTTTGCGGAACCCTCCGAGCGCCCCCCACCCGCGCCCTGATCCTGAGGTGTTGCGTGGCAGCCTCGAAGGCAGGTTCCAGGAAACGCGCGGCCGGCTGGAGGCCACCTTCGGGGCCTCCGCCGCGGTCCGGCGCCTCGGGATGAGGTCGGGAACGGGATCGGCGGCGATCGAGCGGTTGACGCGGCCGGGCGTGTGCGCCTCGGCCGGCACTGGGGTGTTCCCACCCGCGCCCTCATCCTGAAGTGCCCGCGTCAGCGGGCCTCGGAGGCCTCCAGAGAGCGCCGCGCCCGTTCAGGAGGCAGCGGCTCCGCCTAGATCACGAACAGCAGGTTCAATCCGGCCCGCCGGAACCCTTCCTCGGCGATTTTCAGATCGAGTCCGTAGGACGCGATGTCGTCCGCCACTGGATCGAGAGTCGGGGCCCGGTGCTGGTGCAGGTGCTTGATGTAGCTGTGGCAGGTCGTGCAGGTCTCGACCTGGACGTCCTTCGAGACCTCGTCCAGGCCGTAATAGCTCACACCCTCGCCCGCGCCGCAGGCGGTGCAGCGGATCCGGACGTGGTTCCAGTAGGTGCCGCAGAGCGAGCAGCTCAGGTAGCGGGCCTTGTCGGCGGGGGTCCAGGCGACGATGACGCTCGCCACCGGCGCACCGCCGCAGCACGGGCACACCCCGTCCGCCACCGGCTTCAGGACCTTGGTGTCGAGGCGCGCGGCCTGCTCGGCGAGGCGGACCTGCAGGGCCGCGGACACGAATACGCATTCGGCGATCCGGTCGACCGGCAGCGCCCCCTCGAACACTTGGAGGGCGAGGTCGAGGCGATCCTCCCGGGAGGCCGCGCGCAGGGTCTCGCGGGCCGCGCTCGAGGCCTCGGGCGCCGTGGTGAGATCCAGCTCGGCGAGCAGCGCCAGGAGGCCATCGTCGAAGCCCGGGTCGGCCTCGAGACCGTGCCGCGACAGGGGCGGCATCCCGTGCTCGATCCGCAGCGCGCGATCGGCGGCGTCCGGCGCCGCGACGGACGGCCCCTTCGCCTGGATCACGGCCTGGGCGCGGGCTACCTCGGCGACGAACCGGAGATAGGCTTCCAGCGGATGACCGGGCGCGGCCTCCCGCAGCCGCGCGGCCCGGTCGGCGAATAGGGTCGCGGGATCCGGCAGACGCACGAACGGCACCGAGCCGGCGATCCCGATCTTGTCGGGATCGGGCTTCAGATCGCTGAAATCCCGGCGGCGGGGCTCCGGCGGGGTCGCCCGGGCGGAGGTCTGGTCCGCGGCCGGGGCCGCGGGTCTGCGCTTGAAGAAACGGGCCACGCGATCAGGATCCGCGCTTGTCCACCGAGCCGTGGCGGGCCTTGCCGCCGGCGATCTGCCGGAACCACTTGCGGTGATGCCGGTACGCCCAGCCGCCCGTGACCGTGCCGCGGACCATCGCCCGGCCGGTGCCGCGCACCCAGATGCCGGCATAGATGTGCACCACGATGATGGCGATCGCGATGACCGCGGCCAGCGAGTGGGCGAGCAGCGCCCAGCGCTGGGTCTCGATGGTGGTGTAGCCACCGAAATAAGTGTTCCAGATGATCAGGCCGGTGACGAACATCACGGCGATCAGCGCGGTCTGGCCCCAGAATACGCCCTTCTGCCCGGCATTGTACTTGCCGAGTTCCGGCAGACGGTCGTCGCGGTTGGTGACCACGTCGCCGATGTGCTTGGTCCACTCGACATCGTCCTTGTTGGGGATGTTGAGCCTCCAGAAGCGCACGAACAGGAAGAAGAAGCTGACGGCCAGCGCCACGCCGAACCACGGGTGGATCGCCCGGGTCGCCTGCCCGCCGCCGAACAGGCCGGTGAGCGAGAACAGGTAGGGCGTGAACATCGCCAGGCCCGAGAGGGTCAGCAGGGTGAACAGGATCGCGGTGATCCAGTGGTTCACCCGCTGCACGCCCGTGTAGCGCGGGACGTACATCACCTCCGGCGCCTCGGACTTGGCGTGATGCAGGGGACGGGGATCGCCGTCCCGGATGTCGCTATGGATCGTCATCGGCCTTCTCGCCTGATGCGGTGCCGGCCCCGCGCTGCGGCGGAGGTGGCTCTAAAGTTCAAGATAGGGCCTGTCCGGCCCCGCCGTCTCGGGTTGTTGATCCCTGCAACGTCGGAAGGGACCGCGGGTCCCCGCTCCCGTGTGGGAGAGGGACAGGGTGAGGGGTGTGACCTCTCCGGAGAGACCTGATCCCTCACCCCAACCCTCTCCCGCACGGGAGAGGGGGCGCGTTGCGTGTCCCGGGCCGTGTCGGCAGCCCGGGATCCGTCTTCAGTGCGGCCGGACCTCCCCGCCATTCTCACGGCGCTTGGCCTCGTCGTACTCGACCGCCTCTTCCTCCTCCTCGGGCACGACCTCGTTCGGGCCGGCCGTCACGTAGTGGAAGAAGCCCGCGACCGCGGCGAAGCCCATCGCGGCGAGCCCGAACACCTTGGCCCCGCCCTTCCAGAAGGCGACGAGCGGCGAGATCTTCGGGTCGTTCGGCAGGCCCGCATAGAGGCTCGGCTGGTCGGCATGGTGCAGCACGTACATGACGTGCGTGCCGCCGACGCCCGCCGGGTCGTAGAGGCCGGCCTTGTCGAAGCCGCGCGACTTCAGGTCCTCGACGCGGTCGTGGGCCTGGTCGATCATGGCCTGCTTGGTGCCGAACATGATCGAGCCGGTCGGGCAGGCCTTGGCGCAGGCCGGAGCCTGACCCACCGCCACTCGGTCCGAGCACAGGGTGCACTTGTACGCCTTGTGGTCGGTCTGGCTGATGCGCGGGATGTTGAAGGGGCAGCCCTTCACGCAGTAGCCGCAGCCGATGCAGTTCTCCTCGATGAAGTCGACGATGCCGTTGGAGTACTGCACGATCGCGCCCGGCGACGGACAGGCCTTCAGGCAGCCCGGCTCGGAGCAGTGCATGCAGCCGTCCTTGCGGATCAGCCACTCGAGGTGATTGGTCTCCGGGTTCTCGTACTCGGTGAACCGCATCAGGGTCCACGACTTCGGCGTGAGGTCGTGGGGGTTCTGGTAGCTGCCGGTGTTCACACCGATGTCGTCGCGCAGGTCGTTCCACTCCTCGCAGGCCGACTGGCAGGCCTTGCAGCCGATGCATTTCGACACGTCGATGAGCTTGGCGACCTCCACCTGGCGGCGGATCTCCGGCGGCGTCTCCGTGGAGGCGGAGCGCTGGCGGATGTCGAGGGAGCTGTAGTCAGCCATGTCTGCCGCTCCCCCTTACGCGACCGCGTCCGACGGGGGCGTGGTCGGCTCGATGTTCACGAGCCAGGCCTTGAACTCCGGCGTCTCGGTGTTCGCGTCGCCCACGACCGGCGTGAGCGAGTTCGGGTGCCATCCTTTCTTGGTCAGGCCCATGAAGCCCCAGTGCTGCGGGATGCCGACGACGTGGACGGGCTTGCCGTCGCAGATCAGCGGCTTGATGCGCTTGGTGACCATCGCCTTGGCCTTCAGGGAGCCGCGCTTCGACCTGTCTCTTATACACATCTCCGAGCCCACGAGACAAGAGGCAATCT
>CAXDNE010000250.1:0-10932 GCA_963990595.1 uncultured Methylobacterium sp.
ACGTGCCCAAGGTCAACACGATGCTCAACATGAACATGTGGTGCTTCAACAGCCGCGTCTGGCCCGGCATCGACCCGGTCGTCGTTCGCCAGGGCGACAAGGTCCGGATGCGCATCGGCAACCTGACCATGACCAACCACCCGATCCACGTCCACGGGGTCGACTTCCATGTCACCGGCACGGACGGCGGCTGGATCGACGAGAACCGGCAGTGGCCGGAGGTGTCGGTCGACGTCGCCGTCGGGCAGATGCGGGTCATCGAATTCAACGCCGACGCGCTCGGCGATTGGGCGATGCACTGCCACAAGTCGCACCACACCATGAACGCCATGGGGCACAACGTGCGGACCTACATCGGCGTGGACCTGAAGAGCACGGCCAAGCAGATCCGGAAGATCGCGCCGGGCTACATGCCGATGGGATCGGCCGGCGGCGGCATGATGTCCGAGATGGAGATGCCGCTGCCCGACAACACGCTGCCGATGATGACCGGCGCGGGCCCGTTCGGGTCGGTCGAGATGGGCGGGATGTTCACGGTGCTGAAGGTCCGGGCAGGGCTCGCCGCCAACGATTACCGCGATCCCGGCTGGTATCAGCACCCGCCTGGCACCCTGGCCTACGAGTGGACGGGCGATCCGCTGCCCGAGCCGAGTCGCGATCCGAAGACCCCGAAGGGCAAGCGCGCGCGCGAGACCGATCTGCACGTCGTCGACCCGCGCACGCGCCGCACCGCCTCGAACGCGGGCGGTCACGAGAACCACTGAGCCGCAGGGTGGTCGACGAGCGGGCCGGTCGTATCCTCGGCCGCCGCTCGGACCGCCGGCTCAACAGTTCGGAAGCGGGCCAGCCCGTTCCGAAGTCCGCTGCGCGGGCCGTCCCACCCTCCCCTCACGGGGGCCCGCGCAGCGGTTCGTCCCACCACAGGAGAACACCATGACGCGTACGACGTCCCGCGCCGCCCTTCTCGCGGTGGCCCTGGTGACAGCTGCGCCATTCGGGATCGCCCCGTTCGCACAGGCCCAACCCGCCAGGGGCGCGGCCGGCGAGTTCGAGCGCGTCCGTAGCGTGATGTCGGACCGCTTCAAGAATACGAAGCTGACGGGCGACCCGGACCAGGACTTTGCCGCCCTCCTCATCGCCAGCTTCGAGGAGACGCTGTTCCTGGCCAAGGCGCAGCTGAACTACGGCGGTGATCGCGAGCTGCGGGAGGTGGCCCAGAAGATCCAGGATGAGCAGCAGGAGCGGATCGACGCGCTCAAGAAGTGGCAGGTGCGCAGCCGCGAGCCCGGCTACCGGGAGCAACCGAACCGGACCCCGTCCGGTGAGGGACCGCTCGACCGCCCGGCACAAGCCGGTCCGGCCCAGGCGCAGGCCGCTCCCTCGTCGGCACAGCCGCCCGCCGCCTCCGCACCTGGCTCGACCGCAAACACGCCTCTGGTCAAGGGCACGGTGCAGAAGATCGACGACGCTGCCGGCAAGGTGACGCTCGATCATGAGCGGATCCCCAACATCGACATGGACGCGATGACGATGGCCTACAAGGTTCAGGATCCGGCCATGCTCAAGGACTTGAAGGTCGGTCAAAAGGTCCGATTTTCGGCCGATCGCGTCGATGGCGCCATCGCCGTCACGCGGATCCAAAAGGTGAAATGAACTCTTGCGAAAGGGCGCATTTCTCCGTGCGCCCGAGAATTCATTTAAATATCATGGATAATTATTATTGCAGAATATATTCATAAATTATTCTCTAAAACGTTCAAATGGTGACAGATAAAGCGAATTATAAGCATGATCAAGATCGTTCCCAACTGGCACCCCTTGATCGTGCACTTCACGATCGCGCTGTTGCTCACGGCTGCCGCCCTGTTCGTGCTGAGCACACTCTTCCGGAGCCGGCCGTTGGGCGAGGCCATGACGCTCGTGGCGCGCTGGAACCTGGCGCTCGGCGTTCTCGCCACCGTCGTGACCCTCGCGACAGGTTGGCAGGCCTACAATACGGTGGCGCATGACGAGCCTTCCCACGTCAATATGACGATCCACCTGCGCTGGGCGATCGGCACGGCTCTGATGTTCCTGCTCGCGGCCGGTGCAGCTTGGCTCGACCGGTGGCGGCTCGCCGGCGCCGGCGCTGCCCTTATGGCCCTCCTGGTCGTCGGCGCCGGTGCGCTCGGCGTCACCGGCTGGCTCGGCGGTGAGAACGTCTACCGCTACGGTCTCGGCGTGCTGAGCCTGCCCAAGACCGACAGCCATGTGCATCCCGGCAGCGAAGCGGCGCCCCACGAGCATGGCAGCTCGGCTCCGGCCTCCGGCAGCATGAGCGGCATGCCCGGCATGGGGAGCGGGAGCGACAAGGCAGCGTCACCGAGCGCTCCCGCCCCGGTCGCACCTGCTGCGGGCGCGCAGGCATCCGGTCCGGCAGCAGCACACAAGCATTAAAGTAGGACGGCCTCGGTCGGCCTGCCCGCTCTGGTGAGTTCAGGTGGATAATAGTTTCCGGCACCCCTGCCGTTTTCCGATACGTCAGGGTAGGCAAAAAGCTGCCGTAGTACTGCCAACGGAAAAGCTTGACGCTCAGGTGGCCTCAACGAGAGTTGACCGGGATGTATTCGGAAGGGAAGTGACATGCTGTCTCCTCGCTACTTCCTTCAACATTTCATGCCGTTCACAGGCTACCCCTACACAGGGGCGCCCACGGCCTGCAATCTGTGCGGAGCGCGCGAGAGCGTGACGGTGGCGGAGACCGATCGGCGCCTGAAGACCCTGAAATCCATCGCCTGCACCCAGTGCGGCCTGATCCGCACCGACCCGATGCCGACACCGGACGAGCTCGCGGAGTACTACGCCACCGCCTATCGCGCGGATTACCAGCTCGCCTTCGCGGGCGGGCCGCCGCGCCACCACCTCAACCGCTCGGCCCGCGAGGCCGCCTTCCGGGCCGAACTTCTGGCGCCGAAGCTGACCTCCGGCGCCCGCGTCCTCGATTTCGGCTCGGGCTCGGGCGAGTTCCTGGCCGCCGTCCGGGCGCGGGGTTGCGAGGCGGTCGGCGTCGAGCCTGGGCGTGACTACGCGGCCTATGCTCGTACGCACCACGGGGTCGAGGTGCTGGACCACGCCGATGACGGCCGCTTCGAGCCGGGCACCTTCGACGTCATCACCACCCATCATGTGATGGAGCATCTGCGCGACCCCGCCGACGTGATGGAGCGCCTCGCCCGCTGGCTGAAGCCCGACGGCGTGCTCTACGCCGCGGTGCCCAACATGGCGGCCACCGGCAAGCCGCCGCACGAGCGCTTCCACTTCGCCCATGTCCACGGCTTCGTGCGCGACACCCTCGACCTCACCGCCCGTCGGGCCGGCCTCGTGCCGCACACCGCGTATCGGCGGGAGGACACGACCGTGGTCTACCGCAAGTCGGACGCGCCGGCCGGCCCGATGACCGCACCTGGCCTCGCCCAGCGCCTCGCGGCCGAATTGAAGCCGATGCCGGCCGCGACCTATCTCGCCTCCGGCGCCTGGGTCTGGCCGATGGTCCGCCGCAACGCCAAGGCCGTGCGTGACACCTTCGCGCGGTAACCGGAGATCACGCGGGCCAGCGGCATCGCAGGGTCGTGGTGCGCAGCCCGAACGGCATAATCCCAGTGTTCATGAAAGCTTGGAACTCGTCACGCGTTCGCGTGAGAACCGCGCCCAGCCAGACCGGTAGTCGGAGTTACGGATCGCCGGGACGCTCGCCGCAGACCAAATGTCTGTGACCACTCCCTTCGAACAGGATCTGTGCCGCCGCTCTCCCGCATGTGCTGGAACAGCGCGAGCGCTTGTAACCGAGGCCTCGGCTGTCCCGAACTCATCAGCGGAGATCGTAGGTTTGAGCGCCAGATGACGTGAGCCACAGGAGACGACTTGTTACAGAACGGGCAGTCGGAAGGTTGGGGCCAGTGCCCGGGCGATCTGACCCTCACAGCGATGGACGGTTCCGTTAAGCTGGCGTCGCAGGGCGTCCCGGTGCGACCCGAGCCGCATTCTGATCGCCCAGCCGTGTCTTTCCCCGGAGCCGTCGGCTGCCCGGGAACGCCCTGCGGTGGAATTTTGCGTCGCAGATGCCTGTGGCCCGAGAAGGTCCAGACCGTCTGGTCGCGTGACCGTTCAGTCTGCGCAGCCGGGGCGAGCTTTGCCGCGACGCCCCAAGTGGACCTGTCAAATCGCTTTGAGGATCAGCCCCCATTTCGCGTCCAAGGATTGGACGCGATAATCGCCCCCAGGGGGCCAACATTGCAGGCGACCTCACGCCTCTACCCCCAGCCCATCGCGGTCTGCGACTGAGCCGGCAGTCTTCAATCTTGAGCCTCAACAGGAGATCCTGATGAAAACATCCACTCTCGGCACGCTCATGCTTCTGGCCAGCCTGATGGGGGCGTCCGCCCAGCCTCTACACTCGACGCCGGGGGCGCATGAGGGTGGCCTTTCGTTCTCTCCGGAGCACGGGGGCCTCCTGCGCCAGCACGCTGCGAGCCAGCATTATCAGTCCGTGGGCGAGCCCGGCTTCCACGCCCAGGTCGGTGCTCCGCTCCCGGCCTCAGCCCAGCTTCACCCCGTCCCGGATGCCCTGGTCAGTCAAGTGCCGGGCGCGCGTCAGCACCAGTACGCGATCGTGAACGACCGGCCTGTGATCGTTGATCCCTCCACGCACCGGGTGGTCCATGCTTTCGAATAGGGCTGCCGATGAAGCGCCAAACCTGGCTTACGGCTCTGGTCCGGATGACCACGGAATGTCGGATATCTCCCGCCGCGCAGGAGGGATCGTCCTTGATGTCATCCAACCTACCCCTAGCTGGGGCTTCGCCGACCAGCCGCATGCTGCGAGGCTGACGTCTCGTTCAAACCCACTCTTTCAGGCAGGGAGTTTCGCGATGAAGACGCTGATCCTCGCGACCGCGATCACCTTCACGACGTCGCTTGGTGCGACATTGGCGGCGCCTCTTCCGGCTCAGACCGGCGTGTCTGCTCCGCAAGACGGGCTGATAGCGGTGCGCGACAGCAAGAAGCGCAAAAGTAGCAAAAGCAAGAAGAACGACATGAAGGGCATGGATCACAGCAAGATGCCGATGTGAGGCAGCGTCCGCTCAACGCCGCATGGCAGGGGAAGCATGCCATTTTCCTACCGTGCGGCTTGGCGCGCACGCCTGGATGGTGAGCTTCAGCGGCGTTTTTCGGCTCGCATCCGAGCGGAGCGTGCCGGTTACGCCCGCCTGACGCGCAGCTGGGGGCCGCGCAAGAGCTCGTGTCCGAGGCGGCCATGCGGGCCACCTGTGCCCGGGATGATTCAAGGGGCCGACGAACAGCCGACTCTTCTCTGGATCGAGAAGATCTACCATGTGCGGGTCGTCGCTCAACTGGAGCGGTTTGAGGCAGTTCCCCGAGAAAGCGGTCGAGCATATCGGTGAAGGGATAGTTGAGCTTCGTCTTCTCCCGCACGCTGCAGGCCATCCCGCCGATCTCCTCCGGAAGGATGGTGTCTCTGATAAGAATACCGAGCTCCTCGCCAACGTCCTTCGCGGTCACTCGATCTAGCACGCTGTCCTTCATGACGAGGATCAGGTTCTCGTCGTGAGGCATGAAGGCGAGGACGTGGGCGTGAAAGTAATTCACCGGAGACGCGAAGGAAGCGCTCGATCCGGGCTCACGAAGACTTGGATGCTGAAACGCCGTCGTAATTCCGGCTCAAAGACATGTCGCAAGTGAAGGGCATGGAGACGCGCTCCCGCTGCAGTCAGCAACCTGCCTGACAACAGGGGGCGTGGAACAACCGAGGGGTTCGACCGAATGGATCGCGAGCTGTACGGCACGAGCGGCGATGGCGTGCTCGATGAGGCTCACGCAGGCGACTTTTCCGAGCCTCGCCGGGGCTCATTTGGCGTCCCCGCGCCGCAATCGCCGGTGATGGCCTGGAACGAGTGGGATCCGTTGGAGGAGGTGATCGTCGGCTCGCTCGACGGCGCCACGATCCCGACGCACCACCTCACGGTGATCTTCAACCTGCCGCGCGCGGCGCAGCCGTTCTACCGGCTGGCGAGTGGCTGGAAATACCCGAACTTCATGAAGAAGCTCGCCCAGGCCGAGCTTGACAACTTCATCACCATCCTGGCCGGCGAGGGCGTCAAGGTCCGCCGTCCCGATCCGGTGGACTTTTCGCGCAAGTACAAGGCGCCGCGCTGGTCGTCCCGCGGCTTCTGCGTCGCCTGCCCGCGCGACCCGTACCTCGTCATCGGCGACGAGATCATCGAGAGCCCGATGTGCTGGCGCTCGCGCTACTTCGAGGGCGACGCCTACCGGTCGCTGTTCAAGGAGTATTTCCGCGCCGGCGCCCGCTGGACCTCGGCGCCGCGCCCGCAGCTGACGGACGACCTCTACAACTACGATTACCGGGTGCCGAACCTGAAGGCCGGCGAGCCCATGCAGTTCACCGTCAACGAGTTCGAGCCGGTCTTCGACGCCGCCGACTTCGTCCGCTGCGGCCGCGACCTGTTCGTGACCCGCTCCAACGTGACGAACCTGATGGGCATCGAGTGGCTGCGCCGCCATCTCGGGCCGGGCTTCCGCATCCACGAGATCGAGAGCCGCTGCCCGCAGCCGATGCACATCGACTCGTCCTTCATGCCGCTCGCCCCCGGCAAGGTCCTAGTCAACCCGGACTACATCGACGTCGAGAAGCTCCCCCCCGTGCTCAAGAAGTGGGACGTGCTGATCGCGCCGCGCCCCGACCCGGTCACGGGGTTCATGAGCAAGATCTCGATGTGCTCGCCCTGGACCTCGATCAACGTCCTGGCGATCACCCAGAAGAAAATCGTCGTCGACCAGAGCCAGCCGACGCTGATCAAGGCGCTCAAGGACTGGGGCTTCGACCCGATCCCGGCGCCGTTCCTGAGCTACGGCCCGTTCGGCGGCTCGTTCCACTGCGCCACCCTCGACGTGCGCCGCCGCGGCGTGCTGAAATCCTACTTCTGACGGGAGTTGGGGGCCTTCGCGGGGCCAGCGTTGAGCGCTGAAGCACAGCATCGTCGTGAGTGCGATGCCCGACCGCAAGGTGGCCGCTGCGGCAACCATCTGGCCCCACGGCGCACCACCACCCGAGATCAGGAGGCCCCATTGTCCGGTGAACCTTCGGACCTGCAGGAACACGCTGCCGATCGACCTGCTACGCTGGGCGCCGAGATCGCCGTCGGACCAGGTGCCGACCGGCCGATCGCCGACTACGCGGTGATCGGTGATTGCGGAACGGCCGCGCTGGTATCCCGCACGGGCTCGATCGACTGGCTGTGCCTGCCTCACTTCTCCGGTCCAGCCGTCTTCGCGGCCCTACTCGACCATCGCCGAGGTGGGCGCTTCGCGATCAGCCCAACGGCATCTTACGCGGTTCATCGGCGCTACCTCGGCACAAGTAACGTCTTGGAGACCACGTTCACGACCGAGACCGGCACGCTGCGGCTTACCGATGCCATGACCGTGGCTGGCGTGGCCGGGACAGGCATTGCGCCGCTGCGGGAGGTCGTTCGCGCGGTCGAAGTTTTGACTGGAGAGGTGGAGATTGTCGTCGTCTACGAACCGCGCTTCGACTTTGGGAGACGGCGGCCACGACTGAGAAGCCACGGCTGCCTCGGCTGGCGCTGCGAGCACGGGGAGCATGCGTTGCTTCTGCGCACGGAATTGCCGCTCGCCCTGGATGGCCGGGAGGACAGGCTGTACGGCTGTATCCGCCTCGCCGCCGGTGCACGGCGCAACCTGTGTCTCACGTACGTTCAAGGCGAGCCGAGCGTCGCGCCCGTGCTCGGAGCGGCGGCGGACCAGCGCATCGCTGCGACGCGACGCTGGTGGGACACTTGGAGCGCGGGTTGCAGCTATCACGGCCCATATCGGGATGCCGTTCTGCGCAGTGCGCTCGCCCTTAAACTGATGACCTATGCCGCGTCCGGCGCTGTTGTTGCTGCACCGACCGCATCCCTGCCGGAGCAGATCGGCGGCGTGCGAAACTGGGACTACCGCTTCTGCTGGCTGCGTGACGCGTCGCTGACGTTGAATGCCTTCCTTGACCTCGGCTTTCGCGGCGAGGCGGAAGCGTTCCTCGGTTGGCTGCTCAATGCAACGCGGCTCACATGGCCGGAGCTGCAGGTTCTCTACGACATCTACGGTGAGGCGGAGATACCTGAGCGCACACTCGATCACTTGGAGGGGTATCGCCGATCGCAGCCAGTCCGCGTCGGCAACGCCGCGCATGCGCAACGCCAGCTCGACGTCTACGGTGCCGTCGTTCAAGCAGCCTTCGACTTCGTTCGGGCCGGCGGCCGGCTCGCGCCCGCAGAGGCAAGGCTGTTGACACGCTTGGGCGGGACCGTATGCCGGCTATGGCGTGAGCCTGACCATGGCATTTGGGAGATCCGGGGCGAGCCTCGGCACTTCGTCTTCTCCAAACTGATGTGCTGGGTCGCGCTCGATCGGCTCACCGCGCTCCAGGCGGCAGGGCAGATCCCGAGCCGCGACGAAGAGCGCTTCCGACTTGAGCGCGAAACGATTCGCGCGGCCATTGAGGAGCGCGGCTTCGACCCCGCCACGGGCTCCTATGTTGCCGCCTTCGGTGCGTTCGGCGAACCCGACGCCGCCCTCCTCCTCATGACGCGGTTCGGCTTCCACGACGCAGCAGATCGACGCCTGCTCGGCACTGAAACCTTCATCCGACAGCATCTCGGCCGACCGCGAGGCCTGATCGACCGTTACAGCACGCGGGGTCAGGACGGATTGCCGCCCGGAGAGGGCGCATTCGTGGCCTGCGCTTTCTGGGCCGTGGAGGCCCGCGCCCGGCGGGGCGATATCGAAGGCGCGACCGCCGACTTCGAGGGACTGCTGACTCTGGCCAACGATGTCGGGTTGTACGGCGAGGAAGTGGCTCCCGAAACCGGTGAGATGCTGGGCAATTTCCCCCAGGCTTTCACGCACCTCGCCCTCATCAACGCTGCCGTCGCGCTGCAGGCGCAGACAGAAAGGCTGTCCCGGGATCGGGCGCTGCCGCAGTCACCCAGAGCCAAGCCATGACCGACGCGCTCTTTCATCTCAGAAACGTGCTGGTCTGGGGACTGGTGGCCACCGCGGCCATGACGACAATCCTACAAGGCAGTCAGGGACTGGGCCTATCGCGGCTCAGTCTGCCCTTTCTGCTCGGAACGATGTTTACAACCGACCGGAAATCGGCAAATATTATTGGTTTTATTCTCTATTTGCTGGGCGGATGGGCCTTCGCCACACTGTATTACATGGTGTTTCTGACCCTCGGCAGGGCTGCATCGTGGTGGATTGGCGCGGCGCTTGGACTTCTGCACGGGCTCTTTCTTCTGGCTGTGGCCCTCCCGATGCTACCCTACATACATCCGCACATGGCCTCCGAACACGACCCGCCCAACGCCACACGTCGCCTGGAACCACCCGGCTTCCTTGGCCTCAACTACGGACGGCGCACAGCCCTTACGACGCTTCTCGGCCAAGTCCTGTATGGGGGGATCCTCGGTGCGGCCTTCGCCGTTCACCTCATGCCGGCGGCCGCCGATTAAGGCCCACGTTCCACGCGCTCATACGAAAAGCCGGCCTGTCCGAACGGACGCTGCGCCCGCAGGATCGGACGCGCTCCACCTCTCGCAGAGAGAATTTGCCTGGCCCAACTTGGATCCCGCCAACCGGACCGTGGCTGAGAAGGGTTTGACTGTGAAATCGCGGATGCCGAACGCCCACTACGCCTTCGTCGCAAGTCTCCTCATGCTCGCTCTGGCCGCGCCCAAAGTGCAGGCACAGGGCGCGCCTGCTCAGCCTCTGCACGCAGACGAGGCTGCGCACGGCTTCAGGAGCTCCGATATCGCGTCATTGATCCCGCGTCTCGTCGAGCGCCGGTTGCTGACGATCCCGGGCGTGCGCTCCGTCCACGACTTGCACGTGGGCTCGATCACCTCCGGCATCGACACCATGAGTGCACATGTCGTCGTGACCGATATGGCCGAGGCCGCGCGTGTCCTCAAGGCGGTGCAGCGGCTTATGGCCGTCGAGTTCAACACGCGTCACGTCACCGTGCAGGTCGAGACCGAGGTCCTGCCGGAGAAGGTGCGGAAGACCTGAGCGCGTGCGAGAGGCTTCAGTCGTATCGTGCCGGATCAGGGGACACATGACCGCAACCGCCCTCCCGATGACATGTCGCCGTGCAACCTTGACCCGCAGGAGGCATCCACACGTGACGGACGCGACCGCGCGTGGCTGGAGCGACTATGAATGATCACGAACCGGAGAGCCGTCCTCTCGCCTCGGGTCCGGCAAGCCCGCACCCTCGGCAGGCGCGCTTCGCGAAAGACGATGGCGTCGCTGGTGCCTGGTACGACGGTCTCAGTATCCGCATCTGGCTCGTTATCGCGGCCGGCATCGGTGCTGCCGCCGCCCTTTTGAGCCCTCCCGGGTGGGGCGGTGTCGTGAGAGGCATCGCGGGCTGGAACGCCGCGGTGGTCTTTTGGATTGCGATCGTCGTCGGTCTCTTGTCGCGGGTCAGCCCGAGCGGGCTCGTGCGTCGTGCCGTGCGGTACAATCTGGGCTCGATTTTGATGCTGGCGGTCGTTTCTGTCGCCGTGATGGCGAGCCTCGGCGCGATCATCCAGCTGCTGTCCGACGTCAAGAACTTACCGCTCGCCGACAAAACCCCGCACCTTCTCGGGTCGATCGCGACCATCGCCTTGTCGTGGGCCGCGCTGCACACGCTGTACACGTTCCACTACATCCACCAGTACTATGCCCCGGCCGAATCAGTCGGAAGCGAGCCTTGCGGGCTGGACTTTCCCGCAACAGCGGCTCCGACTTTCGGGGGAGCTATGCAGGATTTTAGGTGACGGCGGCGGTCAGGCGGCGCGGTGATCT
>CAXDNE010000251.1:0-10924 GCA_963990595.1 uncultured Methylobacterium sp.
GGACGCCCCGGGCGGGGCGGCGCCCCGCGGCTTCGGCCTCTTGGGGGCCGGAGCGGCCTCGCGGGCGCCCTGTGCGGTCCAGGGATCGCGCGCGCCGGCATCCTCGCCGCGGTTCCGAGCCGCGCGCTCGGCGGCGTCGCGGGCGCTGGTGCGCGGGCCGCTGCGGGCGCGCTCCTCAACCCGGACTTTGCCGGGCGGGGACCGGCGCCCCTTCGGGCCGCCGCGTGGGGGTGGTCGTGTCGTCATGATTCCGCCAGAACCCGGATCCGCTTCGGACGGACCGTCCGGGCGCACCGGCCGCGGCATCACGGATCGTCCGAACCGATGGGGTCGCTGGGCTCTAGCACCGCAGGCGCGCAGCGGCAAAGGCGCGGCGCCGGGCGGTCTTACCCGAGCGCATGTCCACGGCGGATGATCGTCCGGGGGACGGCGCGCGCCGCCTGGGCTTCCTGCGCGGGCATGGGGGACCGCGCCTTGGCGGCGAGCTCGCTCTGGACGTTCTGAAGGCGCCTGCGCGCCTCAGCGATGTCGAACTGGGTCTGCATCGCCATCAGCGTGTCCATCTCGACCCCGAACACCGCCTCGATCCGCAGCGCCAAGTCCGGAGACAGTCCGGTCTTCTCGTCGAGAACATCGAACAGCGTTTGGCGCGTCACGTCGAGCAAGCTGGCGGCGTCCATGACGGTCAGGTTGCGCGGCTCGATGACGTTTCGGCGCACATACCCGCCCGGATGGCATGGAGTTTCCAATCTGTCGTTCACGCCCATCGCGCGCCCCCTCATCCATACTGCTCTCGAGCGCATCGTCGGAGAAACCGAGCCAGATATCCCGCTCGGGATCTACTGAAGCCCCCTTCGAACCCGTGACTCCGTGCAAGTACGCAGCAGCGCGCGGGAGGTTCCAAGACAAAGACGTTGGTTCGAACGTTTCCGACAGCATAGAGCGGATCAATCAAGTCCAATACGTTTGCAATCTCGTTCGCATTGACCAACCTATTACCGGAATTCGCGGCATCATCCAAGATCACGCTGACATCCGGGCAGAAATGCTCTTCGCGCAACGGGCGGCCAATTTCACGCGATACGCGAACCTACGCGCCGTCTCGATACCGAAACGACGCCCCCGTGCCGGGTCGGCCTCCCGCACCGCCATGCGGCGTCGCGCGCGCCCTCCGAGGCGCAGCCCCGCTTCGACACCGCAAATCCTCGGCCGCGCGGCCGGGCTCGCTTGACGGGGATCCCCCTTACGGCCAAGCTGAAACCTGACGGTTCCCCTCGGGGATCAAAAGGGAACGCGGTGAGGGGTTCGCCCCGAGGCCGCGGCTGCCCCCGCAACTGTAAGCGGCGAGCCCTTCACCACCACGTCACTGGGCCACACCCGGGAAGACGGTGCGAGGGCGGCGACCCGCGAGCCAGGAGACCTGCCGTCAGCCGTGGTCACACGCGAAACGCGCCGGGCGGGGTGTCCTGGCGGGTGTCGAGACGCCCGCGCCCGCGCGGTCGGCAAGGCCTCGTTCGCGGTGACGTGCCACAGCAAGCGCGCCCGCGACGCCGTTCCCGATGCCCGTCCCCGCCGATCCGATCGCCTCGACACGTATCCACGCCGAGGTTCCGGGCGGCCCTGCAATTGTAATGTTATTACATAGCCTGTAGGACGAGCGGGCCAGCGCCGGCGGCGCATGGACCTCTCCCACCATGTCCCTATCGACTGATCGCCCCCGTTCCGGCGGGTCCGCCCCGCTCTGCGGAATCCTCCTCATGCTCCTCGCGAGCCCGGCGGCCTCGCAGGAGACTGTCACGCTGGATCAGCTCTCCGTCGAGGGGGAGGGCGGTGGTGTCGACCGCGCCACGCCGAACGGCCTCAACCTGCGCACGCCCGACCGGACCGCGAGCCGGATCGGCCTGACGCCGCTGGAGACGCCGGCCAGCCTCGACATCGTGTCGGGCGAGACCGCGCGGCTGCGCGGCCAGGACACGATCGCCGAGGCCGTGACCCAAGACGCCACCGGCATCACCACCATCGCGGCGCCCGGCAACGGCAACGGCGCGTTCACGTCCCGGGGCTTCGCCGGCCCGAACTCGATCCAGCAGCTCTACGACGGCACGCGCTTCTACGTCGGCGCCAACACCGTGACCTTCCCGTTCGACACGTGGAACGTCGAGCGGATCGAGGTTTTGCGCGGGCCGTCCTCGGTGCTCTACGGCGATGGCGCCATCGGCGGCGTTATCAACGTCGTGCCCAAGAAGCCGGTCATCGTGCCGATCAACGCCGCCCGCGCGGTGGTGGGCACCGACGGCGTCGCGCGGCTCGCCCTCGATTCCGGCGGCCCGATCGGGCAGGCGGAATTCGGCGACACCTTCGCGTACCGCCTCAACGTCAGCGGCAACCGCGCCTCCGGCTGGATCCGGCCGGAGGGCGATTTCCGCAACCTCGCGGTCTCCGCCGCCCTGCTGTTCCGGCCGAGCGCCGACCTCGCCTTCACCCTGAGCCACGATCTCGGCTACCAGGAGCCCGCCCGCTACTGGGGCACGCCGCTCGTCGCGGGACGGATCCCCGATCTCATCCGGTTCAACAACTACAACGTCCGCGACGCGAAGATTACCTGGGCCGACAACTGGACCCAGCTCAAGACCGAGTGGTCGCCCTCGGCCGACATCACGATCCGCAACACCGCCTACCGGCTCACCAGCCGGCGCCACTGGCTCGATGTCGAGCAGTACACCTACAACCGTGGCACCGGGCTGGTGGACCGGGGCGACTACCTGGAGATCTACCACAGCCAGGAGCAGGTCGGAGACCGCCTCGACGCGACGGTCCGCGGCAGCCTGTTCGGTCTGCCGAACCAGTTCGTGGCCGGGTTCGACGTGAACCACATCGATTTCCGCCACACCAACAACTTCACCTTCGACCAGACCACGAGCGTGCCGCTCATCGGCTACGATCCGGGTTACTTCCCGCGCGATGGGCGGGCCCGTCCGGCCTACGCCACGCAGACGAGCCAGGCCTCGGTCTTCGCCGAGGACCGGGTGATCCTGACGGACAGGTTCTCGTTCCTCACCGGCGTGCGCCTCGACGTGCCGACGCTGAACCGGGAGGATCTGCAGACGGGATCGCGGTTCGAGAAGACCTACCGGGCGCTGGGCTACCGGTTCGGCCTCGTCTACAGCCCGACGCCGGACAGCGCGCTCTACGCCCAGTACAGCGTCGCCACCGACCCGGTGAACAGCCTGATCACGCTGTCGCAGTCCCTGGCCGGCTTCAGGCTCGCCACCGGCGATCAGGTCGAGATCGGCGCCAAGGGTCTGGCCTTCGACGGCGCCCTGGAATGGACGATCGCAGGCTACCGGATCGTCAAGGACAACCTGATCTCGGCGATCCCCGGCCAGCCGACGCTGTCCACGCAGGTGGGGAGCCAGTCCTCCCAAGGGTTCGAGCTGGCGCTCGGCTGGCGTTTCGCGCCGGGCTGGCGCCTCGACGGCAACCTCGCACTCCTGCACGCGCAGTACGACCGGTTCGACCAGACGGTGAACGGCGCCACGGTCTCGTATGCCGGCAACCAGCCGATCGACGTGCCCGAGCGCGTGGCGAACCTCTGGCTGACCTGGGACGTCGACCGGGACTGGACCGCGCGGATCGGTCTCCAGAACGTCGGGCAGGTCTACAGCGACTTCGGCAACACGGCGCCGCGCCCGGCCTACACCCTCGCCAACCTCGTCCTGGACCGGCAGGTCACGCCGGATTCGCGCCTGTCCCTGCGGGTCTACAACCTGTTCGACACGGTCTACGCGATCTCGGGCAACGCCGTGAACGGGGTCGGCACCAACTGGCTGCTGGGGCGCCCGCGCTCGGTCGAGGTCGCCTACACGGTGACGTGGTGAGGCCATCGCGACGGCTCGGCAAGGCGGGGCGCCGCTGGCTGCTCCTGTTCCACCGCTGGGCCGGGATCGCCGCGGGGCTGTTCTTCGCCCTGTGGATCGGCTCCGGACTGGTGATGCTCGCCGTGCCGTTTCCGACGCTCACCGAGGCCGAGCGTCTGGCGCTTCTCGCCCCGATCGCCTGGGATCGGGTCGCGGTCGCGCCGGACGAGGCGCTCCGGGCCGGCGGCCTCGGCGGCGTGCCGGCCGTCTTCAGCCTGGAGATGCGGGGCGACGAGCCCGTCTACCGGATCGCCGGCCGCGACGGCACCCGCGCCACGGTCTCGGCGCGGACCGGCGCGCGGCTCGCCCCCCTGACGCCCGAGGACGCGCTGCGCCTCGCGGCCGCGGGGGCTCCGGCCGCGCGCGTCGTGCCGGTCGCGCGCGACCAGTGGACCGTCACGGCCCGGTACGACCCGCTCCGCCCGTTCCTGAAGGTCGCCCGCGGCGACGCGGACGGGACCGAACTCTACGTCTCGCAGGCCACCGGCGAGATCGCCCTCGACACGACGCGGGCCGAGCGGGGCTGGAACTGGGTCGGCGCGGTCGCGCACTGGATCTACCTGACGCCGCTGCGCGCCCGGCCAGAGCTGTGGCGGACGATCCTGCTCTGGCTGTCGCGCTTCGCCGCGCTGGGGGCACTGAGCGGGCTGGCGATCGGGATCTGGCGCCTGCGCCTCCGGCGTCGCTACGCGGGCGGGGCCGTCACGCCCTATCGCGGGCTCGCCCGCTGGCACCACCTGCTCGGCCTCGCGGGCGGGATCGGGCTCAGCACCTTCATCCTCAGCGGCTGGATCTCGATGAACCCGAACCGCTGGTTCTCGTCGCATGCCTCGTCCGCCGACATCGGCGCCGCCTATGCCGGACAGCCTGACGCCCTCGGCCTCGCCGCCGGGGCCCTCCGCGGCTTCGCCGAGCCCGGCACCCGGGCGCTGCGTTTCGCCGCCATCGGCGGGTCGTGGTGGGTCATCGCCGACGGCCCGGCCGGAAACCCGGCGCGCCGGGCGGATGACGGCTCCGTCCTGGAGGCCGCCACCATCGCCCGCGCCGCCGCCCCGGCCCTGTCCGGCGGCGGATTGCGGGCGACGGCGCACCTGACCGCCTATGACCTCTACTGGTACCCGCACGGGACCGATCCGCGACCGTTGCCGGTGCTGCGGCTCCGGTTCGCGGATCCGGCCTCCACGTGGCTCCACGTCGATCCGCGGGACGGGACGATCCTCCAGCGCCTGGACCGGTCCGGCCGGATCAACCGCTGGCTGTTCGACGGCGCGCACCGCCTCGACCTGCCCGGGCTCACCGGCAACCGCGCGCTCCACGACGCGGCCCAGTGGATCCTGAACCTGCTCGCGGCGGGGATCGCGGTGACGGGAATCGCCGCGGGCTGGCGCAGGCTGCGGCGCACCCGGTCGGCTGATCTCCCCACCCGTCAGCACCGGGAACCGGGGCATCGCGACCCCGATCAGCGGAGGCGTCGCTCTGGATTGCTGCGCGCGCCATGACGGGGGCGATCCGGAGCCATCCAACCCGCACTCTCATCCTGAGATGCGGCGCAGCCGCCTCGAAGGAAGCTTCCAGGGCTCGCGCAGCCGGCTGGAGACCTCCGGAGGCCCGCTCACGCGGGCAGCTCAGGATGAGGGCAAGGGTTGGATGGACGACGGCACCGAGAATACCGGCCCTCAGAACCGCGCCGTCAGGAACAGCCGCACGTTCCGCCCCGGCAGCAGGATCTCGTCCTTCTTGAACGAGGTGGAGTTGCGGATGTCGGCATCGAGCAGGTTGCGGCCCTGGACGCCCAGGGTGATCTCGCTGGCGCCGTAGACCCGGGGATCGACCACCTGGGTGTAGCTCAGCTCGGCGCGCAGGTCGTCGTAGCCCGGCGTGGGCGTCTCGTACACCGCCGTAGCGTCGTGGCTGAAGGCGTGGAGCAGGTTCACCCGCGCGAACCACCCGTCCGCCCGCAGGTAGACGCCGCCGCCGAGCCGGTAGGGCGGGATCCGCGGCACGTTGGTGCCGTCGTCGAACTTGGCGCGGACGAAGTCGAACTGCCCCTCGATCCCTGCGAAGCCGTTGCCCACCGGCACGAGATCGTACTGGCCGATGATCTCGGCGCCGTAGAAGGTGGCGTTCTGCTGCTGGTAGACGACCTGCCGGTTGTCGGTGCCGGTGCCGCAGGAGGCGAAGTCGTCGTCGCAGGTGAGCCCCGTGTAATTGCGGTAGATGAAGCCCGTGTAGCGCGTGTAATAGCCGGTGGCGTCGAGGCGCAGGGGTCCCTCGGCCCGGCGGATGCTGGCTTCCACCGTGCGGGCGCGCTCCTTCTTGAGCTCCGGGTTGCCGATCTCGAAGGTGGCGGTGGCGTCGTGCGGTCCCTGCGAGAACAGCTCGTAGCCGGTGGGCCCGCGCTCGACATAGGAGCCGGTGAGGCTCGCCACGAACCCGTAGGGCAGGTCCTGCAGGGCGCCGAGGCTGGCGCTCTTCGGGGCGAAGCGCCGGGTCAGCGGGTACTGGAACGGCTCCTGCCCGTCGACCGGCACGTAATCGGCGGGGAACTGGGCGGCCGTGCCCGACAGCCGGTCGACCTCGTAGCGCCCCGCCGCCTGGAGGCGCGTGCCCGGACGCAGCTCCAGCTCCTCGAACAGGTAGACCGCGTTGGCGCGGGATTCGGTCTTGGGCAGGAACGATTCGAGCTGCGTGTTGATCACGCGCCGGTCCGACTGGAAGCCGAGCGCGCCGGTGAGTTTGCCGAACGCCGTGAAGACCGGGACGTGCTGGAATTCCAGGCGCCCCTCCGCCTCGCGGTTCTTGAAGATCGCCTGGACGCCCTCAATCCCGTCCGCGCCGTAGCCGACCTCGTCGTGGCGATAGACCGCGTAGCCGGCCCAGTAGCGGATCACCTCGAAGGGACCGTCGAGCGGGCGGTACTCGCCCCGGGACAGGATCCGGTCCTGGTTCGGGGTCAGCCGGGTCCGGTCCTGCTCGGCGACGCCGCCGGGGATCGCGTAGACCGCGTCGTAATGGCTGAAGGAGATGCCCGCGAAGCCGCGGTCGCCGATCGCCGAGATGCCGACCGCGCCGCCCTGCGACTCGGTGTAGGAATTGCGCTGGATCCCGCCCGGGATCGCGTAGCTGTCATTGGCGGTCTTGAAGCCGTCGGCGTGGACCGCGATGCCGTCGCCGCCGGCATCCACCGTGGCGGCCCCGAGCCGGCCGTTATCGACGCTGGAGAAGCCGCTGGTGACCTGACCCTGCACCCCGTTCGCCGGGATGAAGGTCGGCACCCGGTTGTTGTCGGCCGAGACGACGCCGCCGATGGCGCCCGAGCCGTAGCGCAGGGTCGCGGGGCCGCGGATCACCTCGATCCGGTCGGCGACCAGCGGGTTCACCGGTACCGCGTGATCCTCGCCGAGATCCGACACGCCGCCGTTGACGATGCCGTTCTCCTGGATCCGCACCCGGGCATTGTCGAGGCCGCGGATGATCGGCCGGGACGCCGCCCCCGGCGCATAGGTCGTGCCCGAGATGCCCGGCCGGTCGAACAGGGCGTCGCCGAGGGTCCGGGGCTGGTCGCGCGCGATCTGGTCCTGCGTCACCACCGTCACGGGCGAGAAGGTGTTGGTCGCCACCGGCAGGACACCGATCGGAACCGCGACATCGGCCAGCGGCGCGCTGAGTGGCGCCTGGATCGGGCTCGGGCTGGTGACGCTGATCTCGTCGAGGGCGACGGCCTGCTGGGCCCGCACGGCGGACGCAGCCAGGAGGCCGGCGCAGACGGCCGAGGACATGACCGTGCTGGCGAGGAAGCCGAAGCGGCGCGTGGGGGACATCGGGACTCACACAGTGTTATATCGTTTCATTGTTGCGGCGCGTCGCTGCGGCGCAAGGGCGAATCCGACGAGCCGCCGAGACGGGTAGGAAACGTTACATCGTTGCAACAGCGGCGAAGAGCCAGCGGAGGCGCAAGCCGATGACGCCCTTGATCATGACCCGTCCTGACATCCGGACGCGCCCGAACGCCGGCAGCGGCTGCAGGATGTCTGGAGCGATGTCTGGGGCGATGTCTGGGGCGATGTCTGGGGCGACCGGCGCCAGGAGCTGATCTTCACCGGGGCCGGCATGGACTACGCCGCGCTTACCGCGACGCTGGACGCCCGCCTCGTGGAAACCGGCGCCGACGCGCGGGCCGTCCGATCCCGCCCCGTACCGCTACCTGCGAGACCCGTTCCCGGCATGGCGCCGCGCGGCCTGAGGCCGCCGGTCAGCTCGGCAGCGCCTCGGATTCGTCCTCGGCCTCGATCTCGGCATCGGCCTCGGTCGCCTGACCGGAGGCGCCGGCCGCCTCCGCGAGGCCGCGGGCGGCCTTGCGCAGCAGCTTCCGCAAGCGGCGGCGGTCGGTCTTGTCGAGATGGTCGAGCAACTCGGCCTCAACCTCTGCCTGGATCTGCTCGATGGCCTCGGCCTTCGCACGACCGGCTTCGGTGAGCTGGACACGGACCACCCGCCCGTCGCCCGATTCGGCCCTGCGCTCGACGATGCCGAGGGCCGCGAGCCGCGTCACGGTCTTCGAGGCGGTGGGCGGACGCACCCGCAGCAGGGCCGCGAGATCGCCCATGGTCATCGTGCCGGCCGTCGCCAGAGCCTGAACCACCTGCTCCTGCCCGGCGAACAGCCCGAGCTTGGCCAAGCGGTCGCCGGTCCGGGCCCGATGGAGGCGGGCCGCCTGCACGAGCGCCCAGCCGACGGAGCGGACCCCCGGAGGCCGCATCCGCTTGGATGACAGATCCGGAGCCGCCCCGTCCTGATCCTGACGATCACGTTTCTGCTTGTCGCCCACCGGAGCGCCCGAGTTTGTGCCGGCGGCCGCCGGATGATCCTGAATCTGCACCGTCCACCCCCATCACCGGCCGCCCAAAATCCTGTGGCGCTGACCGGTGACGCTGCGATGACGGGTCCGGACCTGCCGGCCGCTCAACAGTGCATGAGGCGTTGAAGACGATCCAGGATATCCTCGCCCGTGCAGGGACGGGCGATGAAGTCGGCGTTCTGCGGCATGCGGGCCGGATCCGGTGCCGCCCGCCCCGACACGATCAGGATCGGCAGCTGCGGGCGCGCCTCCGCCACCGAGCTCGCGAGATCGAACCCGTCGGTCTTGCCCGAGAGCTGGACGTCCGTGACCAGCCCGCAGATATCCGGGCGTGCCTGGAGAATGCTGAGCGCCCGTTCCGCGGAGGCGCACTGAACCGTGTCGTAGCCACCTTCCTCCAGCACGTCACCGAGGTCCATGATCGTCAGCGCCTCGTCCTCGACGAGGAGGATTACCGGCCGATCGCCGCCCGAACCCGTCTGCTCGCTCGCCACTGTGTACTCCCTCCGGCAGCGTGCGGCCGCGCGGGCCGCCACACGCGTCTTCAGCCGTAGGCCCAACGGCAGAAACGGTTCCGGGTTGCAGGCAAGCCCGGCGGCAGATCACGGGATCGTGGAACATATCACCTCACGCCCCCGCGGCTCCCTGTTCGACCACGACCGCCGCCACGGCGTCGATCAGCCGGTCGAGGTCCGCCGCCGCGATGGTGAGCGCGGGGGTGAGATAGACGATGTCGCCGAACGGCCTCACCCAGACCCCGCGGTCGAGGAGCTTCGCCTTCAGCGCGGCGAGGTCGGGCGTTCGGGCGAACTGCACCGCCCCCATAGCGCCGAGGACCCGGATATCGGCCACGCCGGGCACGCGCCGGAGCGGCTCCAGCCCCTCCGCGAGCCGGCGCTCGATGGCGCGGGCCTGGGCGAGGCGCGGCTCGGCCGCGAACAGGTCGAGGCTGGCATTGGCGGCCGCGCAGGCGAGCGGGTTGGCCATGAAGGTCGGGCCGTGCATCAGCGCGGCCGCGGGATCCTCCGACCAGAACGCCGCGAAGACCTCGGTGCGGGCGACGGTGGCGGCGAGCGCCATGGTGCCGCCGGTGAGCGCCTTCGACAGGCACAGGATGTCGGGCACGATTCCCGCCTGCTCGCAGGCGAACAGGCTGCCGGTGCGGCCGAACCCGGTGAAGATCTCGTCGGCGATCAGCGGCAGGCCGTGGTGGCGGGCCAGGCGCGCCACGGTGGCGAGCACCTCGGCGGCGTGGATGCGCATGCCCCCCGCGCCCTGGATCAGCGGCTCGACGATCACGGCGGCCAAGGTGTCGCGATGGCGTGCCAGCGCCGCGTCGAGGGCCTCGGTCTCGGCTTGGCTGCGCGGCAGATCGCAGAAGATCTGCGTGGGCAGATAGGCACCGAAGCGGCGGTGCATGCCCTCCTCGGGGTCGCAGACCGACATCGCCCCCATCGTGTCGCCGTGATAGCCGGACCGGAAGGCCAGAACCTTCGTGCGGCCACTCACCCCGCGGTTGAGCCACATCTGCGCGGCCATCTTCAGCGCGACTTCCACGGCGACGGAACCCGAATCGCTGAGGAAGACGTGGTCGAGATCACCCGGCAGCAGGGCGGCCAGCCGCGCCGCCAGCCGCTCGGCCGGCGCATGGGTCAGGCCGCCGAACATCACGTGGGGCATGCGCGCCAGCTGGTCGGCCACCGCGCGGGCTATGTGCGGGTGATTGTAGCCGTGGACCGCCGTCCACCAGGAGGCGATCCCGTCGACCAGCTCGCGCCCGTCCGCGAGGACGATGCGCGTACCCCGGGTCGCGACCGCCTCCAGGGGCGGAGCGGCGCGGCGCATCTGGGTGTAGGGCCGCCAGAGGTGATGCGCGGACAGGTCGGAGGTCATGGCCCTGGCATGGTGGCGCCCCGGACGAGGGTCAAGGGCCCGGCGGCGGGCGCTTGACTTTGCGGCCGCGGCGGCTCCCATCCGACGCGATGGACAGTCTCGATGCCTTCGCGCGCGGAAAACTCGACGCCCTGGAGGCCGGCAGCCTGCGCCGGCGCCTGACGCCCACCGAGCGCGGCTCCGGCGCCGCGGCGACGCGGCGGGGCCGGCCGCTCGTCTCGTTCTCCTGCAACGACTATCTCGGCCTGTCGCACCA
>CAXDNE010000252.1:0-10871 GCA_963990595.1 uncultured Methylobacterium sp.
CTCCAGGCTCAAAGCCATACCAAAGGGCGGACCACTTCATTGGGGGCGGATCACCGGCGCATCTCGGCGTGCACAAGGTCGACAGGGGGGTGGTTCGCGCCGCAGAGATGCTCGGTACCCCGCGGCTGCGCCTGCACACGGAGATCATCGTCCTGAGCGCCCTGCCTTATATCGTGGTCGGCCTGAGAACAGCCGTCGGGATCTCATTCTACACGCTCGTGGCCGCCGAACTCGCGGGTGCCTTCTCCGGGGTCTTCTACCGGATCGCACTGGCGCAGCAGAACATGCAAACCGGACTGGTACTCGGCGGCCTCGTCGTGCTCGGCCTCATCTCCTTCCTGGCAGATCGCGCCTTCGCAGCGATCGCCGCGCGCTTGGTGTGGTGGCGATGACCAGCCTCGACCGAATGCCTGGCAACGGGCGCAAGCCGCCAGAGGCTCTGCCGAGGAAAGTCGCGATCGAGATCAAGGATGCCTCGATCGTGTTCGAGGGCCGCAGGAGCCGGACCGCCGCGGTCGACCGCGTCACGATGCAAGTAGCCAAAGGCGAGTTCGTCTGCCTGCTGGGACCGTCGGGCTGCGGGAAGTCGACGCTTCTGAATGCCATCGCGGGGTTCGAGCTGTTGCACTCCGGATCACTGCGCGTCTTCGGCGAGGACGTGACTGGACCTGGCCCGGATCGAGCCGTGGTTTTCCAGCAGCCGAACCTGTTCCCGTGGAAGTCGGTGCGGAGCAACATCGCTCACGGCCTGCGAATGGCCGGCTGCCCAAAAGACGACGCCCTCGCTCAGACCGACACGCTGATCGAGATGGTCGGCCTGACCCGTTTTGCCGGAGCCCTTCCGCATCAACTCTCCGGAGGCATGCAGCAGCGTGTATCAATCGCGCGTGCTCTGGCGATCAGACCCCGCATTCTCCTCATGGACGAACCCTTCGGAGCTCTCGACGCGCAGACGCGGGCGATCATGCAGGAGGGGCTCCTGCGGCTATGGTCGCAGATCAGCGCGACGATCGTCTTCGTCACGCACGACATCGAGGAAGCGATCCTCCTCGCGGACCGGGTCGTCGTGATGAGTGCCGGCCCCGGCCGGGTCCTGCGGGAGATCGCAGTCGACCTGCCTAGGCCGCGTTCCATCGACCTAGCCGTCGACTTGCGCTTCTTGGAACTGAAGAAGGCCTGCCTCGACCTGATCCGCCAGGAGAGCCTGCACGTGTTCGAGGCCACCCCGTAGCGGCGTCACACGCATCCTGAACGCCGTCGGTACCTGCGGAAAATCGATGACAGACATCGCCAACATGGCCATGTGCTTCGCGTCAGTCCGGAGCGCGTTGCGGGCCGGAGGGGATCCCGTAGCCATCGTCGCCGAGAGCTGCCGCCGGGCCCGGATCTCGAAATCGGGGGTCTTCACCGCCCTTGTCCCTCAAGAGGTCGTTCTCGAGCGCGCGCGGGCTGCCGCGGCGCGGGCGCAGCAAGGAGCGAGCCTTCCACTCCTCGGCCTCACATTCTGCGTAAAGGACAATATCCACGTTGCCGGGATGAAGACGACGGCCAACTGCCCGGGCCTCTCCATCGAACCATCTGAGAGCGCTGCTGCGGTTCTCGCCCTGGAGACGGCCGGCGCGGTGCTGGTAGGGAAGAACACGCTGGATCAGCTCGCCACGGGCCTCAATGGCACGCGCAGCCCCGAGCCGCTGTGTCGGAACGCCGTGGATCCGCGCTACATTCCGGGCGGGTCAAGTTCCGGCTCGGCCGTGGCCGTGGCCAAAGACCTCGTCGCCTTCGCGTTAGGCAGCGATACCGGGGGCTCGGGACGCGTACCGGCGGCCTGTAATGGCATCGTCGGCGTGAAGCCGACCATTGGGCTCGTGAGCGGCCGCGGCCTCCTGTACAACAGCCGCTATCTCGACTGCATTCCGATCTTCGCCCGCACCTGCGCGGACGCCGACGAGATCCTTCGGCATATCGCCGGCTTCGATCCGCGCGATCCAATCAGCCGAGCCGGCCTAATCATACCTGCCGGTGAACCGGACCTTGCGGCCTCCGCCGTGATCGCTATCCCGCGCTTCGACCAACTTGATTTCGAGGGCGATGCCACCGCGCATGTGGCCCACCTCGATAATCTCCGGCTTCTGGAGGCGCTCGGGTTTGCCTTCGAAGAAATCGACTACACACCCTTCGAGGAGGCGGGCCGCCTCGTCTTCCAGTCCGCCCTCGTCGCTGAGAGACTGGTCGACTACTGGGATCTGGCGTGTGACCGGCCGGAGGCGATCCATCCTGCTGTTCGGGCGGCGATCGAACCCGGCCTCGGCTTCTCGGCCAGAGATGCCTTCGAGGCCGTCTACCAGATGATGGAGTTCAGGCGCTTCGCTCGTGAAGCGCTTGCAAGCTTCGCAGCTTTCGTGGTGCCGACGATCCCGACGATCTACACGATCGCCGACATGCTCGCCGAGCCCATCACGCGGAATACGGTGATGGGACGCTACACCTACTTCGTCAATCCGATGGATCTTTGCGCGGTCGCGCTTCCGGGCCTGCGGCGGACCGACGGACTTCCATCCTCGCTCTCGTTCGTCGGCCGGGCGGGATGCGACGCTACCATGGCGGCCCTCGCCGCGCGGTTCGAGGCGGCAGTAAATGCCCGTGCTTCTCAGCCCGACGCGCTTGACTGATCTGCGCGGAGACAGCCGCTGTTGCCAGACATCATGGAGCACGGAATGGAGGAGCTCGACTTCCTGCCGGCGACGGAGTTGCGAGCCCTCGTCGCTGCCAAGCAGGTGTCGCCGGTCGAGCTGACGGAACGCGCACTGTACCGTGCGGAGGCCACCCAGTCGACGATCAACGCGTTCGCCTGCCTGATGCCGGAGTCAGCGCGCAAAGCGGCGAGGCTTGCCGAAGATGCCATCATGCGCGGTGACGCCATGGGTGTCCTGTTTGGTCTGCCGATCTCCGTGAAGGACCTAATCTCCGTCGCGGGCTGTCCCTGGGAATTCGGCTCGCGCACAATGGCCGGAAACGTCGCCACCTTCGATGCTCCGAGCGTGGAGCGCGTCAGAGCGCAGGGTGCGATCATCATCGGCAAGACGACCACGAGCGAATTCGGCTGCAAGGCGGTCGGCGACTCACCGGCGACCGGTCTAACGCGGAATCCCTGGAACCTCAGCAAAACCCCGGGCGGGTCGAGCGCCGGCGCAGCCGCGTCAGTGGCGGCCGGTGTGACAAGCTTGGCGCTTGGGACCGACGGCGGCGGATCGCTTCGCATCCCGGCTGCCTTGACGGGCCTCGTCGGCTTCAAAGCACAGTTCGGGCGCGTGCCAGTATGGCCCGTCGCTGCAACCCCGACGCTCGCCCATATTGGCGCACTGGCGCGGACCGTCGCGGACGTCGCCCTCCTGACCACCGCCGTCGCGGGTTACGACGCGCGTGATCCATTCTCGCTTTCCGGGCCAATTCCGGATCTTCTCGGCGCGGCCAGGACCGACGTTACAGGCCTGCGTGTCGCCTGGAGTGCGACGCTCGGATATGCCGCCGCCGACCCAGAGGTCGTCGCGATCGCCCGCGCCGGCGCCACAGCGCTCGCCGACCAGGGTGCCATCGTCCGGGAGCACGAAGACATCCTGGACGAAGACCCATTCGCAATATGGGCCTCCGAATTCTATACTGGTGTAGGTGCCCGACTTCGTTCGACTCTCAAATTCGACAGGGAACAACTCGATCCCGCCGTCGCCACATGCCTGGACGACGCACTGCGGCAGGACCTGCACGACTATCAAGGCCGAGTTTTCGAGCGGTTCGCCATGCGCGACCGCATGCGCCAAAGCTTCGAGCGGTTCGACGTGCTCCTTTCCCCGACGCTGCCCGTGTCGAGCCTCGGCGTCGGACGCGACGCTCCGGACGCACTGAAGCATCGAGGTCCGATCGGCTGGTCGCTCTACACCTACCCCTTCAACCTGACGGGACAGCCGGCTCTGTCCATATGCGCGGGTCGTGCAGCCGACGGCTCACCGGTCGGCCTGCAGATCGTGGGTCCACCCCTGGGCGAAGACCTCGTTATCCGTGCGGCGGCGGCAATCGAGCGGTCGATGCCGACCGGGTACGACGCTATTCGGCCATCTGTTTTGGCCACTCAGAAGCAGCTGTAGCCGGGAAGGCCCGAGTGGCGACATTCGGGGCTCGGCCAAGGTGACCTGCAGTCATGGCCGGCCCTGACAGCGTCCGATCGCCCAGTGGATCAGCTTGCGCACGTCAGGATCCGGATCGCTGGCAGCGGCCTCCAAGGCAGGCAGGCCGCGCGGATCGGCGATCTCGCCGAGTGCAGCGGCGGCCTCCTTGCGCAGGTTGCTCACTTCGGACGTGAGCGCTCGCCCCAGAACGTCGATGGCGGCCGCGGCCTTGATCCTGCCCAGCGCGTTGGCCGCTTTGATGCGAACCTGCCAGACGGGATCGTCCATCGCCGCCATCAATTGCGTCGTCGCCTCGGGCAAGCGGATCTTGGCGACCGAGACGGCAGCTTCCTCCCGGACCTGCCAGTTCTCGTCCGACAGGCCGGCGATCAGCGTGGCGACACCTGGGCCGTCGGGGCGCAGGAAGACCAGGGCAGCCATGGTGGCCCGCCGCACCGACGCATCGGGATCACCTGAGGTCGCGAGCAACGCGGGCAGTGCCTGCTCGGCCTTGAGGTAGCCGATCACGCCAAGTCCCTCGCGGCGAACATCCGGTACTGGGCTCTGCAAGGCCCGCAGAGCGGCCGAAAGGGCGTCCGGCAGGACGAGTTCGCGCAACGCTCGCAACGCGGAGGCCTGCACGAACGGATCGGCGTGCTCGGCGCGCTCGATCAGAAGTGGGCCGCAGGTCGGCTCCTTCTTCTCGGCCAGCGTATCAGCGGCGATGCGGCGTACGGCCTCGTCGGCGTCTTCCAGAGATCGCACGAGACCTTCAACGACGTCTGGCCCGTCGTGTTCGTCGAGTGCCTTGGCGGCAGTCGCGCGGACGGTGGCGTCCGCGTCACCCAGTCCTTTCAGCAGCAGGATCTTGGCTTCCGGGCCGACGGCTTCGCCGAGCTCCATCATCGCAACCCGCCGAACGCCGGCATCCGGACTGGCGCAACGCTCAGCCAACCCAGCAAGATCGTCGTCGAATGTTTCGAATACAGGTGACATGGCAAGCCTTCAATCTGTCCGACGCAGGCCGATCAAGACCGACTTGAAGAAGACGCGCGCGGATCCTCTACCGCAGCAGATAAGGGATATTCACCTTTACGGCATTCGTCGGACAATCAACCTCGCATGGCATGCAGTACCAGCACTCATCGTATTTCATGTAGGCCTTCTGCCTGCCTTCGTCGATCGCGAGAATGTCGAGCGGGCAAACGTCGACACAGACGCGACAGCCTTTCTCGGCGATGCATTTCTCGTCATCGATGACGACAGCGGCGCTCTTAGCTTGATTGATGATCGGCATCGTTCCGTCTCCGGTTGCTCGGTCCGACTACTCAGCAGCGGCCGGCGTCTTGATGCGGAGTTGATGGTAGGCGTTCATCTCCTCGGCCGCGACCGGCACGACGAACGGGTCGACTGCGCGCTTGGCGTGCGCCATGCGACCCTGGCCGTCCTTGAATAGCACCGTGTGGCAGGCCCATTCGGCATCGTTCCTCTCGGGATGATCGACGCGCAGGTGGTAGAAGCCCCATCGACTCTCGGTCCGGTAGAGCGAGGCGGCGGCCGCCATGTCGGCGCAGTCGAGGATGGTCTGCATCTCCAGCGCACGAAGCAGCTCATGCGGATCCCGGGCGCAGAGATAGTCGAGATCCTCGCGGATCTCGGCGAAGCGGCGCTGCCCAAGTTCCATCTTGGCCGTCACCTTCGGCGGCTCGAGGTAGTCATTGACGAGGCGGCGGGTCTTGAACTCCATCTCGTGCGGCGTGAGGCCGTCCGTCCGCCGGGTCGGGGCCAGCACGCGCTCCTGCTCGGCCAGGAGATCACCGTCATCGTAGTCGGCGAGGCTGGTGGACGCACAGTAGGCGGCCGCGTCCGCGCCCGCGATGCCGCCGTTCACGAAGGCGCCGAGCATGTAATTGTGCGGCACGCTCGCCATGTCGCCGGCCGCGTAGAGGCCGGGAACCGTGGTGCGGGCGTGCTCGTCGACGAAGACGCCGGAGGCCGAATGGCCCGAGCAGAAACCGATCTCGGAGATATGCATCTCCACCGGTCGCTTCCGGTAGTTGGTGCCGCGCCGCTCGTGGAAACGTCCGCGCGAGGGCCGCTCGTTGGTGTGGAGGATGGTCTCGATCTCGGTGATCGTCTCCTCGCGCAGATGGTCCATCTTCAGGAAGACCGGCCCGTTGCCGCCCTGCAGCTCGCGCCAGAATTCGAGCATCATCTGGCCCGACCAGTAGTCGCACTCGATGAACCGCTGCCCCTTGTTGTTGGCCGTATACCCACCGAACGGGCCGGTGACGTAGGCGCAGGACGGCCCGTTATAGTCCTTGATCAGCGGGTTGATCTGGTAGCACTCGAGGTTCGCGAGCTCGGCGCCGGCGTGGTAGGCCATCGCGTAGCCGTCGCCGCAGTTGGCCGCGTTCTCGTAGGTCCCGAACAGGTAGCCCGAGGCGGGCAGGCCGAGCCGTCCGGCCGCGCCACAGGCGAGGATCACCGCCTTGGCCTTCACCACCAGGAATTCGCTCGTGCGGGTGTTGACCCCGACCGCGCCCGCGATGCGCCCGTCCGGGCCTTTCAGCAGACGGGTTGCCATGTAGCGGTTGGTCACGCCGACCTGGAGCCGGCGGAGCTGCCGGTAGAGCACCTTCTTGACATTGTGCCCCTCGGGCATCGGCAGCACGTAGGTCCCCATGTGGTGGACCTTGCGCATGTTGTACTCGCCCGAGCCGTCCTTCTCGAACTTGACCCCGAGCCGGTCGAGGTACTGGATCATCGGGAAGGAGCCCTGCGCGTAGGCCATCACGGCCCGCTGGTTCACGATGCCGTCGTTGGCGACCGTGATCTCCTTCACGTACTGCTCGGGGGTGGCGTAGCCTGGAACGACGGCGTTGTTCAGCCCGTCCATGCCCATGCTGATCGCGCCGGAGCGCTTCACATTTGCCTTTTCCATCAGGACGACGCGGAGCTTCGGGTCGGCCTCCTTGGCCTTGATGGCAGCCATCGGGCCGCCGGTACCGCCGCCAATCACTAGGATGTCGGCCTCAAGGATTTCGGTCTCCACCGAAGATTCGAAGACGCTCATGAAATTCCTCGGGAAGTTGCGTATCAGCGGAGGCGGTTAGACGTCCTGACCCGGGGAGGTCTGCAGAGACGGCGCTAGGCGGCTTCCCCGGCCGACCCTGAGGTCTGCGCATCATCCGCGAGCTGACGGATGTAGGCCCACGGGTAGATCCCGCGCGCGTGTCCGTCGTCGAAGGCGATGTTGATGGCGTAGCCGCCGATGGGCTCTAGATGCGTCATGGCCACGGCTGAAATGCGCGACGGAAAGCGCTCCAGAACCCGGTCGCGTGTGCACCAGGCGCAGCGGCAGGCAAGCCGCAGGTGCTCGGCGTTCAGCGAGACAATGACGCCGTCGCGCCATGTCAGCCGAAGCGCGCCACCCCCGTGAACCAATACGGCCTGTTCCGGGATCGCATCTAGGTCGAAGGGCGGCGCACCCAGCCCTTGCATCTCGTCGCTTGTCATCTGCTGCTCCGCCAAGAACGTTTGTTCATAGGAGCCGCTGCGCCGCGCCGGACAGCAATTAGTTGCCGGAGCATGAAAGCGCACTCCGGCGCGGCACGTTCAGGCGCTCGCTTCGCGACCACGGTCGCCATTCAAGCGTTGCCGGGGCCGCCGGAAGATTCCGCTCTTGGCCACGATCGGCCGTAAGAGCGCGTCCACTCTCTCTGCCGATCGACTTCGAAGCGGACCGGCCCTTTTGGCCAACAATGGAGCTTGGCTCCGCGCCTGGAAATAGACCTTCAGCCGCGGAACGCTTGCAGACTCGTGTCGGCCCTCTTCCGCCGTTCAGGGGCGCAGCTCGCGAACACTCAACCGGTCAACTTAAGCCCGACGATCCCCAGCACCGTCACTGCTACGAAGAGCAGTCGGACCGCGTCGACGGGCTCTCCGAAGAGCATGATCCCTGCTCCAACACTGCCCACCGCGCCGATCCCCGTCCAGACCGCGTAGGCCGTCCCGACCGGCAGCACCTGCAGCGCCTTCGTCAGCAGCCCGACGAACGCGGCTAGGAGAATGAGCGATACCGCCGCCCAGATTGGATCCCGAAAACCGTCCGCCTTCTTCGTCGCCAACGCCCAGACCACGTCAACAAGGCCCGAAGCGACAAGCAGCGTCCAGCCCAAAGCCGTGCTCACGATCCGACCCGTAGGAAACCGTGGGCCAGCGCACGCAACCGCGTCGTTGCCATCTCGGCCGCACCTTCAGCGTTCGGACCGACAGTCGGCCCAACCGGCACGACTGCCAAGTCGCTCAACCCGATGAAGCCGAGCGCTGCCCGGAGATAAGGCGTGGCGAGGTCTGGACGGCCGCGACTCTCGCCCGTCGCGTAGTTTCCTGCGCTCGCGAGGATGACGAGCGCCGGACGCGGTCGCAGTAGGGGCGTGTAGCCCGTCGACGGGTCGAACGAGAAAGATAGGCCGGGTTGGGTGATCAGGTCGATCCAGTGCTTGAGCTGGTACGGGATCGAGAAGTTCCACATCGGTGTCGATACGAGGACGTGCTCGGCGCGGTCGAGCCGCGCGACCAGCGCTTCGATCTCTGCCCAGGCCGTTACCTCCGGGCCCTCGTGTGTGCGTCCGGTAAGACAGGCATACTTGGCGGAGAGTGCTGCGCCGTCGAAGGGCGGAAAGTCTTCGTGCCAGAGGTCGAGGCGGTCGACGATCAGGGACGGCTCTCGCGCCCGCAGCTCTTCGATGAACACGCGCGCGCTTTGCGTCGAGCGGGAAGCATCGCCTCGAGGTGACGCCTCGATATGGAGTAGTGAGGTCACAAGAACGATCCTTCTTGAACCGTGACGCGGCGATGCAGCGGCGGCAGCTTTCAGCTCAATCAGAAGAGCTTCGCGGACCCTGCGCTCCGTCCTATCCTGTGCGCGTTTGAGGAGAGAGGCCGTATTCTTGCCCGTTGCGACTGCACAAACGCACAAGGGGGATTGGGACGATCTGCGCTTTGTGCTCGCCGTGGCTCAAGCCGGCTCGCTCGCCGGCGCCGCCCGTGCGCTAGGTGTCAACCACACCACCGTACTGCGCCGGCTCGGCGCCTACGAGGCACGGATTGGTGCGCGCCTGTTCGAGCGCCTCCCCTCCGGCTACGTCCCGACTGCCGCGGGCGAGACGATGATCGATGAACTCGTCGCCATCGACGCGGCCATCCACGACGCTGAGCGGCGTGCCGCCGGGCAAGATCGGCGGATTTCAGGGACCGTTCGACTCTCGACGACCGACACGCTTATGGCCTCGATCCTTCCGGATTCGCTCGCGCGGGTGCGGGAGATGCATCCGGGTATTCTTCTGGAGATCACGACAGCCAATACTTTCGCGGTCCTGACACGGCGTGAGGCCGACATTGTCGTGAGGCCGACGCCGACGCCGCCGGAGAGCTTAGTTGGGCGCCGCATCGCCGGACTTGGATACGCGGTGTACGCAGCTCCATCGTATCTCGCCGGACGAGCGCTCGATGCTCCGCTGAACGACCACGCGTGGCTTGTACCGGATGCATCTCTCCGCGAGACGGTCGCAGCGCGCTGGTTGCGGGCGAACCTGCGCGAGGTCGTGCCTGTGATGCAGGCGGACTCGTACGTTGCCCTGCGAGATCTGGCGGCTGCCGGCCTCGGGATCACGCTCCTGCCATGCTACTTCGGCGACATGTCTCACGGCCTCGCTCGTCTGCCGGAAACAGCGACATTGGACCTGGGCTCAGCGCTTTGGCTGCTGACGCATGAGGATCTGCGACGGGTCGCGCGCATCAATGCCGTGGTGATGGGGCTGACTGCGACGCTGACGGCAGCACGGGCCACGTTTGAGAGGGGGCTATGAGAGATCGGCTGATCGACCAAACGCTGTCGTGAGCCGATGCGCCCGCGTGGCACCGCACCGGCAGCCCGCATGCCTCCGCGTACAATCAGCCAGTTCACAATGCGAACGGCTGCTTGTCACCCCGCCCTCACCCTAGCCGGCAGCGGCTCATAGGTACGCACAGGATTACCGTGAGGCGATCGACCGAGCCGCGTGGACTGTCCGCTTGACCACTGTTCGTGCTCCAATGCGGACCGGCAGCTTTCGGCCAGATTCGGTTGTTCCAGGCCAATCAGACCGCCGGCAAGCAGACGATTTGAAGGCCCGCGTCGGAAGCCGTCCATCGCCACAGTTGCGGAAGCTGGCCGTTCCGGGAAACGGAGCGGCGGGAGGCCATGCTCCCTGTACATGCAGCCCGATGGTCCGAACCAGATCAGAGCTTAGCCGGCAGGAGCACATAGCTCCTGTGGCGGCAAAGGCACGGTAAGGGCAAACCACGGCAACGACAGGGGATGCTCGTTGATAAAAAGTGGTATATGCCTGTATTTGAAGCGTCGACCGCTACGGATCGAGCGGGCCGCCAGCACCTGCATCTGTATGGGGCGTCATCAGAAAGCGGCGAGATCCGGAATAACGGGCGCTGCCGCGTCGTATGGTCTCGAAGCTTCGAGGGTATCGATGAAAGTATTGAAAGCGACGTTGCTGGGCTCAGCTGCTGCGGTTGTGGCGCTCGGAGGGGCTCATGCTGCCGACCTGCCGGTCAAGAAGGCGGTTCCGATCGAGTACGTCCGCGTCTGCACCGCCTACGGCGCCGGCTTCTTCTACATTCCCGGCACCGACACCTGCCTGCGCGTCTCGG
>CAXDNE010000253.1:0-10781 GCA_963990595.1 uncultured Methylobacterium sp.
CCAGATCACCGCGCCGCCTGACCGCCGCCGTCACCTAAAATCCTGCATAGCTCCGAGCTCGCAGCTCATGTCAGTGCGACGGCCTGCCCGCACTCTCCGTGCTCCCGGTGCCCCATGGCCCGGATCCACCGAAGCTAGCCGCTTCAACTGATCTCAGGAACGGTGCACCGCCACGCATCATGCCGGATAACGCGCTGGTCGAGTCGTTCAACGGCCGGCTGCGCGACGAGTGCCTGAACGCGAACTGGTTCTTGTCGTTGGCCGACGCGAGAAGCAAGATCGAGACGTGGCGGCGGCACTACAACGAGAGCCGTCCTCACACCGCCCTGGGGTGGCGAACGCCCCAGGAATTCGCCCTGGCGGCGGCCCTGCAGGCCGCCGAATGAGATCCGGAAGCTCACCTTCCGGCCGGACCAAAATCCGCGGGACCCTCATGAGAACCGGAAACTCACCTTTCGGCCGGACCAAGATACCGAACGGCAGCGCTACGGGGGCTGGCGACTGGGTTGAGGCGGTAGGAGGCCGTCCGCTTCTCTGGCCAGCCTTCTCCGAAGCGGTTTTTCCGCTTTCGGCCAGACTTCGTCGCGCCGGGCCGCCACCGCGCGCATAAGCGGACCTTCGGCTTGGCGCCCATCTCGGTCATCCGGAAGCCTTCGGCGGTATCTTGGAAGCGGACATCCTACAAAGCCAGATCGAAAGCTCAGTCGATGCGAGTACCGAGCGTTCGACGATGCTGGCGGCGCTTAGCGGTGGGTCGATGATGGTAGAACCGATGTTTCGATGCGGCCGAGAAAGTCGCGGGTGAGGCGGGCAATATCGTCCGCCGCCTCGTCCAGAGCGAAATGCCCGGCCTCGACGATGTGCAGCTCCGCCTTCGGCGTGTCGCGCAGATAGGCCTCGGCGCCCGGCACGATAAAGGAGGGGTCGTAGCGGCCCCAGAGCACGAGCGTCGGCAGCGGATGGCCGCGCATCCAGGCCTGCCAAGCCGGGTAGGACGCGACGTTGGTGCGGTAATCGTAGAGCAGCGCCGCCTGGATCTCCCGCTCGCCCGGCCGAGCGAGGATGGCGTACTCGTCCGTCCAGGTGTCCGGGTTGTACCGCTCGCTGTTGGGGCTGGTGCCAATGTGGCGCTGCTTGGCTCCCTCAAGCGATGTGAAGGCGTCGACCTGCTCGGGATGGGCCGCCGGGTCTGCCCAGTATTGGGCGATGCCCTGCCACTTCGGGCCGAGACCTTCCACGTAGGCGTTGGCATTCTGGATGATCAGCGCGCTGACCCGTTCGGGGTGAGCCAGCGCCATGCGGAAGCCGACCGGGCCGCCGTAATCCTGCATGAACAGCGTGTATCGCTCGATGCCGAGATGGGTAATCAACGCCTCCATGGTCTTCGCGAGATTGTCGAAGGTGTAGGTGTACTGCGCGGGAGACGGCGCGTCGCTCTGGCCGAAGCCCGGGTAGTCGGGAGCGACTAGGTGGTAGCGGTCGGCGAGTAGCGGCAGCAGCGGGTCCCACTGCCGCGACGACGACGGGTAGCCGTGCAGCAGCAGGACCGTGGGCGCGTCCCGCGGGCCGGCCTCGCGGTAGAAGATGCCCACGCCGTCGATCGCGACCCGATGGTAGGTCGTTGTGGCCGAGACCGACGGAAGCGGCTGCGGCGTCCCATGCCCGACGGTCAGGGCGGTCGCGGCGGCCAGGATGGTTCGTGTCGGCATGGTCCAGCTCCTTCAACGGTGAGATCGGATGCTGCGGTCGGGAGAACGAGCGTGGGGGGACCCGGGTTCGCACGATGCGGCGTGGCTCCTGCCCCCCAGCGTCCGTCTTCGCGTGAGGGCCTGGATAACCTCTCGGTTCAGGACTGCAGGAAGCGCGCGATAGCCTCCGCGATAGTCGCGGCATGCGTCTCCAAGGCGAAGTGCCCGGTGTCGACGAAACGCACCTGCGCATCCGGCAGGTCCCGCCGGAACGCCTCCGCCCCAACGGGCAGAAAGAAGGGATCGTTCCTCCCCCAGATCGCCAGCAGTTTCGGCCGATGCTCCCGGAAATAGGCCTGAAAGGCCGGATAGAGCGCCACGTTGCTGGCATAGTCGCCGAAGAGGTCGAGCTGGATCTCGTCGACCCCCGGGCGCTGGATGTACCACGCGTCGAGAGCACTGCCGTCGGGCGAGACCAGCGACGTGTCCGGCACACCGTGCTCGTATTGCCAGCGGATCGAGGCCGGCGTGAGCAGCTCCCGCAGGACCTGGCGGTTGGCGTCGCTCCGGTCCCGCCAGTAGCGCTGGATCGGGTTCCAGCCCTCGCTCAGCCCCTCCTCGTAGGCGTTGCCGTTCTGCGAGATGATGGCCGTCACCCGCTCCGGATGCGCCAGGGCCACCCGGAAGCCGGTAGGCGCGCCGTAGTCGAAAACATAGAGCGCGTAGGTCTCCAGCGCGATCACCTCAGCGAAGCGGCCGATGACCTCCGCGAGCGCGTCGAAGCTGTAGGTGAAGGCGTCGCGCGGCTTGATCTCCGATAGGCCGAAGCCCGGCAGGTCGGGGGCGACGAGGTGGAAGCGGTCCGCCAGGAGCGGGATCAAGTCGCGGAACATGTGGCCGGACGAAGGGAAGCCGTGCAGCAGGAGAAGCGCCGGCTTCTCAGGGTCTCCGGCCTCCCGGTAGAAGATCGTGAACCCGTCGACGTCGGCGGTACGGTAGCGGATCTGGGTCATGGGACTCTCCGTGAGGTCGGGCGCTGACCGCTCAGGCTTGTGCCGCCATGTTCCGCGCCACGTCGGCGGCGCTGATGCCTTCCAGGGCGAGGCCGTAGCCGGTCCCCTCCTCGACGAGCCGGCGCAGGCGCTGCGTGAGCGCGATCCGCGTATAGCGGCCGGTGAGCGGCGGCAGAGCAGCGATGCCGTCCGCGATCGCATGGGCCCGCGCCAGCAACTGGTCCCGCGGCACGATCTCGTTGACCACGCCCCAGTCTTTGGCGGTCTGCGCATCCAGAACCTGCCGCGTCAGCAGGAAGTATCGTCCGCGGATCGAGCCGATCACCTCCGGCCACAGGATGTGCACGCCGTCGCCCGGCACGATGCCGAACTCGAAGTGCGGTTTGTCCTGGAAGACCGTCTCGGGCGTGGCCAACACGATGTCGGTGAGCAGCGCGTACTCGCTGTGCAGCAGGACAGGGCCGTTAAGCGCAGTGATCATCGGCACTTCGATGTCGAGGATGTTGCCGAGAACCTTGCGGCCCTCCCGCAAGATCTTGTCGTAGCCCTGCGGAGAGAAGAAATCGAAGCCCTCGGGGCTGATCGCGTCCATGAAGGCGTCGCCCGCTCCCGTCAGGATCACCGCACGGTTATCGCGGTCCTCGCCAATGGCGTGGAACAGGTCGACGAATTGCTCGTGGGTGTAGCCGTTGAAGACGAGCTTGCCGCCTTCGGTGTGCAGCATGACCTCGAGCACGCCGTTAGCCTTGCGGGTCAGGCGGGCGTTGGGGAAGGCGTCGCGGTAGGTGTCGAAACGGGCCAACGGTGCTGTCCTCGTGGTGGCCGGCCCCGTTCGGTCGGCGTGAGGACGAGATAGACGGCTCCGTCCGGCGGCGGATGACGGCGCGGAGCGATAAGGCTTATGCCGCTTTGGAATGGGCCACACGAGTGCCGGCTAGGGCCACCTCGACAAAAACGGCGAAGAGGCGCGCCTTGGCGCTGGCCATGCGGCCGGTCGGGAAGACCGCCCAGAGGTCGATGTCGGGCAGCGCCCAGGGCTGCAGCAGCCGCTGGACCGACCCGTTCGCTAGCTCGGGGGCGAACATCCAGTCCGAGGCGATAGTGAGCCCGATATCGGCCAGAACGGCCGCACGCAGGCCTTCGGCCGCGCTGACTCGCACGCGGCCATGAACCGCGACCGACACCTCGGTGCTGTCCCGCGTGAAGGACCAAACATCGGGCTGCCGGCTGTAGACTACCGCCTCGTGCCCGGCGAGGTCCGCGGGACTGCGCGGCTCGCCCGCGCGGGCGAGATAGGCGGGCGTGGCGAGCACCGAACGGCCCCCGGTGGCGAGCTTGCGCGCGACCGCGGCCGAGTCCGGCAAAGTCCCCATGCGCAGGGACAGGTCGATGCCCTCGCCGACGAGGTCGATCACCCGGTCGTCGAGGACGATCTCGATGTCGAGGTCCGGGTGCTCGGCGAGGAAGCGCGGCAGCAGCGGCACGACGTGGAGCCGCGCAAAGGTGGTCGCCGCCGAGACCCGCAGCCGCCCCGAGAGCCCGGCGCCTGCGCCCCGGGCGGCGAGCTCGGCCTCGTCGGCCTCGGAGATGGCCGCCCGCGCCCGCTCGTAGAAGCGAAGGCCCGCCTCCGTGGGACTGAGGCCGTGGGTCGAGCGGATCAGCAGGCTGACCTGCAGCCGATTCTCCAATTGCGCGACCGTCTTCGAGACGGCGGGCTGGCCGACGTTCAGGAGCCGTGCCGCCCCCGAGAAGGAGCCGGATTCCACGACCCGCACGAAGGTCGCCATTGCCTGATACCGGTCCACGCCATTCCTCCCTGGAATGAGCGTTATCGCCATGGGCCGCCTGTCCTGTCCATCGGGAAGGGGGCATCAATCCGGACATCCATACCACGCAGTCGCGGTGACCCCTCTGGAGCGACGCGGACATGTTCGAGGTCTACGCCTTCGCCACACCAAACAGCGTCAAGGTCCCCATCGCCCTGGAGGAGCTTGGCCTCCCGTATGCCCTGCACGGAGTGAACGTGCGCCGGGGCGAGCAGAAGGCTCCCGAATTCGTGGCGTTGAACCCGAACGCGAAGGTGCCGGTGCTAGTGGACCCCGCGGCGCCCGGTGGCCGGCTGGTCCTGACGGAGTCGGCCGCGATCCTAGTCTACCTGGCCGAGACGAGCGGCCGGCTCCTACCGCCGGACGGGGAAGGACGGGCGCGCGTGTTCGAGCAACTGTTCTTCCACGCCTCCGGGCTCGGCCCTGCCTTCGGACAGGCGGGCTTCTTCCAGCGCCAGGCCTCCGAGCCGCAGCCGTTGGCCATCGCCCGCTTCTCGACCGAGGCGAAACGGACGCTGGGCGTGCTCGACGGCGTCCTGGCCGGGCGCCCCTACGTGGCCGGGGACGCATTCACGGTCGCCGACATCGCCCATTTCGGCTGGCTCTGGCGGCGCGAGTTCGCGGGGGTGGGCTTCGAGGCCACGCCGCATGTCGGCCGCTGGTACGACGCGGTCGCCGCGCGGCCCGCCGTCCGGCGCGCAATCGAGCGGGTAAACGCTCTCGTACCCCAGGCCTGAGGAACCGGCCCAAGCCGGATGTCGAGGCGCACCGGGCAGCCGCGACGCCATTCCGACCACCATTACCCGAGGAGCGGACCCATGACCCTGCAATCCAAGCTCGACGCGTTCAAGGCCGACTTCGAGGCCGGCAAGCCCCCCTACAACGTGCCCCCCTCAGTCATCGCGACGATGCACGGGGCCACCGCGGAATTGATCGCCTCCGGGGCCGCGACCCGCGCACTGAGGGCCGGCCACCGGGCCCCGGCGTTCACGCTGCGCGACCCGGACGGCCAGCCCGTCTCGTCCGCCGACCTGCTGGCGCGCGGGCCGCTCGTGATCAGCTTCTACCGGGGCGTCTGGTGCCCCTACTGCAACATGGAGCTCAAGGCGCTCCAGGAGGCGCTGCCGAGCTTCGAGCAGCTTGGGGCGAGCCTCGTCGCCGTCTCGCCGCAGACGGCGGCCAACAGCCGGAAGTCGGTCCGCCAGAACTCCCTCGGCTTCCCGATCCTGTCGGACCCGCACAACGACATCGCGGCCGCGTTCGGCCTGCGCTTCACCATGCCCGACTATCTGGTCGACCTCTACAAGAGCCTGAGGAACGACCTGCCGTCCTTCAACGGCGACCCGAGCTGGACCCTGCCGATGCCCGGCCGCTTCGTCGTCGGGCAGGACGGCGTGATCCTCTACGCCGAGGTGAACCCGGACTACACGCGCCGTCCCGAGCCCGAGGACATGCTGCCGGCGCTCCGACGTGCCACCTCCGTTCCCGCCTGACCAGACACGGCACCTGGGCCGCCTCAGCGGCCGCGCGACTTGAAGGAGATCCAAGATGTCCCGAACCTTTCTCGTGACCGGCGCCAGCAAGGGCATCGGGCTAGCCCTCGCACACCACCTCGCCGGCGCGGGCCACCACGTTATCGGCCTCGCGCGTGGCGGCCTCGACAGCTTCCCCGGCACGCTCGTGCCGGTCGACCTCGCGGACGGCGCTGCCACCGACGCCATCCTCGCCGACCTGACCGGACGCTTCGCCTTCGATGGCGTGGTCAACAATGTCGGCTTGGTTCGTCCGCAGCGGCTCGGGGCGGTCGAAATCCCGGCGCTGGACGAGGTTCTTAGCGTCAACCTCCACCCAGCGATCCAAACCGTGCAGGCGATCCTGCCCGGCATGCAGCAGCGCGGCTGGGGCCGGATCGTCAACATCGCCAGCCTGACAGTTCTCGGCAGCGTCGAACGCACGGCCTACGCGGCCGCCAAGGCGGCACTAATCAGCTTCACCCGCTCCTGGGCGCTCGAACTCGCCAAGACCGGGATTACCGTCAACGCGGTGGCGCCGGGGCCGACCGAGACCGAGCTGTTCCGGGCCAACAACCCGCCGGGCAGCGCGGGCGAGACGCGCTACCTCGCTGGGGTGCCGCTCGGCCGCTTCGGACGGCCGGAGGAGATCGCCGCAGCCATTGCGTTCCTGATATCGGACGGTGCGGCGTTCATGACAGGGCAGACGCTCTACGTCGACGGCGGTGCCTCGATCGGCCGGGCGGCGCTATAGCCCCAGGACGCCGCTCAACGCGCCGCCGAAGCATCGAACTCATTATCGCTGCCGACCAGTTGCAGGCACCATTCGGTGAAGGCACGGACCTTGGCGGCGCGATGCTGCCGTGACGGGTAGATCGCGTACAGGGGGAAGGTCTCGTCGGGCCAGTCCGGGAAGATCTCGACGAGCCTGCCGCTTTCTACGATGTTCCGGCTCCCAAGCTGCATGATCTGCGCGATCCCCGCACCTTCGCAGCAGGCGCCGATCATCGTCTCGACGTCCGGCACCATCAGGCGCGCCAGCTGCCGCACCGGCACAACCTCGTCGCCGCGTCGGAACTCCCAGGCGAAGGGACGGCCGGTCAACGGATCCTGATAGTCGATGCAGTCGTGGTCGCGGAGGTCTTGCGGGTGCGCGGGACGGCCATGCGCAGCCGAGTATGCCGGTGCCGCGACCGTCAGGATTCGCGTCTCCAGGAGCTTGCGCGCGGCGAAGCCCGCCACCGGCGGATCTCCGAACCGGAGCGCCATATCGAACCCGTCGGCGACGAGATCACCAATCTGATCGCGCATGATCAGTTCGAGCCGCAGCTCGCGATGGATCGCGAGGAAGCGTGTCAGTTCCCGCGACAGGACCAGGCGCGAGAAGAACGGGTCGACGTTCACCCGCAGACGGCCGCGCACTGCCTGAGCACTGCCCGCGGCCTCCAGGGCTGCGGCCTCGATTCCTTCGAGATGCGGGCCGACCCGCTCCCAGAAGCGTCGCCCCTCGTCGGTGAGCCGCAAGGTCCGGGTCGTGCGATCGAGCAGGCGCACGCCGACGCGGGCCTCAAGGCGCTGGATGGCGCGTCCGACGCCCGATTGGGTGAGACCGAGGGCCTCGGCGGCCCGGGTCATGGTCCCAGCCTCGACCACCGCCATGAGGATCGTCACGCCGGCGAGCAGCCGGCCGTCGTACGGCATCGTCTCATGCCTCCAAGTCCGGAATGATCTGACAGAACGACGCTAATTTCTGGAGCGCCGCTGCGCCACATAAACCCGAGCCCAAACAGAGGAGGCTGGCACGACAGAGCAATCCACGGTCTTGGTCGTCGGCGCATCGCGCGGGCTCGGTCTCGCCCTCGTGGAGGAGTGGCTCGGGCGCGGGTGGCACGTGATCGCCACAGCACGCGGCCAGTCCGATCAACTCGCGAGGGTCGCGACCCGCTTTCCGGGCAGCCTGGCGGTCGAGCGGACCGACATCAACGATGCAGACTCTGTCCGCGCGCTGCGCGAGCGCCTGAGCGGTCGACGCGTCGACGTCCTGTTCATCAATGCCGGCATCGCGCGCGCGATCGAGGCCAGCCCGGTCGACGCGCGCGAGACCGACTTCCTCGCCATGATGCTGACCAACGCCTTCTCGCCCGTGCGCGCGGTCGAACTGCTGCGGGATCTGGTGCCGGCCGGCGGCACCATCGGGATCATGAGCTCCGAGCTCGGGAGCATCGCGAACGCCACCGGCGGCTGGCAGCTCTACGCGTCCAGCAAGGCCGCCCTCAACATGCTCATGAAGGGCTATGCGGCGAAGCACCTCAATGACGGGCACGCCCTGCTCCTCGTCGCCCCCGGCTGGGTGCGGACCGAGATGGGCGGCGGCGACGCGACTCTGTCTGTCGAGGAGAGCATCCCGCGCGTGGTCGATATGATCGCGGCGAACCGCGGCTTGGCCGGGCTGCGCTACGTCGACCGGTTCAACAATCCGCTTCCCTGGTGACCGGCTGCCAGCCAGGCGAACCGGACATGCGCCACGCACGCACCGCGGCAGGCAGCATCCATCAGAGGGGATCGGCGACGGTGACCGGAACGGCTCCGGTTGCCGCGCGGAGCCACCCGACATCGCATGGAGCGGTGCTGCCGAGCCGGCATTCGCGACGCACGATGGAAGGGCAGCCGTGCCGCTGTGGCGCCCTCCGAGGCCGGTCGTGGCCGAGGCATTGTTGAAGGGCTGACGATGACCCGCATCCTCATCACCGGATCGTCGGACGGCCTCGGGCTCGTGGCGGGCCAGCGCCTGGCCCGCGAGGGCCATGAGGTCGTGCTGCATGCGCGGAACGCCGATCGCGGCGAGGTTGCGCGACGGGCGCTTCCGAATGCGGCCCGGATCGTCATCGGCGATGTCGTCACGATCGCCGGCATGCGATCCGTGGCCGAGCAGGCCAACGCGATCGGGTGCTTCGACGCCGTCATCCATAATGTCGGCATCGGCTATCGCGAGTCGCACCGGATCGTGACCGAGGATGGTCTGAGCCATCTTTTCGCGATCAACGTCCTGGCGCCCTACGTGCTCACGGCCTTGATGGAGAAGCCCGACCGCCTCGTCTACCTGAGTTCGGGCATGCATCCGGGCGGGATCCCGGACATGGACGACCTGCAATGGACCAGCCGGCGCTGGAGCGGATCGCAGGCGTACGCGGAAACGAAGTTCCTGGACGTCCTGCTCGCTTTCGGCGTGGCGCGACGCTGGTCCACGGTGCGGTCGAACGCCCTCGAACCGGGCTGGGTACCGACCGCTATGGGCGGTCCCGGTGCGCCGGACGATATGGCCGCCGCGCCCTTGACCCAGGCTTGGCTGGCGGTCGGAGACGACCCGGCCACCCATGTCACGGGCCGGTACTTCTATCACCAGCGCGAGAATTCGCCGGCGCCCGGCACCCAGAGCGTCGGGCTGCAGGAGGCTCTGCTGGACCGGTGCGCGACGCTGTCCGGTGTACCGCTGCCCTAACCGGGCCCGCAGCGCCTCGGTGGAGCGCCCGAGGCCGGGGATCCTCAGGCGCGCACGGCCGTCATACGCCGGGCAACGCGCGGACTGGACGTCCCGTGAAGCGAAGGACGGCCTCCGCGAACGCGCGGGCCCCCTCGATATGGGCGAAGTGGCCGCTCTGCTCGAATATCCTGAGCTGCGCCCGCGGTAACAGATCCGCCAGCAACGCCGCGTGGCGCGTGCCGAGCATGAAGTCGTCGGTTCCGGTGACGACGAGCGCCGGAACCTGCAGGGTGGCAAGGCGGTCGCGAACGTCGAAGGCTTGGCCATCGCCGACCAGCAGGGTCGCCCGGAGCCGGCGTTGCAGAGTCTCGAGGCTGTCGGGCCAGCGCCGGAAGTCCGAGACATAGGCCGGCAGGAGGTCGCGCATGGCCGCCGTGTAGGCTGCGTCCGTGCGGATGGAGGGAATTGAGGCCCAGGCCCTTTCGACCGCTTCGGCTTCCGTCGTGCCCCCATGGCGTGCCACGAAGGCGGCGATCTCAGCGCCCGCATCGGCCATGAAGGTGCCGCCCGTGTAGGCAGCGCCTGAATACAGGATCAGGCCCGCGAGTCCTCCCGACCGCTTGAGCGCTGCCTCCAGCACCACGAAGGCACCGTGCGAGTGGCCGAGCAGGTAGGGATCGGCAATACCGGCCGCGTCGATGAACGCGAGCAGCTGTTCGGAGAAGCGGTCTACGCTGTACCCCTGGGGATGGGTCGCGAGGTGTCCGGACGATCCTGTGCCGATCGGGTCCAGATACACCATGGTCAGGTTCTCTTCGAGCAGAGGCAATCGCAAGTAGCTGGCCTCGATGCCGGGGCCGCCGGCATGCACGATGCAATAGGGTCCGGTCCCTGAGACGTTGTAATGTTGATCTATGCCGTTCACGGCGATGCTGTGCGCGCCAGGCGCGAGGACCGATGGCATGACATGTCCTTTCGTATCCTGGGCGGCGGAGCATCCAGCCTGCAGACCCACATCTCTGGTCCTCAGGTTCTTGCAGGAATTACGGTGCGACTCTGTTCCTGACTCGGCAGCAGGCCCGGAGCCGTAAGCCCACGCGCTCGACCGCCGAAGCGCCATGATGTCTAAGGACGGCACAGATTCAGGCGGCCGACTTCGATCGTCCGCCAAGAAGGTCGTTATGCAGCGTTCGATGTTCGTCTTCGTCTAGGGCGTGTCATCGCTTGAGCCAGTCGAGGGCTGCGGCGAGGGAGAGGACGCC
>CAXDNE010000254.1:0-10747 GCA_963990595.1 uncultured Methylobacterium sp.
TCGGCAGCGTCAGATGTGTATAAGAGACAGCCCCCGGGACGGCTCAACCCCCGCCCTGCTGGAGCCAGCCATGTCCAACGACACCCAGGATCCCGCCCCGGATGATGCGTCGGCCGGCGCGCCGGTGCGGCAATTCGTGACCTTCAACGTCGCCCGCGAGACCTACGCGGTGCCGCTGGCCGAGGTGCAGGAGATCATCCGCCTGCCCGAGATGGTCGACGTTCCCCTCGCGCCGGCGAGCCTCGCCGGCCTCGCCAACCTGCGCGGCTCGGTGCTGCCGGTCGCCAGCCTGCGCCGGCTGTTCTCCCTGCCCGACCGGACCCACGACGACGCGACCCGCGTCGTCGTCGTCAGCCAGGGCGACGCCTTCGGCTTCGTGGTCGACCGCATGGCGAGCGTGGTCAGTGCCGAGCCGGGCGAGATCGAGGGCACCGACGGGATCGCCGCCAACACCGACACCGACATGCTCGCGGGGGTCATCAAGCGCCCGAGCGGGATGGTGATGATCATCGACCTCGGCCGCCTGCTTCAGCGCAGCGGCGGCGGCGACGGGGCGACCCGGCGCCCCGAAGAAGTCGTGGAGACTGGCTTCGCCGGCCCGGACCGCGGCGCGGGCGACACCGCGGACTCGAACGAGATCCAGCTCGTGTCGTTCGAGCTCGCCGGCCAGGAATACGCCCTGCCCATCGAGCACGTGCAGGAGATCGTGCAGGTGCCCGAGAGCGTCAGCGAATTGCCGAAGGCCGAGCCGCACGTGATCGGGGTAATCAACCTGCGCGACCGGCTGCTGCCGCTGGTCAGCCTGCGCACCCTGTTCGGCCTGCCGGCGGCGGCGCTCGGCGAGCAGAGCCGCATCGTCGTCGTGTCCCGGCAGGGGGCGGCGGGCGCGGTCGGGATCGTCACCGACACCGTGAAGGAGGTGCTGCGCGTCGCCCGCGCGGTCGTCGACCCGCTGCCCGAGCTGCTCGCCAATGGCGGGGCACTCCGCGAGGTCGAGGCGATCTGCCGGCTCGGCGGCGGCAGGCGGCTGGTCTCGATCCTGTCGGCCGAGCAGCTGTTCGCCACCACCAACCTGACCGGCGCGGGGATTTCCGCGGGGGACACGATGCGGGAGATGCGCGGCGCGGCCGAGACGGAGCGGGCCGACGAGGAGGAGCAGTTCGTGGTCTTCCGGCTCGCCGACGAGGAGTACGGCGTCCCGATCGACGCGGTCCACGAGATCGTTCGGGTGCCCGAGCAGCTCACCCGGGTGCCGCGGACGCCGCCCTTCATCGAGGGGGTGGTCAACCTCCGCGGGGCGGTCCTGCCGGTGATCGACCAGCGCCGCCGCTTCCGGCTGCCGGATGCCGAGCGCAACGACCGCCAGCGCATCATGGTCTTCGCGATCGCCGGCGTGCGGACCGGCTTCATCGTCGACTCGGTCTCGGAGGTGCTCAAGATCCCCCGCTTGGCGATCGTGCCGGCGCCGGATCTCGCCCAGGAGGCCGACAACGCCGTCGCCCGGATCGCCAACCTCGCGGCGGCCAAGCGGATCATCCTGATGGTGGACGTCGACCGGCTGCTCAGCCGGCACGAGGTCGCCGACCTGAAGGCGGCCTGACGACCGCCCGACCCGTCCCGCGCGCCGACCGACCAGCCGACCCGCCGTTCCGATGCCCAAGCTTTTGATCGTCGACGATTCCGCCCTGATGCGCAAACACCTGCGTCTGATCTTCGAGGAGACCGGCCTGTTCGAGGTCCGCACCGCCCGCAACGGGCGCGACGCCCTCGACCAGCTGGGCGCCTACGAGCCCGACGTGATCACCCTCGACATCAACATGCCGGAGATGGACGGGCTGACCTGCCTCGGGGAGATCATGGCGGTGAGCCCGCGCCCGGTGGTCATGGTCTCCTCACTCATCAGCGAGGGCGCGGCCGCGACCCTGGAGGCGATGCAGCTCGGCGCCGTGGATTTTGTCGAGAAGCCGGGCGGCACCGTGTCGTTGAACATCGGCGACGTCCGCGACGAGATGGTCGAGAAGGTGCGCGTCGCCGCCCAGGCCAGGCCGCACCGGGCCCGCTTCCTCGTCGACCGCGTACGGCGCGGGCGCAGCGAGATCGCCCGCGCCCGCGCGGCGCGCCCGGCCGCGCGGACCGACGGCTGCGTGCTGATCGGCGTCTCCACCGGGGGACCACGGACCCTGGAGGACATCCTGCCGGAGTTGCCCGCCGACTTGCCCTGGCCGGTGGTGATCGCCCAGCACATGCCGGCCTCCTTCACGGGGCCCTTCGCCCAGCGGCTCGACCGCGACTGCGCCTTGGAGGTCACCGAGGTGACCGGGCCTGTGCCCCTCGTGCCGGGACGCGTCTATATCGGCCGGGGCGATGCCGACGTGGTGCTTCAGCGCAAGCTCGGGCGGCTCGTGGTCAACTCGGTCCCGGGCGATCCGGCCCTGCGCTGGCATCCGAGCGTTGACCGGCTCGTGCGCAGCGCCCGGGACCACCTGCCCGCCGAGGGCCTGATCGGCGTCGAGCTTACCGGCATGGGCGACGACGGCGCGGCCGCCATGGCGGCGCTCAAGGCCGCGGGCGGCCGCACCATCGCGGAGGCGGAATCGAGCGCCGTGGTCTTCGGCATGCCGGCCGAGCTGATCCGGCTCGGCGGCGCGACCCTGACGCTGCCCGCCCGCGTCATCCCCGCCCAGCTCGTCGGCTGGCTGTCCTGAGATCCTCACCGAATTCCGCACCGAGACCCGCATGGCCCTCGTCCGCAAGCACCCCGTCTCCGAACCGCAGGCGGCCCTCGAGGATCCCCGGACGGCCCTGGAGGGTCCGACCGCGGCCGGGCGCCGCGACGCGGCCCGGCGGCTCGCCGCCGATCCGGAGGCGGCCGGCCTGCTCGCCGCGCGGCTCGACCGCGACGCCGATACCAGCGTCCGCGAGGCGATCCTCGCCGCTCTGGGCCGCATCGGCACCGCGGCGGCGGTGGAGCACCTGTTCGCGCGGCTCGGCTCCGAGGACGTCTGGCTGCGCAACGCCGCCATCGAGACCCTCGCGGGGATGGACGCGGCGGTGGTCGGCGCCCTCGACCGGGCGCTCGCCGATCCGGACAGCGACCGGCGCATCTTCGCCGTCAACGTGCTGGTCTCCCTGCGCCATCCGGCGGCGGCGATCTATGCCCGCCGCGTGCTCGCCGCGGACGCGCACGTCAATGTCGTCGCCGCCGCCATCGACGTGCTCGCCGAGATCGGCACGCCCGAGATGGTGCCGGAGATCGAGGCCGCCGCCGCGCGCTTCCCGGACGCGCCATTTCTGCACTTCGCCGCCCGGGCGGCCCGCCGCCGCATCACCTGACCGGCGCCCGACATGACCGCTCCGTTTCCCCCGCCGGCGCCCGTGATCACCGACAGTGACTTCGTCCGCTTCCGCGACTTCTTCTACCGCAAGACCGGCATCATGTTCGCCGACAACAAGCGCTACTTCGTCGACAAGCGCCTGCACGAGCGGATGCTCGCCGCCGGCCAGCCGGTGTTTCGCGACTACTTCAACACCCTGCGCTTCCAGGCCAGCGGCGAGGAGTTCCAGGCGCTCGTCAACCTGATGACCGTCAACGAGACCTATTTCTACCGCGAGGAATACCAGTTCCGCTGCCTCGTCCGGTCGATCCTGCCCGAGATCGTCCGGCGCAAGGCGCCCGGCGCGCCGGTGCGGATCTGGTCCGTCCCCTGCTCCACCGGGGAGGAGCCCTACTCGATCGCCTTCCAGCTCCTCGACACCTGGCCGGAGGTCGACCAGTACGACATCGAGATCGTCGCCTCCGACATCGACACCACGGTGCTCGATCAAGCCAAGCGCGGCCTCTACGGCGAGCGCGCGATCCAGCACGTGCCCAAGGCGACCCTGGAGCGCTACACCCGCCGGGTGCGCGGGGCCTACGAGGTCATCCCCGACATCCGCGACTCGATCGCCTTCGCGCGGGTCAACCTCTCGGACCCGCTCTCGACCCGCCAGTTCCGCAACTTCGACGTCGTGTTCTGCCGGAACCTGCTGATCTACTTCGACGACGCGTCCCGCCGCGACGCCGCGCAGACGATCTACGACGCGCTCAAGCCCGGCGGTTTCGTCTGTCTCGGCCATTCCGAGTCGATGAGCCGGATCTCCGCCCTGTTCGACCTGCGCAAGTTCGCGGAGGCGATCGTCTACCAGAAACCCCTGAACGTGGAGGCGTGAGATGGCCCGGATCCTCGTGGTCGACGATGCCACCACGGTGCGCATGTACTACCGCGACGTGCTGGAGCAGGCCGGCTTCGCCGTCGCGGAGGCCGCGAACGGCTTCGAGGGCCTGGAGAAGGCCGTGGCCGAGAGCTTCGACCTCGTCCTGGTCGACGTGAACATGCCCAAGATGGACGGCTACGCCTTCCTGCGCCGGGGCCGGACCATGCCCGAGCTGCAGGCTGTGCCGGCCGTGATGATCTCCACCGAGAGCGGCGCGCAGGATCGCGACCGCGCCTACGCGGTGGGCGCCAACCTCTACCTCGTCAAGCCCGTGCGCCCGGAGGTGCTCGCCGAGGTCGCCGCCGTGATGGCCGGAGTCGTCCCGTGACCAACGCCCTGCTCGCCCAGTTCATCCCGGAGGCGCGCGAGCTCCTGGAGCGCGCCGGAAGCGGCATGCTGGCCCTGGAGAAGACGCGCAGCCCCGAGGCTCTCGACGAGATCTTCCGGGCGGTGCACACCCTCAAGGGCACCTCCGGCCTGTTCGACATCGCGCCGCTCACGCACCTCGTCCACGCCGCCGAGGATCTTCTGGTCGAGATGCGGGCGGGGCAGCTCGCCCTGGCGCCCGCGATCGCGGACGGGCTCCTCGAAAGCCTGGATCTCGTCGGCCACTGGATCGACGTGCTGGAGACCCGCGCGGTCCTGCCCGCGGATGCCGAGACCGCGATGTCGGATCGGGTCGCGACCCTGCGCGGCTGGCTGGGCGCGACCGCCCCGGCCGGCGCCCCCGCGCAGGCGGAGGCGCCGCCGCCGGACTGGCTCGGCGGCCTCCCGGAGGACCAGCGGCAGGCCGCCTACGCGGCCGGGGCGCCCCTGGTCGCTTGGTGCTACGAGCCCGACGAGGCCTGCTTCTTCCGCGGCGACGACCCGGCGCACCTCGTCGCGCAGGCGCCCGGGCTCCTGGGCGTGCGGGTCATCCCGCGCTGCCCCGTCCCGCCGCTGGACGCCTACGACCCGGTCCTGTGCTGGCTGCGGTTCGAGGTCCTGTGCGCCGCCTCCGCCGAGACGCTGGCCGAGCATCTGCGCTACGTCACCGACCAAGTGCAGATGCGCGAGATCCGGCCCGGGGACCTGATCGTCCTCACCGGCCCTGAGGACGCGGCCGAGGTGTTCGGCGACTTCGCCGCCCGGGCTCGGGAGCTGGTGGCGGCCGGCGCCCGGGCGGAGCTCGGGGCCGCCGCGACGGCCCTCCTGGGGATCATCGGAGCCGCTACCCGGCAGGCCGCCGCCCTGCGCTGGATGGCGGCCCTGGCCGCCACCGGGGAGGCCGAGACGCTGCTCCGCCTCGCGGATTCGATCGAGGGCGCGGCGCCGGGCTCAGCGCCCGCGGCCCAACCGGCGCCGGTCGCCGCGACCGCGGCGAGGGCTCCATCCCGTGAGGCGCCGTCCGCCCTGCGCGGGCGGGCAGAGGCGATCCTGGCGGCCCAGGCCGCGATGCTGGCGGTGCCCGCCGAGGCGGACCTGAACGCAGGGCGGCTCGACGCGGTGCGGATCGTGGTGCAGCGCTGCCTGCCTCATCTCGCGCCGTCCCGGGCAGACGCCCTGTCCGCCGCCATGGCGCGGTCCGGCCGCGGCGATACGGCCGCCCTGCTGGCCGCCTTGCGGGGCGCGGGCGACGGCCCCCCCACATCCGAGGTGCCACCCGCCCCGCAGCAAGCCCGGCCGGCGCCACACCAGCAGGGCTTGTCGCCGCCACCCGAGAATCCCGGGAGCGCCGACGGCACGGGATCGGGTCCGGCCCAGGCTGCGAGCCCGGCGCGGATGCTCCGGGTCGATCAGGCCAAGGTCGATGCCTTGATGAACTTCGCGGCCGAATTGACGGTCGCCAAGAACGGGCTCGCCTATCTGGCGGGCCGGGTCGAGCAGGTCAGCGGCTCGCGCCAGCTCGGGCGGGAGATCAAGGAGCAGTACACCGTCATCGACCGGATCGCCCAGAGCCTCCAGGTCGGCGTCATGGCGATCCGGATGATGCCGGTGAGCCAGGTCTTCCAGCGCTTCCCCCGGCTGGTGCGCGACACCACGCGCAAGCTGAGCAAAGCGGTCGAGCTGGTGATCCAGGGCGAGGACACCGAGGCCGACAAGAACGTCCTGGAGAGCCTCGCCGACCCGCTGATCCACATGGTCCGGAACGCCCTCGACCACGGGATCGAGACCCCGGCCGAGCGCGAGGCCGCCGGCAAGCCGGCCGTCGGCACCCTGCGGCTCTCGGCGCGCCAGGAGAACGACAACGTCATCATCGAGGTGGCCGATGACGGGCGGGGCATCGATCCGGAGCGGGTCCGGGACAAGGCCTTGCGCGTCGGCCTGATCACCCCGGATCAGGCCGCCCAGATGACGCCCGAGGACCTCGTCAACCTCGTCTTCGCGCCCGGATTCTCGACGAAGGAGCAGGTCTCCGACCTCTCCGGCCGGGGCGTCGGCATGGACGTGGTCCGGAGCGCGGTGCGCAAGGCCGGGGGCGACGTCTGGCTGGCGAGCCGGCTCGGTCAGGGCAGCTGCGTCACCGTGCAGCTGCCGCTCACCATGGCGGTCACCCGCATCGTCACCGTGGAGGCGCGCGGCCAGCAATACGGCGTCGCCATGGACGCCGTCGCCGAGACCGTGAGGGTCCCGCGCAGCCAGATCCACCGGATCAAGCAGCGCGAGACCTTCGTGCTCCGCGACGCGGTGATCCCTCTGGTGCGCCTCGCCGACAGCCTGGACCTGCCCCCGGCCGCGGGCCGGCCCCCCGACGAGGAGGCCGTGATGGTGGCCCGGGTCGGACGCGAGCGGGTCGGCATCGTGGTCGACGGGTTCCGTGAGCGCATGGAAGTGATCGTGCGGCCCCTCGAAGGGCTGCTCTCCGGCCTCTCGGGCTTTTCCGGCACGGCCCTGCTCGGCGACGGCCGGGTCCACCTTATCCTCAACCTTCCGGATCTGATCTGATGGCCCTCGACACCAGCGGCGCCGTCATCCGGCTCTCGGGCCATTGCCCCGTCGAGGAGGCCGAGCCGCTCCTCGACGCCCTCCGGCTGAACCCGGACGCGATCGTCGATCTCACCGGTGCCGCATGGGTCCATACAGCGGTGCTGCATGTGCTGATGGCGGCCGCACCTTCCTTGCGCGGTCGTCCAGCCGGCCTCGTGGCGGCCGCATGCCTCGCCGCCCTGCCCAACGCGGAGGCCGAGGCCGGATGAGCGCGCGGATCCTCGCCGTCGCGAACCGGAAGGGCGGCACTGCCAAGACCACGACGACGGTGAACCTCGCCGCGGCTCTGGGGGCGCGCGGGCTTCGAGTTCTGCTCGTCGATCTCGACACGCAGGGCCATGCCGGCCTCGGATTCGGCGTGCGCGCCGCACCCGGTCAGCCGACGGTGCACGACGTGTTCCGCGGCGGCGGAGCCGCGATCACGCGCGGCATCCGGAGCACGGCCGTGCCGAATGTCGACGTGCTGCCGGCCGATCGTGCCTTCGCGGGTCCCGACGGGCCCGTCGCGCCCCTGGGTCTCGCGGCAGCCCTGAAGCCCCTGAGCGAGGCCTACAGGGTCACCCTGATCGACACCGCACCGACCGCCGACGCTCTGCTGATCAACGCCCTGGCGAGCGCACATCATGTCCTCGTGCCGACCCAGCTTCATCACCTCTCGGTCGACGGCGTCGGGCAGTTCGCCCGCTCATTCTTCCGCGTCGCCACCACCCTCAATCCGGAGCTGCGCGGCCTCTCGATCCTGCCGGTCCAGGTCGATCTGCGGGTCACCATGCAGCGGGAGGCCCTGGAGCAGCTCAAGGCTCGCTTCGGCCCAGAGCGCTTGCTGCCGGGCATCCGCCCGGACATCGCGCTGGCCGAAGCCTTCGGCCGCGAAGTTCCTCTCAAACACTTCAAGCCGCGGTCACGCGCGATTCAAGATTTCGAAACGCTATGCAGCCACGTCATGGACAAGATCGTGGCGATCTGAAAAGTCCTATTGCTGGCAAATCTAGAACATGTCTAAGTTTCAGGACGTAAAACGAGAGGATATCGAGATGCACAAGATATTACTGGTTGATGATTCGCCAACTATCCTGACAAGTATGTCGGTAATTCTTGAAAGCGACGGGTATGTGACGGAGACGGCCGCGAATGCCGAGAATGCACTGGACAAGATCAGAAACGGTCTTAGCCCGGCCCTGGTGATCACGGATTATCACATGCCCGGCATGCACGGCGTCCAGCTGATCCAGGCATTGCGCACGCTTCAGCCACTGCGTTTTACGCCGATGCTGGTGCTGACCACCGAGTCGCAGCAGGAGAAGCGCGACGAGGCCCGCAAGGCGGGCGCGACCGGCTGGCTGGTGAAGCCGGTCCAGGCCGATAAGCTTCTTCAGGTGGTGCGGCAGGTCGCGCCAGCACTCCAGGCTCGCGCCGCCTGACCCGAGCGGTCGCGCTTCGCCGGTGCCCGCGCCGCGGACATCGGCCCGTTTCGCATGTTGTACCGCCCACCCCGCGAGCGCCCGTTTCCCTCGATGCAGACCGCCGCCCCCTCTCTCGCGCCGATCGACCTGAGGACGCTCCTCTCGAGCGCCGCCGCCGGCAGTGCCATCGGCGGGGTGCCGCTGGTCTTCGGCATGGTGGAGCCGGCCCATCTCCTGGTGGTGGTGGCGGCCGCGATCAGCGGAACCGTGGTGACGCGCGGGCTGCAGCGCCTGGTCCGTCCGGCTGTGCCCGCCGAGGCGCCCAGAGCCGCGCCGGCCGCCGTTTCGGCGGAGGCGCCGGAGGCCGTGGACGGCACGGGGCGCGCCGCAACCGTCATGCGGGATCTGGCGGATCTCGATCCGTATCTCGCGGTCACGCGCGAGCAGCTGCGCAGCATCGTCGCGCAGACGGAAGACGCGGCCAACGCCATCATGGGATCCCTGCAGGCGCTTCAGGCGGCCCAGGCGCGCAGTGCCGGCTGCATCGGCGGTGCGCATGACCGGATCGTCGGCTTCGCCGAGCAGAGCGACGCCGCGCTGCATGCTTTGGCGGCGGCCCTGGGGGCCTACCTCGATCAGCGCCTCGCCGAGACCCGCAAGGAGCGGGGCACGATCGACGCCGCATCCGAGCAGATGCGCGCCCTCGATGCCCTGATCCTCACCCTGGAGAAGATCGGCGGCGCCACCCGGATGCTGGCGCTCAACGCCAACATCGAGGCGGGCCGGGCCGGCATTCACGGGGCCGGCTTCAAGGTCATCGCCCGGGAACTTCAGGACCTCGCCCAGACGTCGCAGACCGCGATGGCGGAAGCGCGGCTCCGGGTCTCGAGCGTCCAGCAGACGATCGGCGAGGTGCTGGTCGCCGATCGCGGGGACGCGGCGATCCGGACCGAGCAGGCGCGGCTCGCGGCGCTGATGGATAACCTCGATGGGATAGCTCAAACGACGACGCAGGTGCTCCTTGGGATGGCCCGTACCGAGCTGGCGGAGGTCAAGGACCTCACGGCCGCGGTGGGCGATCAGGTTCTGTCGGTCTTCGGCCAGATCCAGTTCCAGGACGTGGTGCGCCAGCAGATCGAGGCGGTCGACGCGTCGACCGCGATGCTGCAGCGCTGTCTCGACGGGCTGCGGCAGAGCTTGACGGGTGCCGAGCCGGACAGGCGGGTCCGACCCGAGGCCATCCTGGAGACGGCTCGGGCGCACTACGTCACGCAGGTCCAGCATCGGGTCGACGCGCAGGCCCTCGGCCGGGACGCCGGCGGCCAGGAGGCGCCGGACATCGAACTGTTCTGAGCGGTCGAGGCCGCTCACCGGCGGCCGAACAGCCGCTCGATATCGGAGAGCTTCAGCTCGATGGAGGTCGGGCGGCCGTGATTGCACTGGCCGGAATTGGGCGTCGCCTCCATCTCGCGCAGGAGGGCGTTCATCTCCTCGGGGCGCAGGCGCCGCCCGGCGCGGATCGAGCCGTGGCAGCTCATCCGCGACAGGACCGCGTCGAGGCGCCGCCCCAGCGGACCACCCTCCGTGGCCGAGGCGCCCCCCTCCTCGTCGCCGCTGGCCGCGAGGGCGTCGAGGATGTCCATCACGAGGTCGCGCACCGAGGCGCCGATCAGCGCCGCCGGCACCTCGCGGACCAGAACGGCGCCGGGCCCGAAGGCCTCGATCGCGAGGCCGAGCCGGTCGAGATCCGGCGCGGCGGCGACGAGGCGCTCGGCCTCCTCCGGTCCCATCTCCACCACGTCGGGGATCAGCAGGCCCTGCCGGGCGATGCCGCCCCGGGCGCGCTCGGCCTTCATGCGCTCGTAGACGAGGCGCTCATGGGCGGCGTGCTGGTCGACGATGACGAGGCCGTCGCGGGTCTGGGCGAGGATGTAGGTCTCGTGGATCTGGGCGCGGGCGGCACCCAGGGGATGGTCGATCGCCTCCGCGGCCTCGGCGACGGCGCGGACATCCGCCTGGGGCGGGGCCGCCACATCAGTCCCCGCGAAGGCGGCCTGGGGCGCGTCCGCGAATCCGCCCGCCTCCGACCTGTCTCTTATACACATCTCCGAGCCCACGAGACA
>CAXDNE010000255.1:0-10741 GCA_963990595.1 uncultured Methylobacterium sp.
GGCGCAAACCGCCGGGGCGGCCCGGCCCGACCGGGGGGCGGGCGCCGCCCACCCGCGCCGCCCCGGCGGCGCCCGCCACCTGGCGCGGGCCGTGGCGGCGGCGCAGGGCGCGCCACTGGGCGCGGAGCGATTCGGGATCCTCGCCCGGGATGCCGGGCGACTGCCGGAAGACGCGGCCGATCAGGAAGATCTCGTCGCGCGAGCCGTAGCCGCGGTAGGGCTCGACCACGAGCCCCCCGCGCCCCTTGCCGCCATAGCCCTGCGCGCGGCGGACCGGGCGGGTGAGGACCCGCAGCGCCTTGGTGGCCCCCCTGCGCACGCGCGACGCCATGGGTTCGGCGACCGGCAGCCGCTCAGGCCTGCGGCAGTTCGGGGCTGAGCCCCAGCGCGTCGAGACCCTCCTCGAGGAGGTCGCCCGCGATCGGTGAGCCGAGCAGGGTCTTCACCGTGCCCTCGCCGGCCGCCTCGCGCTCCCGGGCAAAGCGGACCGCCTCGCCCCATTCCTCCGGCTCCATATCGCCGCGCCCGACATAGAACAGCGCCAGAAGCTCGGCCCGGGAATCGTCGTCGAGCCCGGCGATCATGCCGCGGACCTCGGATTCGGTGGCGTCGTCGGTGCCCGAGATCAGCACGTCCGTGGAGCCGTCATCGATCGGGTTGGAGCCCGAATCCGGGTCGGTATTGCCTTCCTTCACCTCGATGGCACGCAGCCGCATGATGATGTCGGTGACGGTTTCGACGGCGATATCCATGCGCGGGTCTCCGGACGCTGACGGGGTCGGGCCCCTCGGGCCCTCAAGCCGCGACAACGGACGAGCGGGGCACCGGGTTCGCCCTCGTCCCCAGCGAAGGCCGGTTCCGTGGTCCGCGCCACTTCCCGGCTCAACGACCTTGGGATAGAGGCTGCGAAACTTGCCCGACAACCGGATCACAATCGGCGATCGACGTGGAATCTTCGAAAAGCGCCGAACTATCGCCTGCCGATACCGTCGATTCGTCAGCGCGCGGCCGGGGCTTCCGTCGCGCCGCGCCGCGCCTAGTGCTGGCGGCCGGAGCCGCGCTCTGTGCGCTGACCGCTCCGGCGCCGGTCGGATCGGCCCCCGCCCGGGCCCGGACCGGCGCCTATGAGGGCAGTGCGCCGAGTTGCTTCGTGACCGGCGGCGGGAACCTCGAGATCTGCCGCGAGGGCAACGAGGCCGAGGGCGTGCTGATCTCGCCCACGCCCTGCGCGTTCGTGCGCGGCGTGCAGATCCTGCGCCTGGCCCGCTCCGAGGCGCCCGGTCCCCTGCAGGCGGTCTTCCAGGGACAGACGCCGATCGCGTCCTCCCGCCGCGACGAGCCCTGCCCGGAGCGGCGGGCCACGGACAGCCGGGATGGCGGGTCGCTGCGCACCGGCCGCGCCCTGGAGGCTCTGGCCACGACCCTGCCGCCCTCGGCCGACCGGTTCTGGGTCGACCTGCCGGAGGCGCGCACGCGGACCCGCGGCTGGTCCGAGCCGACGCCGGCCGCCGAGGGGATCGGGCCGCGCGACCCGATCGCGGTCTCCGGCCGCGACTGGGCCGGAGAAGCCTACAGCTACGTCTTCCTGCTCGGGCAGGAGCGCGTGGGCGCGGCCGGCACGGGCGACGACGCGCCGAAGGGCCGCCGGGGCCGGCGGGCCGAGCGGGACGACCCGTCCGAGGGGCCGGCCGATGTCCGGCGGCGTGTCCAGATCGAGGCACGCACCCTCGACTTCCAGACCTTCGAGATCCGCACCCGCACGCCCGACGGATACGGCCTCGCCTGGACCCCGTTCGACGCCGGCACGGGCCGCGGGCGGAGCGATCCGCCCACCCCGGCGGCCGTGATCGACGAGGCCGGGAAGCCGGTGGCCTCCGCCTGCACGGCGCCGGCCTTCGAGACGCACGGGCTCGCCGGGTCGATCAGCATCGTCGACCACATCTACCACTACGTCTACACCGACGTGCTGCCCGAGGATTGCAGCCTCGCGCCCGAGAAGCGCCGCACCGGGCTCTACCTGCGCACGGCGCAGAACCTGTCCGGGCCGAAGGTCTGGTCCGCGGCGAAGAAGCTCGCCGGGCCGTTGCCGCCCGGGACCCTCGTGCGGGTGGCGCGGGCCAAGGGCATGCAGCGCTGGGCGGTCTCCTACACCTGCCAGCGCCCGGCCAACGCCCCGGGCGGCCCGGTGGCGGATATCTGCCTGCAATACACGGCCGACATGAGCCTCGACTCGATCGGTGCCCTCAAGCTCTATGCCGACCCGGTCGAGGCGGGCCGCTCGCCGGCCTATCTCGGCCTGCGGTCCGGCGGCGACGGCAGCGGTCGTTACGACCGGAGCGCGCATTTCTGGATGACGGACGCGCAGGGCAACCTCGACACGCCCGCCATCTATCCGGGCAAGGGCGGCTTCCTGACCTGGCTCGACCGGCTCGCCCCGACCGCTTCCGGCCGCGACACGTCGAGCCTCTACGGGCGTCCGGTCTACTGGGCGACGTGGACGGTGCGTCAGACCGGCGCGCAATAAGCCGCGGGAATCGCTATATGGGCGGCCGACCCGCCGCGTAAGGCGCCCCCCTGACGGACCCGATGGACACCCATATCGACCTGTGGTTCGCCGCGAGCATCGTGGTGATCTCGCTGCTGCTCTCGGCCTTCTTCGCGGGGGCGGAGACCGCCTTCACGGCGGCCTCGCGGGCCCGGATGCATGCCCTGGAACAGTCCGGCGACCCGCGGGCCGCGATCGTCAACCGCATCCTCGCGATCCGCGAGCGCTTCATCGGCGCCATGCTGATCGGCTACAACATCGTGGCGATCGGCGCCTCGGCCTTCACCACCAGCGTGCTCACCGCCCTGTTCGGCAAGAGCGGCGTGATCTACGCGACAGTGGGCATGTCGGTCCTGGTCATCGTCTTCGCCGAGGTGCTGCCGAAGACGCTGGCGATCTCGAAGCCCGACAAGGCGGCGCTCATCACGGCCCGGCCGGTGGCCTTCGCGGTGGCCCTGATGGGCCCGCTGGCGCTCGCCATCGAGCACGTGGTGCGGCTGATGCTGAAGCCCTTCGGCATCACCATCGGCGAGCACCAGTCGATCCTCACCGCCGCCGAGGAATTGCGCGGGCAGGTGGCGCTGATGCACCGCGAGGGCGGCGTCGCCAAGGCCGAGCGCGACATGCTGGGCGGCCTCCTCGACCTGTCGGACCTGACGGTCTCCGACGTGATGGTCCACCGCACCAAGATGCGGGCGATCGACGCCGACGAGCCCTCCGAGGACATCGTGCGCGCGGTGCTGTCCTCGCCCTACACCCGGATGCCCCTGTGGCGCGGCACGCCGGAGAACATCGTCGGCGTGCTCCACGCCAAGGACCTGCTGCGGGCGCTGGACGCCGCGGGGGGCGACGCCTCCGGGCTCAAGGTCGAGGCGCTGGCCCTGGAGACGTGGTTCGTCCCGGGAACGACGTCGCTGCGCGCCCAGCTCAAGGCCTTCCTGACCAAGAAGACCCACTTCGCCCTCGTGGTCGACGAGTACGGCGAGGTGATGGGGCTGGTGACCCTGGAGGACATCCTGGAGGAGATCGTCGGCGACATCGCCGACGAGCACGACGTCACCGTCTCGGGCGTGCGGCCGCAGGGCGACGGCTCGGTGAACGTCGACGGCGGGGTGCCGATCCGCGACCTCAACCGGGCGATGGACTGGAACCTGCCCGACGAGGAGGCCACCACCATCGCGGGCCTCGTGATCCACGAAGCCCGGACCATCCCGGACCAGGGCACCGCCTTCAACTTCCACGGCTTCCGCTTCCAGGTCCTCCGGAAGGCCAAGAACCGGATCACGACGCTGCGGATCACGCCGCTGACCCCGACGGGCGCGCAGGCGAGCGCGCAGACGGAGCCGCCGCGCAGCGCCGTGTGAGGCGGTTAACAGAGCGGACGGGACAGGCGATCCGCATCCGCCCGCCCCGCATCCGGGCCGCGCGTCAGCCCGGCATCGCCTCCAGACCCTCCGCGCGGATCCAGTCGCGGGTGCGATCGAGGGCGCGGCCGAGCCGGTCGAACAGCGAGTCGATCTCGTCCGGCGCGATGATCAGCGGCGGGCAGACGGCCACGCGGTCACCGGCGAGCGCCCGCACGATCAGGCCTTCGCCTTGCGCGAAGGCGACGCAGCGGGCGGCCACGCCCGCCTTGGGATCGTATTGCCGCTTGGTGGCCTTGTCGGCGACGATCTCCAGGCCGCCGATCAGCCCGATCCCCCCGGCCTCGCCGACGATGTCGTGCCCGGCGAGCGCCGAGAGCCGGCGCTGGAAATGCGGCGCCTTCTCGGCCGCCCCCTCGATCACCCGGTCGCGCCGGTAGATCTCGATCGCCTTCAGCGCCACCGCGGCGGCCACCGGATGACCCGAATAGGTGGTGCCGTGGCCGAAGGTGCCGATCTTCTCGCTCTGGCCGATCAGCGCCTCGTAGAGCGGCGCGTCGATGCTCACCCCGCCGAGGGGCATGTAGGCGGAGGTCAGGGCCTTGGCGAAGGAGATCGAGTCCGGCCGGATTCCCAAGGCCTCGCTGCCGAACCACGTCCCGAGCCGGCCGAAGCCGCAGATCACCTCGTCGGCGATCATGCGGACCTCGTACTTCGCCAGCACGGCCTGGACCGCCGCGAAATAGCCCCGCGGCGGCACGATCGCCCCGCCCGCGCCCATCACCGGCTCGGCGATGAAGGCCGCGACCGTCTCCGGCCCCTCGCGCAGGATCGTCTCCTCCAGCTCGGCGGCGAGGCGTGCCGAGTAGGCCTCCTCGCTCTCGCCCGGCTCGGCGCCCCGGTAATGGTGCGCGCAGGAGACGTGGAGGAAGCCCGGCAGCGGCAGGTCCCAGTCGACGTGGTTCGCCGCCAGCCCGGTCATCGAGGCGCTCGCCACCGTCACGCCGTGATAGCCCTTCTGGCGGGCGATGATCTTCTTCTTCTTCGGCCGGCCCAGCGCGTTGTTGTAGTACCACGTCAGCTTGACCTGCGTGTCGTTCGCCTCAGAGCCCGACGAGGTGAAGAAGATCTTCGAGGTCGGGACCGGCATCAGCTCCTTGAGCGTCTCGGCGAGCTCGATGCCCGGATCGTGGCTGCGGCCGGAGAACAGGTGCGTGAAGGGCAGGCGCGCCATCTGCGCCCGGGCCGCCTCGACGAGTTCGGCGTTCGAGTAGCCGAGCGCCGTGCACCAGAGCCCGGACATGCCCTCGATGTAGGGCCGCCCCTCGGTATCGTAGACATGGACGCCCTCGCCGCGCTCGAGCACCAGCGGGCCGGCCTGCCGGTGCGTCGACAGGTTGGTGTAGGGGTGCAGCAGGGTTTCGACGTCGCGGGTCGCGAGATTCGAGAGCATCGGCCTCTAGGTCCTCAGAGCGTGGGGATCCACTGCCACACTACCGACCTGATGCACCCGCAGGTAGCCCGGTGGATCCGCCTCCGGCCGTTGCCGGATGCATGCCGGACACGCCGTACGCCGATGCTCAATCCCGAAGCCTTCGTCGCCGAACCCGCCCCCGGCCGCGCCTGCGGTACCTGCACGCTCTGCTGCAAGGTCTACGACGTGCCGGCGGTCGAGAGCGTCGCGGGCCAGTGGTGCCGCCACACCAAGGCCGGCCAGGGCTGCGCCATCCACGCCACCCGGCCCGACCATTGCCGGGCGTTCCACTGCCTCTGGATGACGGAGAGCTGGCTCGGGCCGGAATGGAAGCCCGACCGCGCCAAGATGGTGCTCAGCCTGGACCCGCTCACCCGCAACATGAACGTGCAGGTCGATCCGGGCCAGGCGGCCGCGTGGCGGCGCGAACCCTATTACGGGCAGCTCAAGCGCTGGGCCGTGGCGTCGGTGCCGCTGCGGCGGCACGTGCTGGTGCATGTCAACAAGACCACCACGGTCGTCCTGCCGGACCGCGACGTCAGCCTCGGCGTGGTCTCCCCCGACGAGCGCATCGTCTCGCGCGAGCGGATGACGCCGCAGGGCCCGAGCTTCGATGTCCAGAAGGTCCCCGCCTGAACGGACCGGGACAGGATCGCGTCGCCGCGTCCGCTTCCAGGGCCGTGGCCGAATCGGGACGGCCCGGCATCAGCGATCCGAGCGCGTCTCCCGGCGCATCACCGGGGATTCGACGACCAGGAACGTCATCTGGAACAGGATCAGGCCGGCATGGTCGGTGACCTCGATGCGCCAATCCTCGCCGAGAGCGATCCTGTCAGCATCATGCTTCAGAATGTCGCCGGCGAGGCGGATCGCCTCGAGCCGGGCGGCCTGCCAATCCGGCAGTTCGGTTCCTTCCGTGTCCAGCGCGGAGTAGCCGTCGTGGACATGGAAGTGAAAGCGCGGCATCCACCCACTCGGGTCAAGTCGAGGCAGGGGGCGCAGCCAACCCTCACTCGCGACCGTGCCGACGATGGTCGCCGCGATGGCTGAACTCTTAACGTCTCGCGCGCGCCTTTTGCCATAATCCACATTAGATTCCACGCGGCTCAACGCTGGCAATTCTCGCGCCGCCTCGCGCAGCGGCCCGCGATGTCCCGCGGCCCCTTGCGGCGTTCGCGGGTTTGCCCGACTGATCGTGCATGACGACGGTTCACGATTTCAGCGTCACCGCGACCGACGGAACGCCTTACCCGCTCGCGCAGCATCGCGGACAGGTTCTGCTCATCGTGAACACGGCCTCGCGGTGCGGCTTCACCCCGCAATACGAGGGCCTCGAGGCGCTCTGGCGCCGCTACCGGAGCGCGGGCCTCACGGTCCTGGGCTTCCCGTGCAACCAGTTCGGCGCCCAGGAGCCGGGCGACGCGGCGGAGATCGAGCGCTTCTGCTCCCTGCATTACGCGGTCAGCTTCCCCGTGCTCGCCAAGATCGCGGTGAACGGGGCCGGGGCCGAGCCGCTCTACGACCATCTCACGCGGGCCCGGCCCGGGCTGTTCGGCACGCGCGCCGTGAAGTGGAACTTCACGAAGTTCCTGGTGGGCCGCGACGGCCGGGTCATCGCCCGCTTCGCGCCGCGGACGAAACCCGCCGCCCTCGAGTCGCAGGTGCAGGCCGCCCTGTCGGCGAAGGCGTGAGCCCGCTCCGGGTCCGGCGCAGCGTTCAGGCCCCGAGATCCGCGCGCTGGCGCGCCCGCAACACCGTCCGAAGGGGCGCCAGCGGGAAGGGCCGCACCGCCTCACGCAGGATCCCGGTGAGGAAGCGGACTTCCGCGATCTTCCGCAAGGTCAGGTCCGAGGCGCCACCGACCCGCGCCCGGCCCTCGAGGTCCGTCAGGGCGTCGAACAGCGCGTAGCGGGACCGCGCGTCGTCGGACGCGGAGCGGCGCGCCATGAGAGCCGCCAACTCGCTTTCAAATCTGCACCGGACGGACTGGTCGGTACGCATGATCGACCCGAATACGGACGCACCGCACCATAGGTCAGTCCTCGCCCGGAGTCAGCCGACCGGGCGCGCGACACGCCGCGGGCTGGGGATTGTTGCGCCCCTGCATCGCGGTGACTGGCCCGCTCAGCGGCAGGCCCCCACGAGTTCGGCGGCCGCCTCGAATTCCGCGCGGCGCGCCTCGAGACGCGCCTCGGCCTCGGCGTCCCGGCCCCAGATTTCCGCCTGATAGGTCTCGTCGACATGGGCCGCCGCCCAGGCCTTGGCCGGGGTGAGACGGCCCTTGAGCACCGCCAGCGCGATCAGCAGCGAGCCGGTGAGCGTCGTCAGCGTGTGCAGCCCGGCCAGTTGGAACGGATCCGTCACCGAGGCCACCGCGTCGGAGAGAGCCCGCACGGTGTCGGGCGGCTGCGTCACGTGCATCACGCCTTCGCTGAGAATCACCCGTGCGCCGAGTTCGTCCCGCGCCCAGTCGAGGATCGGGTCCCAGGCCGCCCCCTGCGCCGCCACCAGACGCTCCGGATCCCCCGCCCGATAGGCCACCAGATCGGTGCCGGCATAGGCGCAGAGATCGTCGACGACGGCCGCGTGCCGGGGCGCGACGCCGTCGATGGCGGTGTTCGCCAGCCGGGTCAGGGGCATCCGGGCCGGATCGATCGCGGTGTCCTGGGCCGCCCACTCGGCCGCGACCTTCTCGGCCAGCGCCCGGCTGGGGAGCCGCAGCGCATTGCGCGCCGGCGTGTTGGCCGGGCGGCCGTCCAGGGTCAGGCGGAATCCCTCCGCGTCCTCGGAGAACCCGGCCTGCTCGTAGAAGCGCCGGGGCAGGGCCGGCTTGGCATGGCCGCGGGCGGCCCGAACGGGATCGGATCGCTCACCATCGCCCGGTTCGCCGAGCCAGTCTGTCGTCTCATCGCTCATAAGGGCCAGATAGGCGTTCCCGGGCTCGCGCGCGAGCCTCCCGGCCTCAGCGGATCGCGCGCGGGTCGCCGAGGAGTTGCGCCTCCAGCGCGCCGGCGCTCGGGACCACCGTGACGGCCCCGGCCCCGTAGAGCGCCTCGGGCGGATGGTAGCCCCAGGCGACCCCCACGGAGGCCGCCCCGGCCGCCACACCCATGGCGATATCGAAGGTGGTGTCGCCGACCATCACGGTCGCCTCGGGCGCGCAGCCCGCCTCCGTCATGGCCTGCCGCAGCATGGTCGGATCCGGCTTGGACGGCGCGTCGTCGGCGCTCTGCGTGGTGGTGAACCACGCCGCCCAATCGTAATGCGCGATCAGCCGGTCCACGCCGCGCCGGGACTTGCCGGTGGCGAGGCCGAGCAGCACGTCGTCGCGGGCATGCAGCTTGGCCAGCAGCTCGGCCATGCCGGGGAACAACGGCTCCTCGTAGGCGGGGTCGAGGCGCAGGCGGTTGTAGGCCTGCTTGTAGCTCTCCGCGAGTTCCGCGACCGGGCCGTCCTCGCCCACGAGGCGGCGGAAGGCCTGCGGCAGCGAGAGCCCCACGACCGACAGCGCCTCGCGCCGGCCCGGCGCCGGCAGGCCGTTCTCCGCGAAGGCGAGCCCCTGGGCCGCCACGATCAGGTGCTGGCTGTCGACGAGCGTGCCGTCGACGTCGAACACGATGAGCTTCATCGTCCGCTGCGGACCGGCGGTCGTCCCGAGGGCTGGTGGGCGGGAAGGCCGGGATTGGCCACGCCGTCCGGACCCGCCGGGGCGGCCTGCGCCGGCGGGACGCGGGTGCGCTCGTAACCGAGCCGGCAGCGGATCAGGAAGCGACGGCGCTTGCCGCCGCGCAGCCCGCGCTGGTGCGAGGCGCGATTGCAGGCCGCGTAGGAGCGCCGCCGCCGCTCGGCGCGGGCACTCGCGGCCGCGCGCGGGGCTGGCTGCGGCGCGACGGCGGCCGGCTCGGCGGATGGAGCGCCCGGACGCGGCGTCTCCGCCGACGGCGCCGCGCTCGCCGGCGGGACGGGCTTGGCCTGCTCGCCCGGCGCGGCATGCGCGATCGGCCCGGCAAGGCACAGGGCGGCGAGGCAGGCCAGCATCGCGAGCTTCATGTGTCAGGGTCTCGAACCGCCGGAAAACAGCCCCGCGGCGGATCGGCGGGGCGCGGTTCAGCATATGAGGCGGGGCGTCTGGTTGCCAAGGTATGCAGGCGGGCAGACGCCCCGATCGTGCCCCCCCGCCGGGATGCTGCGGCGCGGCGCGCGCGCAGGCCCCGACCGGCTCAGCTTTCGGGCGCCTCGACGATGGGGTCGTAGCGTGCGGCATCGAAGCCCAGCAGGTTCCAGCTCTGGGCCATGTGGGGCGGAAGCGGTGCGCTCACGTCCACCGGTTTCCCGGTGCGCGGGTGCGGGATGACGATCCGTCGCGCGAGCAGGTGCAGGCGGTTCTGGATGCCGCCGGGCAGCTCCCAGTTCTCCACCGAGAAGTATTTCGGGTCGCCGACGATCGGGTGGCCGATATGGGCCGCGTGGGCGCGCAGCTGGTGCGTGCGGCCGGTGACCGGCTTGAACGACAGCCAGGACAGCTTCTGGGCGGCCTGATCGACCATCGCGTAGTAGGTCAGCGCGTGGCTCGCGCCCTCGTCGCCGTGCTTGGCGACCCGCATCCGCGCGTCCGCGTCGGTGGGCTCCTCCTTGGCGAGGTAGGTCGAGACCCGCCCCTGGCGGACCCTTGGTACGCCCGCGGTGAGGGCCCAGTAGATCTTGCGCGCGGCGCGGGAGCGGAAGCTCTTCGCCAGGGTCGAGGCCGCGAGCCGGGTCTTGGCGATGATCAGGCAGCCCGCCGTATCCTTGTCGAGCCGGTGGACGAGACGGGGCTTCTGGCCGTCCGGCCCGGTGAGGGCGGCGAGCAGGCCGTCGACATGCCGGACCGTCCCCGAACCGCCCTGGACCGCGAGGCCGAAGGGCTTGTTGAGGATCATCATGTCCGCGTCCTCGTAGAGGATCAGAGAGCGCAGGAATTCGGCGTCGTCCTGCTCCCGCGCGGGGTTGCGCGGCCGCTCGGACGGCTGGTCGAGGCGCAGCGGTGGCACGCGCACGCTCATGCCCGGCTCCAGCCGGTCGTTGGGCTTGGCGCGCTTGCCGTCGACCCGGAGTTCGCCCTTGCGCACGATGCTCTGCACCCGGGTGAAGGGCAGCAGCGGGAAGCGGGCGGTGAGGAAGCGGTCGATGCGCATGCCGGCCTCGTCCGGCTCGACCGTCAGGGTCTGCACCCCGGAGGCGAGGGTCGCGGAGGCGGCGGCGCGCTGCTCGCGCCGGGTGGGCCCGGGCGACGGGCTTGGGGCCGTGAGCGCCGGCTCCGACCGAGACCTGTCTCTTATACACATCTCCGAGCCCACGAGCCAAGAGGCAATCTCGTAT
>CAXDNE010000256.1:0-10640 GCA_963990595.1 uncultured Methylobacterium sp.
GCGGCCGCAGGCTGCCGACGAGGGCCGCGATCCCGGCCGGGAGCCCGCGGCTCACCGCCCAGAACGTGCTCGACAGGTAGACGCCCTGCATCAGGAAGCCCGCGATGACCGGATCGCGCCAGCCGGCCCGGTCCGCGGGCCACCGGACGCGGGAGGCGGCCGCGATCCCGGCCAGAACCAGCGCGACGGCGGTGAAGCGGACGGCCGTGAAGGCGAAGGGATCGGCGTGCGGCACCACGGCCCGGGCGGAGATGAAGCCGGTCGCCCAGATCGGCACGAACAGGGCCGGGAGGGCGCTGGTCGCGAGCGTCGACGGTCGTGCGGAGGACAGCATGGCCGTATCTAAGGCGCCTCCGGCCGGCGAGTCGCAACGGCGATTCGACCACCGGGACCGGGCGACCCCATGGTCGCCGGCCGGCGTGGCGCGCGCGCGTCACCGGCCGGCGAACGCCACCCCGGCGGCCCGGCGGCGTTGACGGGCCGGCCCCGGCGCCGTTCATCGGCGGGCCGCGCCGCCACGAGGATCGTTGGACACCCGTGAAATCTCTCCGCAGCGGATTACAGGTCATGGGCGTCGCCGCGCAGCGCTTCGTCGCCCATGACGGCTGGGCGATCGCGAGCCACATCGCGCTCTCGACCCTGACGTCGCTGTTCCCGTTCCTGATCCTGCTGGCGGCGCTGGCCGGCCTGTTCGGCACGCAGTCGCTCGCCGACGAGGCCGGGAACCTGATCTTCGACGCGTGGCCCCGGGAGATCGCCAAGCCGATCGTCGGCGAGGTGCACCGGGTGCTCACCGAGCAGCGCCGGGGCGTGCTGACGGTGGGCGCCCTGCTCGCCCTGTACTTCTCCTCCTCGGGGGTCGAGAGCCTGCGGGTCGGCCTGAACCGGGCCTACGGCCTGCGCGAGAGCCGGCCCTGGTGGCTGACCCGGCTCGAATCGATCGGCTACGTCGTCTGCGGGGCCTTCGCCATGCTGGCCTTCGCGCTGCTCGTGGTGCTGGGGCCGCTGATCTGGCGCAACATCGTGCTGGTGGCGCCGGGACTCGAGCCCCTGAGCCTCACGGTGGCGATCGGGCGGATCGCCGTCACCGCCCTGCTGCTCGCCGTCGTCCTCGTCATCGCCCACAAATTCGTCGCGGCGGGGCGGCGCTCGATCCTGTCGGTGCTGCCGGGGATCGGCGCGACCCTGGTCCTGTGGTTCTTCGCCGGTCTCGGCTTCGGCTACTACCTGGACCGGTTCTCGAACGCCTATGCGTCCACCTACGGGGGGCTGGCCACCGCGATGGTGTTCCTGGTGTTCCTCTACTGGCTCGCCGCCATGTTCCTGTTCGGCGGCGAGATCAACGGCACGGTGATCGCCGCCCGCCGCAGCCGCCTCCAGGCGAAGATGCTGGCGCGCCGGGCCGAGATGGAGGGACGATGGACGGGATCGAGCACCTGAGGATCGGCGTGAACGGCGCGGATCTGCACGTCGCGCGCCGCGGCACGGGCACGCCCCTGCTGCTGCTCCATGGCTGGCCGGAATTCTGGCTGACCTGGGAACCCGTGATGGCGCGCCTGGCGTCCCGCCACACGCTGATCGCCCCGGACCTGCGCGGCTTCGGCGACAGCGACAAGCCGACCGGTCCGTTCGGGCCGCCGGACCAGGCCGCCGACATGGTCGCGCTCCTCGATGCCCTCGGGATCGCGCGGGCCGGCATCGTCGGCCACGATGTCGGCGGGGCGGTGATCCAGGCGCTCGCCCGGGCGCATCCGGAGCGCTGCGCCGGCCTGTTCCTGTTCGACTTCGTCTATCCGGGGATCGGCGCGCGCCTCGGGGCACCGGACCGCCTGACTGAGATCTGGTACCAGTCCTTCAACCAGATGGACCTCGCGGTGAAGCTGGTGGGCGCCGGCCGGGAGAGCTGCGCCGCCTATATCGGCCACTTCCTGCGCCACTGGTCGTACCGCAAGGACGCGTTCGATCCGGTGCTCGATGCCTTCGTGGACGCGTTCCTGAAGCCCGGAAACCTCGCGGGCGGCTTCGCCCATTACCGGGCGGCCCATGAAGGCCGGATCGCGATGCTCAAGGGCGAGGCCCCGTCCCTGCCGCCGATCGGCGTGCCGACCTGCGTGCGCTGGGCCGAGCACGATCCGATCTTCCCCTCCGCCTGGACCGACCGCCTGGGCGAGACCTTCTCGGACCTCGACTGCGCGGTGTTCCCGGATGTGGGGCACTTCCCGCACCGGGAGGATCCCGACCGGGCCGCGGAGGAGATCGCGGGGTTCTTCGCGCGGATCGGGTGGGTGTGAGCGGCCGCGAAACTGCCGGACGCGACCCGCCCCCTCTCCCACCCAGGAGAGGGGACCCGCGCACCATCCGGAAGCGCGCGGCATGCGCTCAGCAGCGGCAGCCCATCCTCACGCCGCCAGCGCCAGCCCCTCCTCCGCATCCGCCTCGGTCGCCATGAACTGGGCCCGGGCGAGTTCGGCGAAGCGGCCCCCCTCGGCCACCAGTTCGTCGAAGGTGCCGGCCTCGACGATCCGGCCCTCGTGGAAGACCAGGATGCGGTCGGCGTTCCGGATCGTGGCGAGCCGGTGGGCGATCACGAAGGTGGTGCGCCCCTCCATCACGGTCTCCAGCGCGCCCTGGAGCTTGCGCTCGGTGGCGGCGTCGAGGGCCGAGGTCGCCTCGTCGAGGATCAGGATCGGCGGGTTCTTCAGGAGCGCCCGGGCGATCGAGAGCCGCTGGCGCTCGCCGCCCGAGAGCGACCGGCCGCGCTCGCCGATCACCGTGTCGAGCCCGTCGGGCTGGCGCGCCATGAAGGCGCTGGCCTGGGCGCGCTCCAGGGCGTCGAGCATCTCGGCGTCGCTCGCGTCGGGGCAGCCGACCTGCAGGTTCTCGCGGATCGAGCGGGCGAACAGCATCGGCTCCTGGAACACCACGCCGATGTTGTGGCGCAGGGAGGCGAGACCGACGTCGCGGATGTCCAGGCCGTCGATCCGGATCGATCCGGCGGCCGGGTCGAAGCTGCGGTGCAGGAGGCCGAGCGTCGTCGACTTGCCCGAGCCGGTGGTGCCGACCAGCGCGACCGTTTCGCCGGGCTTGGCGGTGAACGAGACGCCGTCGAGCGCCTGGCGCCGGCCATCGTACGAGAAGGCGACGTCGTCGAAGGTGACCGCGCCCTCGAAGCGGGCGACCTGCCGGGCGTGCGGCCGGTCGGCCACCGCCGGGACGGTGTCGTAGATCTCGAAGAACTCGGCGATCTTCGGGGCCTGCTGGAACAGGCCGTTGACGAAGCCGACCACGTGGTCGAGGCGCGCCACGAAGGCGGTGGCGAGGCTCATGAAGGCCACGACCTCGCCCACCGTGGTGGTGCCGGCCTGGTAGAGCCAGATGCCGGTGACGAAGATCGCCGTCATGGTGATGGTCGCGGACGCGCGGGTCGCCACGTTGGCGAGCGCCCACCAGGACAGGACCGGGATCTGCGCGGCGAGCAGGTTGGTGATGATGCCGCGCATCGCCTCCTTCTCGGCCTTGGCGCGGGTGAAGGACTGGATCACCGCGACGTTGCCGAGGGCGTCCGAGGCGTGGGCCGCGAGGCCCGAATTATACGCCTCGACCTGCCCCTGCAGCGTCTCGGTCCGGCGCATCACGAAGGTGGTGAGCGCCGTGAAGGCCAGCACCAGCACCACCAGGATCGAGCCGAGCTGCCAGTTGATGAACAGCGTCATCGGCAGGAGCACGCCGAGCGAGACCAGGGCGACGAGGTGGTCGCGGAAGAAGCCGAGCCACAGCCAGGCCATGCCGTTGGTGCCCTCGAGCATCGCCTTCAGCACCCGGCCCGAATGGTTGGCCGAGTGGAAGGCGAGCGGCAGGTCGAGGACGTGCTCGAAGAAGCTCGCCATCGACGACAGGCGGTTGCGGTGGGCGAGCCGGTCGGCATGGAGCGCGATGAACACGCCCGCCGCGATGGTGAAGAAGCCGAACGCCACCCAGGCGGCGAGCAGGGGCAGCATGGTGCCCATGGCGTTGCCGCCGCGCTGGAGATGGCTCAGCTGGTCGATGATCCGGCCCATCAGCAGGGGCTCGGCGAAGGCCGCGATCGCCAGGACGACGTTGGTGACGGCGAGGCCAATGGCCAGCCGCCTCTCTGCCTTCAGGAAACCCAGGACCCGCCCGTACAGACGAACCATCGTACCGCTCCGCCACCCCTGGCGCGGCCCGTGTGACCCGGGTCTCACGCCTGTTCCTAGAGGTCCGCGCGGCCGGCGGCATCGCCGTTTCCGCGGTCAAACCCCTCGTACGACAGCGGTATGCCAAGCCCCGCCTGAACGGGCGATGACGGACCGGTACAGGTTCGAAACAACCGCCTTTACGGTTCGTTCAGCAAGATTTCCTACCGCTGGGGGCAGCCCGTCCGATCTCGGCCCCGGGTTCCGGTTTTTCAACGATTCGGCATCGGGCACCCGCCTCATGGATCTCGCAACCGCATTCGGCCTGCTCTCGGGCCTCGGCGTCGTGGTCGGGCTGATCATGCTCGATGGCGGCCATTTCGGCGCCTACGCGTCGGAACACGCGGTGGTGGTGGTGTTCGGCGGCGCCACGGCGGCCACGATGATCCGCTTCCCCTTCTCGGTGATCCTGCACGGGCTGCCGATGGGCCTGCGCTTCGCCTTCATGATGCGCTCGGTGAAGCCGCAGGAGCTGATCGAGGAGATCACCAAGATCGCCGACGTGGTGCGCAAGTCGGGCCCGATGGCGCTGGAGAACATGGAGATCTCCGACCCGTTCCTGGCTCAGGGCGCGCGCTACATCGCCGACGGCTACGACCGCGAGTTCATCCGCGACACGATGGAGCGGGACCGCGACAACTTCCTGATGCATCTCGACGAGGGCTCGAAGGTCTACCGGGCCTACGGCGACTGCGCCCCGGCCTGGGGCATGATCGGCACGATCCTCGGCATGGTGGCGATGTTCGCCAACATGTCCGACCCCTCGAAGCTCGGGCCGGCCATGGCCACCGCGCTCCTCGCCACCCTCTACGGCGCCGTGATCGCCAATCTGATCACCCTGCCGCTCGCCGACAAGCTGCACGTGAAGCTCGAGGAGGAGGACGTCTCGCGCTCGCTGATCATCGACGGCATCCTGATGATCCGCGACCAGAAGAGCCCGACCCTCGTGCGCGAGATGCTGGTCGCCTACCTGCCGCACAATCACCGCGAGGCGCTGCTGGAGCAGGCGGCCTGAGATGGTGAAGGCTTGACGGGGTGAAGTCCTGACATGGCCAAGAAGAAGCGCGGCGGCGCGCATGGCGGCCACGGCTGGTTCGTCACCTTCGCCGACCTGATGGCGCTCCTGATGAGCTTCTTCGTGATGGTCGCGGCGTACTCGACGCAGGACCAGAAGAAGATGCAGATGGTGGCGGGCTCCATGCGCGACGCCTTCGGCGTCAACAAGGAATCGAAGTTCGCCGGCATCATCGAGACCGATGGCCTGCCGGCGGCCGACCACGTGAAGTACCTGCGGGACATCCCTCCCGACCAGGCCACCGACCGGACCACGCCGCCGAAGCTCAACAAGAGCAGCGAGTTCGGCCTGACCGATACCGGCGAGCCGGAGAATTTCGGTCTGGCGGCGGCCTCCCTGCGGCAGGCCCTGCAGAGCATGCCGGACTTCGCCGAGCTGTCGAAGAACATCGTGATCGCCCGGTCCGAGAACGGCCTCGACGTGTCGATCGTCGACCAGGACGGGCGCTCGATGTTCCCCGAGGGCTCGACCCGCCCCAACGACCGCACGCGGCGCCTCCTGGAGAAGCTCGGCCCGGCGCTCCGCCAGATGCCGAACCGGATCGCCATCACGGGCTTCACCGCCACGGACCGGCCCGGGCAGCGCCCGGCGGCGCCCCCCTGGGAGCTGTCGGCGGGACGCGCCGTCAGCGTCCGGGAGATCCTGGCCGGCTCAGGGGTCCCGGACGACCGGTTCGCGTCGGTGGCCGGCAAGGCCGACACCGAGCCGATGTTCCCCGACAACCCCTACATGCCGGCCAACCGCCGCGTGACCGTGACGCTGCTCAAGGAGGCGCCGCCGGTGCCGAACGTGAAGGGGCTGCCGTAGCGAAGGGTCGGCCTCCGACCGCGCGCAAGCCGCGCTCGGCCTCCTCGCCCCGTTCGTCCCCGCGCTCTGCCGCGTCGCTTCCTGCCGGGACCTGTCGGTCTCCCGGGCCCTGATCGACGCTCCTGTCGTCCAGCCGGCTGTTGATGACATCCCAGATCTGCCTCAGACGGCGGACATGGAGATCGTCCCGTATGTAGCTGATCATCGCGTCGAGCTCGTAGCGCTCATCGAGCTTCAATTCGCTGCTTCCGCCACTGCGCTCTCTGCTCGACGAGGACACGCGGATCTCGCCGTCGAGAATGCTCGACTCGTCGAGCAGGATGTTGGCGACACGCTGCGCGATATACGGATTCTGGATACATCGTTCGAGATCGAATATGGTCCGGATACTCAGCTTCCGCAGTTCCGAGACTCTCGACGGGCCGACCGCCAGGATCAGCTGCGCCTGCGCGACCCAGTCGATGACTTCGTAGAGGCCGTAGGGCGTCTCCACGAAGATCTGGATCGGGTTGATGGTTGCGAGGTTCTGAACGTCCTGGATCTCGAACTCGCCGAGCCTCAGCTTCATGAAGGGATCGATGCCGAGGATCATGTCCAGCGGCAGTTCCTCCTGAAGGTTCTTGCTCTCATCGGCAACGCGCCGGAGCCGGATCCAGGGGAATTTGGCCACCAGCGCGCCGATGAAGAGATCCGGCACGAGGCCGATCAGGAAGGCGACCGAGACGGCCAGATTCGCGCCGAGGGCGCCGGACCGTTGGAGATCGAAGATGTGGGCGTGCCAGACAGCCGCGCTCACGGACAGCGCCAACAGCATGTGGAGCACGGAATGGAAAAATGAGATCGGCGACAGATCGAAATTCGAGATCCTTCGAATGAGATACTGGACAGTATAGATGTACGCAGCAATGAACGAGTACGATAGCGATCCGATGATCGTATTCTGAGGATCCGTAAAATAATTCCCGACCAGACTGAAGGACGTACCCTCACGCCGGTGGAAACCCATGCTGATGCAGATCGCGCAGATCACGACATACATCGTCACCGGAAAAAGATAAAATCTTATTGATTGCGGATCCTGGTCACCCTCATCGCGCTTCGGATTCGTCTCGGGATCGTATTTGTACTTGACCAGCTCGAAGGACGGCAAGATGATCCGGCGTCCATCGACCGTCGCGAAACTGAACAGCCGTTCGAGATCCACAACGATCTCGCGCCTGCTCAACCTTATATTGGTCCGACCAATGAAAATTCCGATCGGAACAATCAAGCTTAAGACAGTAACCGCAAGAACGATGGAGAACAGCTCTTTCCAATCCGCACTATAGTCTGCAGGCATGGCACTCTGCCCGTGCGCATGAAACACCGCACACGATCCGTCAGCCCGCCGCACGTGTCAACAATTGAATCGAGTCTTTTGCACTCGAAACCAGTATTCAGTCGTATCGTCGGAAACTTCCGCCGGACGGCGCCCCGACGATCATCGAGGGCTCGAGCACGCCGTCATCGCGCGGTGAGGAGCGCCCAATACACCTTGTACTTCGATCCGGGCGCGTAGGCGGTGGCGATCCCCATCTTGGTCGCCCCGGGATCGAGCATCGTGGCATCGTGCGGCGCGCTCTCGCGCCAGCCGGAGAAGGCCTCGGCCAGCGTGTGGTAGCCCGCCGAGAGGTTGGCGTTCACGTCGGCGTAGCCGAGCCGCTCCACCGCGGCCTTGACGGTCTGCGCCCGGCTCGGCCGGTCGGCCAGCGCCATGGCGGCCGCCTCGGCCTCCGCCAGCCGCTGCAATTCCGGATCGACCGCGAGCGGCGGCGCGCCGCGGTTGCGGCGATAGGACGAGATCATGTCGCGGGCCGCGTCCACGTCGATATGGGCGCTGTTGCTGGCGAGCGGCAGGTAGATGCTCGGCAGAGCCGCGGTGCTCGGCGCCTCGCTGGTGCAGCCGCCGAGCAGCGTTGCGGCGGCCAGCGTGGCCGCGCCGGCCGCCCGGACCAGGCCACGTCTCGGGTTTCGGCCGTCCAGATCCGGTTTCGTCACGTCTCACCCACCCCGCGACGGCCCTGCCGCCCGCGGAGGATATAGGCGCTGCCGGCCGGCTGCGCACGGGCCGGTTAGCGGTTCCTCAAGCGAATGCGCTGTAGACGTGCTCGGGCATGACAACCGCGCGCACCCTGGCCATGCCCGACACCGTCCGCGACCGATCCCCCGCCGGGGTCGTCGCGCGCGGGGACGCGTCGGAGCTCGACCTCGCGGCGGAACTCGCCCTGCGGCAGGCGGTGATCCGCCAGCAGGCGGCGCTGCTGTCACGGCGGGAGAACGCGCTCGCGGCCGCGGGGGCGGGGCTGTGGACCTGCCGCCTCGACGATGGAGCCCTCGACTGGACCGGGGGCGTCCACGACCTGTTCGGCCTTCCGCGGGGCGCGGCGCTCCGCCGCCCGGAGATCCTCGACCTCTACGAGCCGGCCTCGCGACGCCTGCTGGAGACGGTCCGCAGCCGCGCCCTCGCCCGGCACGGGACCTTCCGGCTCGATGCCGAGATCCGCACCGCGCGCGGGCAGCCGCGCTGGATCCGGATCCGCGCGGCTGTCGAGGCCGAGGGCGGCCGGGCGGTGCGCCTCTCCGGGACGAAGCAGGACGTCACCGAGGAGATCGCCCGGCTGGCCGAGCTGAGCCGGCGCGCCGACCACGACCCGCTCACCGGGCTGGCCAACCGCCGCGCCTTCGAGGCGCAGTTCGAGGCCGGGTCGTTCCGCGCGGGCCCGGACCCGATCGGAGCCCTGATCCTGATCGACCTCGACGGATTCAAGCCGATCAACGACGTCCACGGCCACGCCGCGGGCGACCTGTGCATCCGGCGCACCGCCGCCCGGCTCGCCGCCCTCTGCACGGACGCGGCGCTCGTGGCGCGCATCGGCGGGGACGAATTCGCCGTGCTCCTGCGGGCGCCCGCGGATCCGGCGGCGCTGGCGCAACGCGGCCGGCGCATCGTCGCGGCTCTGGGCCGGCCGATCCCGTATCGCGGCCAGGCGCTGCGGGTCGGCGCCTCCGTGGGGATCGCGACCGCGGGCGTTGCCCGGGCCGCGCTGTTCGGCCGGGCGGATGCGGCGCTCTACGCCGCCAAGGGCGCGGGCGGGAACGCCGTCCGGATCGATCCCGGCCCGGGCCGGTCAGCCGCCCGCGCTCCGTAGGCCGCGGTCGCGCGGCCCCCGGCCGGGCTCCCCGGCCTCCGGGAGCGGCAGCACCAGCCGGCTCGCGATCTCGCCCATGGCGCTCTGCATCGTGTCGAGCCCCTGCACGGTCACGACGCTGGAACCCGGGCCGAGCGGCGGGATGAAGCCCGCGCCCGAGAGGGTCGAGAACACCGAGAAGTTCAGGTCGGTGAGCACCTTCTGGCCGAGGCTCACGTCGACGATCCAGACCAGCAGCTCGAATTCGAGGAACGGGTCGCCGATCTTCTTGAACACGACCCGGGGCGGGGGATCCTTCAGCACGTCGGAATGTCCCTGCGCGCAGCCGACGATCATCTCGGCGGCCTGCACCGGATCCTGGTTGCGCAGGACGCTGACCGTGATGCTCACCCGCCCCGAGCGGTCGCCCCGCACCCGGTTCTTGACCACCCCGGAGATCAGGTTCGAGTTCGGCACGATCACGGCCGAGCGGTCGAAGGTCTGGATCTCCGTGGAGCGGACCGAGATCCGCTTCACGATGCCCTCCTGATCGCCGATCACCACCTGGTCGCCGACCCGGATCGGGCGCTCCCACAGGAGCAGGAGGCCGGAGACGAAGTTGTTGACGATCGACTGGAGGCCGAAACCGATACCCACCGACAGGGCGCCGGCCACGATGGTGAGCTTCTCGAGGCTGAGGCCGAGATACGAGAAGGCCAGCGCCAGCGCGATCAGGAAGCCGCAATAGCCCGCCACCGTGGTGATCGAGTTGCGCAGGCCCGCGTCGAGGTCGGTGGCCGGCAGGTAGGTGTTCTCCAGCCAGCGCTGGATCCCGCGGGTGATGAGCACGCCGACCACGAGGATGCCGATCCCGAAGGCGATGCTCGACAGCGAGATCGTGACGTCGCCGACCTTGAAGCCGAAGAAGGCCTGCCGGACCGACGAGACGATGTCGGTGGAATCGAGGCCCCAGGGCGCCAGAACGAGCAGCGCGGCCACGAGGAACAGGACGACCCGGGCGGCGCCGGTCGCCAGGACCGAGATCTGGTTCAGCGAGCGCTTGCGCAGGCCGGTATTGGCCTGGAGCGCGGTGGCCAGCCGCGTCTCGTCGCTGAGCGCCCGGCCCACGAAGGTGTCGACGCTCTGCACCAGCAGGTAGAGCAGCACCAGCACGCTGGCGTCCCAGATCAGCTGGTCGATCAGGAAGGCCGAGAAAACGACGTAGCCCACCAGCGCCCCGAGCCCGATCAGCCCCACCGCGGCCCAGCCCAGGAGCCGCGCCGGCCCGCCGATCCCCGTGGTGGTCTTGGTGGGCACGTAGGGACCGAAACCTGTCTCTTATACACATCTCCGAGCCCACGAGACAAGAGGCAATCT
>CAXDNE010000257.1:0-10600 GCA_963990595.1 uncultured Methylobacterium sp.
GATCGGCGAGGCCGCTGCCCGGCGCAGCCGGGTCTCGGCCTCGCGCCGGGCGCAAGAGGCTGGCGGCGTCGGCGTGTTCGCCATCGGGCTGGACGGCATCCTGCACGCCACGCCCGAGTTCTGCCGCCTCTACGGCCTGCCTCCGCGCGACAGCTACCCCTCCACGGCCTTCGAGCACCTCATCATCCCCGAGGATGCGCACCTCATTTCGACGGCGGAAACGCGGCGGAGCGGGCAGGCGCCGTGCGATGTGGAGTACCGCATCCGCCGGCCCGACACGGGGGAACTGCGCTGGATCGCCCGCAAGGGCGAGCTCGAATACGATGAGGCCGGCCGACCGATCCGCTTCGTCGGCGTGGCCCGCGACATCACCGGGCAGAGGGCAGACCGGGACGCGTTGGCCGAAAGCGAGCGGTACAAGGGCGTTCTGCTGGAGCTCGGGGACCGACTGCGCGACCTGACCGGGGTTGCCGAGGTGACGCGGTTGGCGGCCGAGGTCGCCGGCACCGCGTTGGGCGCAAGTCGCGCCGGCTTTGGCGGCCTCGACCCGACGGGCGAGCACGTCACCATCGAGCCGGACTGGACGGCGCCGGGTCAGGCGAGCATCGCCGGCCTCCACCGCTTCGCCGATTACGGCGATTTCCACCATGACCTCATGCGGGGCGAGCCCCTGGTGGTGCACGACGTGGCAACCGATCCGCGCACCGCCTCGTTCGTGCCAGCGCTGCAGGAAATCGACCTAGCGGCCTTCGTCGATACCCCGCTGCGCGAGCGCGGGAGGACCGTGGCGCTGTTCTTCGTGCACGACCGCGTGCCCCGGACATGGACCGCGCAGGAGCTGGAATTCATGCGAGCGGTGGCGGACCGCGTCGAGGTCGGCGTCGCCCGGCTGCGGGCCGAGGAGCGGCAGCGCCTGCTTAACCACGAGCTCTCGCACCGCATGAAAAACCTGTTCTCCATGGTGCAGGCCGTCGTGACCCAGACCCTACGGGGCGCCACCGACGTGGACGACGCGCGCGAGGTGCTCTCCCGACGCCTGATCGCGCTCGGCAAGGCGCACGACATCCTGCTCGGCGGCGTGGCCGAACGCGCCTCGCTCGCGGCGGTCGTCCGGGAGGGCATCGGCGTCCTGGAGGGGGCGTCGCAGCGTGTGCGGGTCGACGGCCCCGAAATCGAGGTCGGCGCGAAGGCGGCGCTCTCGCTCGCGCTGATGCTGCACGAGATGACCACCAACGCCGTGAAGTACGGCGCACTTTCCGTCCCGGACGGGCAGGTCGACCTGTCCTGGTCCGTCTCTGAGGCTGACACCGGCCCGGCCCTGAGGTTTACTTGGCGCGAGCGCGGCGGTCCCCCAGTCGAGCCGCCGGTCCGCAAGGGCTTCGGGACGCGCCTGATCGAGCGCGGCCTGACCGGCCAGGTCGGCGGCGTCCTGTCGCTGGATTACGCGCCGACAGGGGTCACCTGCGCGGTCGAGGCACCCCTGCGCAATTTCCAGGACGAGGGCTGAAGCCGTAAACGGTCGCGGTTACGCAATCTGCCGCCAAGCTGAAACACACCGCCCGACCCGCCCGTCACGGAGCGCCCCATCTCACCCTGGCCATTTCCGGATGTGACACCGAACGACCACCGCACGCCCTGCCGTACTCGTCGTGGAAGATGAACCGATCATCCGCATGGTCGCGGTCGACATGCTGGAGGAGGCCGGCTTCGACGTCATGGAGGCGCACACGGCCGACGAGGCTTGGGGGATGCTTGAGCGCGAGCCGCAAGTCGACCTGCTGTTCACCGACATCGACATGCCGGGCACGCTGGACGTGCTGGCGCTCGCCGGGCGCGTAGCCGAGCGCTGGCCGCACATCCGGCTCCTCGTGACCTCGGGACGGTTCGCACTTCGGGACGAGGACCTGCCCGACGACAGCGCTTCCTGCCCAAGCCCTACAGGCAGTCCCAGCTCCTCGACGCCGTCCGGGCGTTGCCGTGACGGACGTGTCCCCCGCCTGCCCGGCGAGCGCCCTACGTTCCGCGTTCGGCCTCTGCCCTCGCCAAATGGGCCTCGTGCTGGCGCTGGAGGTCCTCGAAGGTGGCGAGCAGGGCCTCGGCCTCCGCGACGGGAAGGTTCTTCGCCCTCAGGCGGTCGACCAGCGCCTTCTGCCGGGCGACGTTCATGCCGCCCTCCCGGACGTGTTGCCTGACCATCGCGAGCTCGGTTTCCTCGGCGACCATCGGGCCATCATAGCCTGCGGACCGGTGACGCGTCCCGCGCTTGCAGGTGCGCCGGTCCGCTTCAGGTATCCCGCTTCGGCCTGAGCTCCACCACCTTGCCGGAGCCTTCCGGAGCGGTGATTGGGGCTCCGAGGACCTCCGCGACCTTTCGAGCGAGTTGCTCGCGCTTGAAAGGCTTTCCGATGAGCTGGACGCCGTCGTCGAGGCGGCCGTGGTGCACGATGGAGTTCTCGGTGTAGCCGGACATGAAGAGCACCTTCACCTCGGGGCGCACCATGCGGACCCGTTCGGAGAGTTCGCGTCCCCGCACCTTTCCCGGCAGCACCACGTCGGTGAGCAGCAGGTCGACGGAGGCCGTGTTCGCCCCGAACACCAGCAGGGCCTCCTCGCCGTCGGCCGCCTCCAGCACGCGGTAGCCGAGGTCGGTGAGGATCGCGCAGGCGATCTCGCGCACCGCCGCCTCGTCCTCGACGACCAGGACCGTGCCCGTGCCACGCGGCAGTTCGACGGGCGCGCCGATGCGCGGGGCTGCGGCGACCGCCCCGACAGCGCGCGGCAGGTAGATCTTTATCGTCGTGCCCTCGCCGGGCTCCGAGTAGACCTTCACGTGCCCGCCGGATTGCTTGACGAAGCCGAACACCATGGCGAGGCCGAGCCCGGTGCCCTTGCCGTCGGGCTTGGTCGTGAAGAACGGCTCGAAGACGCGCGCGACGACCTCCGGCGTCATGCCGTGGCCGGTGTCGGAGACAGCCACCAGGGCGTAGTCGCCGGGAACGACTTCGGCGTGGTCGCGCGCATACTCCTCGTCCAGCACTTTGTTGCCGAGCTCGATGGTGAGCCTGCCGCCGCCCGGCATGGCGTCGCGCGCGTTCAGCGCCAGGTTCAGGACCGCGGCTTCCAGCTGCGCCGGGTCGGCCATCGCCGGCCACAGGCCCGCGGTCTCGACGTAGCGCACCTCGATGTGCTCGCCGAGCGTCCGGCGGAGCAGCGGGACCAGGTCCGGCATGGTCGCGGCGAGGTCGATGGCGGCCGGCGCCAGCGGCTGCTTGCGCGCGAAGGCGAGAAGTTGCCCGGTCAGGGTCGCGCCGCGTTGCGCCGCCCACGCCGCGCGCTCGATCCGCTGTTGCAGCCTGGCGTCGTCCGTCAGCTTGGCGCGGACGAACTCCAGGTTCCCGAGGATGACCTGGAGCAGGTTGTTGAAGTCGTGCGCGATGCCCCCGGTCAGCTGCCCGATGGCCTGCATCTTCTGGGCTTCCCGGAGCACGCCCTCGGCCTGGGCGCGCTTGGTCATGTCCGAGATGGTGAGCACGAAGCCGCCATCCGGCATCGGCGTGCGGCGGATCTCCAAGTGGTGCCCGTCGGCGCGCTCCCGCTCGTAGGTGACCGCCTCGCGCGGGTTTCGTCTCCCGTGCCGGATCTGGTCCTCGGTCTCAAGGGAGGGTCGGTCGGGCTCGCTCGTGTGCTCGACGAAGGCGGAGTAGGTCGTGCCCGGGCGCAGCATGGCCTTGGGCAGGTCAAGCAGGACCACGAAGCACTCGTTCCAGCTCGCGAGCGTGCGGTCGGGCCCGAACACCGAGACGCCCTGGCTCAGGCTGTCGAGGGTGGTGCGCAGGCGCAGCGCCAGCGCCCGCTGCTCGGCCTCGGTCTCGTAGGAGCGGGACCAGGCCTGATTGAGGAGGCGGGCGGCCCAGAGCAGGGTCAGGACGGCGAGCGCCGAGCCGGCGACGACCAGCCAGCGGACCCAAGCGGCGCGGGCGTCATTCTGGGCGAGGCGCTCATCGAGCAATCGCTGCTCGTCGGTGAGCATGGCGGCGAGCACGGTTTCCGCCGCGCGCATGTGGCCCCGACCCTCGTCGGTGTTGACGATGCGCAAGGCGGCCTCAAGGCCGCCGTCGCGGCGGGCCTGCACGGTCTGCGCGAGTTCCTCCAGCTTGTGCTGGACAGCCGGCGAGAGGGCGCGCAGGCGCCCCTGCTGGGCGGGGTTGTCGGCGGTCAGCTTCTGGAGCTCGCCTTGGAGCAGGCCGAGACGGTCGCGGGCGGCGTGGTAGGGGCCCAGGTACTCGTCGCGGCCGGTGAGGAGATAGCCGCGCTGTCCGCGCTCCGCGTCGCGCAGCGCGATGGCGAGGTCCTTCATCGTGGAGAGCACGGCGTAGCTGTGCTGCGACCATTCGCGGGCGTCGCGCGAGGCGTTGAGCCGCTCCCAACTGAAAACCCCGATCACGCTGAGGAAGACGAGTGGGACGACGAGGACGAGGACGTTGGCGCGCCTGACGAGATATTGGCTCATGCTCACCGTGTCCGTGCCGTGCCCACCGACGGCCGCGGTGACGTCGCCGATGCACGTGGCTTCAAGGATTCGGTCGCGGCGGCCAAGTGGGCACGCCGGGGCGATGCAGCACGATTGCGGGTGAATTGCGGACGTTGGGCGCGTTGGACCGCCTAGCCGGTGAGTGCATCGGCGCGGGACCGAGCATCGGACGCCGGCCGGGTGTCCCTGCAGGGCGCCGACAGCAGGACCAGCCTGTCACCCTGCTCCGGTTCGCCGAGCTCGTGCTCAGGCGACAGGAAGTCGAGGCGGCCGCCGGACCGGATGACCAGTAGACACGGGTTGGCCAGAACATCCCCTGCGCCGGCGGGCGCGACCGAGAAGCGCCAGCCGGCGCCATGCCGTTCGGCCAGGGTTTCGAAGTCCAGACCCCCGTCCGAGAGCACCTTGCCGCGCAGGTCCCGGCTCACGCCGGTCTCGGCGTGCAGGAGGTGGTCGGCCGAGGGCGCCAGCTGGTACACCCGCTCCCGCCCGAGCTCGGGGCCGAGCCGGGTGCAGACCAGGGCGTTGTAGAGCTCGTCCCGGGTCGCCGCGAGCAGGTAATCCGGCGGCTGATCGGCCAAGCCCTCCTCCGCGTGGCGCGAGAGGAGCTCGGCCTGCAGCGTCGGCACGCCCGCGGACCGGGCCGCGCGCAGGGCTCCGGGGTAGGTGTCGACAAGAAGCACCGGAACGCCGGCCTGGTGGAGCGTCACGGCGAGGTCGCTCGACCAGGGCGAGGCGCCCACGATGGCTAGGCGCTCCGCGTCGGCCGCGACCGAGAGCCCAAGCCGACGCGCGAGCGGCGCAAGCGAGAAGCCGTGGGCGAACACCGTCGCGACGATGACGGCGAACACCGTCGGCTGGATCAGGTCGCCGCCGGCGTAGCCCGCCTCGCTCAGTCTCGGGCCGGCCAGTCCGGCGACCGCCGCCGCCACGATGCCGCGCGGGCCGATCCAGCCGACGAACAGGCGCTCGCGCCACGTCAGGTCGCTGCGCCAGGTCGCCAGCCAGATCGACGCCGGTCGCACCACGAACAGCGTCGCGGCCGTCAACGCCAGGATCGGCAAGGACAACTTGCCGAGGACCGCGAGGTTCAGGTCGGCCGTGAGGACGACGAACAGGCAGGAGACCAGGAGGACGACGAGGGCTTCCTTGAACCGCCGCAGCTCCCCGATGCCGGGGACGTGGAGGTTGGCCAGCGCGATGCCGAACACGGTCGCGCCGATCAGCCCGGCCTCGTGCATCAGGAGGTTCGGCACGGCATGGGCGACGAGGGCGAGCGCCAGGAGCACGGGCGTCTTCAGGGTCTCGGAGACGAGATCCCGTCTGAAGGCCCAGGCGACCAGAAATGCAAAGCCGACACCCAGGATGGCTGCTGCCGCCGCTCCCTCGGCAAGGTGCAGCGCTAGGTCGGTCGCGGCTTGTTCGCCCGACCGGTGACCCGAGCCGACCAGGATCTCGATGACGATGGCGGTCAGAATGGCTCCGACCGGATCGTTGACGATGGCCTCCCACTTCAGGAACGCGGCCGAGCGCCGCTCCAGGCGAGCATGGCGCAGCAGCGGCAGGATGACGGTCGGACCGGTCACCACCAGAATCGCGCCGAACACGGCCGCCGGTCCCCAGAGCATGCCGCCGATGAGGTGGGCGGCGAGCGTGCCCAACACGAAGTTGATGGGCAAAGCGATAGCCGTGAGCCGGAGCACGCCCGCGCCGGCGGCCCTGAGCTCGCGGAAGTCGAGGGCGAGGCCGCCTTCGAACACGACGACGGCCACGGCGAGGCCGATCAAGGGGCGAAGGTTTGCACCGAAAGCCTCGGAGGGATGAAGCAGCCCAAGCACGGGGCCGACGAGGAATCCCAGTCCCAGCAGGAGGACGATGGCCGGGACGCGGAACCGGGCGGCAAGGACCTGCGCGGTGACCCCGCCGGCGACGATGCACAGCACCGCCGTCGCCACACCTTGTTCCATACGCAACGCTCCGGGAATGCGCCGGTCGCGACCGACCCGGTACAACGCTCCCGGACGGTAAGGGTCCCGTGCTTCTTACGACTCGGGCCACGCCGGCCGGCTCGGTGCCCGCGTGGCATCGGGAATTGGCGGTGCAAAATCGCGAGGCCCAGGCGGCAATCGCTCGGAAATCGCGGTGAGACGCCGCGGACGACGACCTAAGGCGGCGACGTGCGCGCTCCGTTGGCGTCCTCGTGGTGGCGAGCCGGCAGCGCCTCGACGCCGCGCGGGACTCCTACTTGCTCTTGCCGCCTGTCTTGCCGAGCTCGGCCTGGGCCGACGACGAGGTCCGCGGGTTGGATTTGCCCTCGTGACTGCCATTGCGTTCGCCTTCTTGGCCGTCGCGCCGCTGTGGCCCTTCTTCTCGGTCATGCTCGACTTCGTCGGTCGGTGACCGGGAAGTCCCCGGCCACCCCACGGTTCCCTATGTCGGCTTCCGAGCCGGTCATGCGTGCCTGAGGTCGTCCGGCACCTTGCCGCCGTTCTCGGCTAGTTTCTGCACCACCTGCTTGTGCAGCCAGACGTTCATCGTGGCCGAGTCCTCCTTGTCGCCTGTGTAATGCAACTCGTCGGCGAGCTGCTTGCGCGCCTGCAGGCTGCTGTCGAGGTCGAGCAGCTTCAGGAGGTCGACGATGGAGCGCTTGTAGTCGAGGGTCTGGCCTTTCTCGGAGGCGAGGTCGGCGAGGACCCGGCCCACGTCGACGCTTGCCTGACCGGCGCCTGAAGGACCGGCCGCGACCGGGGACGGGGCGCCGCTCATCGAAGGCGCAGCGGCGCTGCTGGCCGAGCCGGTTGGCCCGTCCGAGCCCTGCGCCGCTGCCGACACGCTCGGCGCCTCTGAGGCGTGCGGGGTCGCCGCCTGGGCGCTCGCGCCGCCGAAGATCTTTGATATGATCGACCCGAAGATGCTCATGGGTTCCTCCGTAGTCCTGGGCCCTTGCCCGCGGCGAGCGCTCGACAACGGGATGGGAGCAGGGCGTTCCGGATCGAGGTTGCCGGCGTCACGCGGCCCTGGGCGCAGGGGTTGCGGCGACGGGGCGCGGGATGAGCGTCTGTCGCCGAACGCCCGGTCGGCAACCGGCGGAACCCCACAAGTTAAAGTGCAGCCTCGCGACACTGGCGCCAACTCGGGGCGCGGCCTTGGAGGTGCGTGAGGATGCGATGGTGGCGCCGCCCGAGATGGAAGTGTTCAAGGCCGGGGTCGAGGCGGCTGGCGAGGCCATCCTCATCACCTCGGCCGAACTCGACGAGCCGGGCCCTCACATCGAACACGCCAACCCCGCCTTCACCCGCATGACCGGCTACGAGGCGCATGAGGTTCTGGGCCGTCTGCCGCGCCTCCTCCAAGGGCCCCGCACGGAGCGGGCCGTGCTGAACCGGCTGCGCGCCTCTCTCGAAGCCGGCGAGTGCGCCCAGGGCGAGGCGCTCAACTACCGCAAGGACGGCACGACCTACATGGTCGAGTGGCTGATCACGCCTATGCGAGACACGGACGGCCGCATCACGCGCTGGGTCTCGGCGCCGCGAGACATAACCGAGCGGCGCGCGGCCGAGGACCGCCAGAACCTATTGGTGCGCGAGCTCCACCATCGGGTAAAGAATACGCTCGCCACCGTGCAGGCCGTGCTCAATGCCAGCCTGCGCTCGTCGCTCGGTCTGGCCGAATTCCGGCAAGCGTTCACGGGACGCATCGCCTCGCTCGCCCAGACGCACGCGCTGATCACGGACGACCGCGCCCAGGCGGATCTCGTTCGAGGGGCTCCTGTCGACGGAGCTCCGCGCCTACGACGAGCCCGGACGGACGCGCGTCTTCCTGAGCGGGCCACCGGTCGTGCTCGCGTCGGAGCTGGCGGTCCCGGTCGGCATGGCTCTGCACGAGATGGCCACGAACGCCATCCGCCACGGTGCGCTCGGCGACCCGGATGGGCGCCTGGAGGTGAGATGGTCGGTCGAGGACGGTCCCGACGGCCGGTTGCTCCACTGGACCTGGAACGAGCATGACGGGCCACCCGTCGCGTTGCCGACCCGCGAGGGCTTCGGCTCGCGGCTCCTCAAACGCGTGTTGAACCTCCAGGTCGGCGCCAAGGTCGATATCGCCTTCGACCCGGACGGTTTGAGGGTCGCCGTTGCCATCCCTCTGCCCGGGCCTAGGGTCTAGCCGCCTCCCGCCTCGGCCGCGGCACGAGCCGCCTTCTCATGGGCGCGGGCCTCGGCGGCGTCGGCGGCCTCCCGGGCGTCGTCCAGGCGCTCGGCCCGGGCGCGCGTCTCGCAGCGCCGCCGAAGCTCGTCGAGTTCCTCCTCGGTGAGGTTCTCGATGCCGATGTAGCGGTTCTGGGCCGCGCTCGACCGGATGAGCTCGTCGAGCTTGGCCTGGATGGCCGCCCCGTCCCGGTTCTGCGAGTTCTGGATCAGGAACACCATCAGAAAGGTCACGATGGTGGTGCCCGTGTTGATGACGAGCTCCCAGGTGTCGGAGAAGTGGAAGTACGGCCCGCTCGCCGCCCACACGACGATTGAGGCCGCCCCGAGCGCGAAGGCGAGCGGGTGCCCGGCCCACTTGGCCACCTTGCCTGCGAAGGTCGTGAAGACGCGTGAGGCCGACATAACCGGAACCCTGCGCCGGCTTTCGGCCGAGCTCGGCATCCGGAACGCCGAAGGTTCGATCCGGGATCCTCGCCGCGCGGCCAAGGCAAGCCTGCCCGGATCGCGAATCTCAGCCTCTCCTCCCGCTTCTGTCGCGAAGGCGTCCCGGGTCGCCGCCCTCGGAAAGCCTCTTCCGCCGATCTTGGTTCAGGAGCCGACCAGACGAAGCGCTTCGACCGGCGCCGCGGTTCGACGGGCACCTCCGGCGCGGCAGGTTCGGTTGCGGCCGCTTTCCTTGGCGGCGTAGAGCGCCGCGTCGGCATCGCGGTAGAGACCGCCGCCGTCAACGTCGTCGCCGAAGCCGCTCGCCAAGCCGATGCTCACCGTGACGGCCCCGGCGCCGATACCGGCCGAAGCAACTGAGAGGGTCGCGACGCCTTCATGCACCTTGTCCGCGACGCGCAGCGCCCCGGCCCCGTCCGTCTCGGGCAGGAGGATGACGAACTCCTCGCCGCCGACCCGCGCCACAAGGTCCTCAGGCCTGTGCACGCTCTTCGAGAGGCAGCGGGCGAGCCCCTTGAGCACCTCGTCCCCGACCGCATGGCCGTAGCGGTCGTTGCAGCGCTTGAAGTGGTCGGCATCGACGACGAGCAGCGACAGCGGCTTGCCCGTTCGCCCGGCCTCCCTCCAGGCGCGCTCGAACACCTGCTCGAAGCGGCGCCGGTTCGGCAGCCCGGTGAGGACGTCGGTCAGGGAGAGCCGGGCGAGTTCCGCCTGCAGCGCGTCCCGCCGGCGCAGGTCTCGCCCGTACAGGAGCGACAGGAATACGGTCACGCCGCACAGGACCAGGACCGTCGCGCCGAGGACGGCGGCCTTGGCGCGCCAGCCGGCCTCGATGTCGGCAGTCGCGAGGGCGACGTTGAGCACGAGCGGCAGGTCGCCGACCTGGGAGAAGGCGTAGTGCCGCTCGACGCCGTCGCGCGCCGAGGTGCCCACGAAGGTGCCGCTGCGCTCGCGGACGAACCGCTCGAAGTTCGGCGTCCCGGCGATGCTCGCGCCGATGTCGGCCTCGGCGTAGGGGTGGCGCATCACGCGGCTGCCGTCGCGCAGATAGAGGTTGATCGCACCCTCCGGACCGAGGCCGATCTGGTCGAACAGGCGGCTGAAGTAGCTGAGCCTCAGGGTGGCCAGAACGATGCCGCCGAAGGAGCCGTCCGCCTTGTCGATGCGGCGGCTGAGCACGATCATGCGGTCCCCGGTCAGCCGGGAGACGAGCGGCCGGCTGATGTAGAGCCCGAGGCCGGCGCTCGCCCGGTGCGCCTGAAAGTAGTCCCGGTCCTTGTAGTTCACCTTGCGGGCGGGGACCTGGGCAGCCTCTACGACGCTGTCGCCGTCCGCGTCGAGCACGAACATGGAGCCTAGATCGTGTACCGCCCGCGGATTGTGAGACACCGATCTGAAGCCTACGCGGCCAAGGCCG
>CAXDNE010000258.1:0-10542 GCA_963990595.1 uncultured Methylobacterium sp.
GGTGGTGCCGCCACTCGGCGTCAGGGCATAGGCGCGGCCCGGCCCGTTCAGCACCAGGGCGGCCTCGACGTAGCCGCCCTGGAAGCCGAGACCGGAGGCGGGCTGGCCGGCGCCGCCGAACGGCTGGAGCGCGGCGCGGATATACTCGGCCTGGATCAGGAACGGGCCGCTGCGATAGGCGAATTCGGCCCCGATCCGCGACACGCTGGCCGCATCGGGCAGGTCGCCGGTATCCACCAGCGGCCGCTCGAACAGGGACGCGCCCGCCGGGCTCGAGAAGCTGAAATCGCCGTCGCCGCGGGACCGGCGGCGGTAGGTCCCGGCGAGCCCGAGATGCAGGGTCTCGTCGGCGTCGAGGACCGGCGCGACGGTGGCGCGCGCCGCGACCGCGACCCCGTCGCCCGAGATGCCGTTGCTGGCGGCGTTGCCGAACACGCCGGCCACCGCGGTCCAGGCCTGCCCGTGATGGCCGACCGCCGCCCCGAAGCGGCGGTCCGGCACGAGGGCGTTGGCCACCGAGCGCTCGACGAACAGGGTGTCGTTGTTGCTCTGCAGCCATTCGAGGCTGAACGGCACCTTCATGTTGCCGAGCGTCAGGATCGTGTCCGGCAACCCCTTCCAGGCCACGAAGGCGTCGTTGATGGGCAGGAGCGGATCGCCGAAATCGTACTGGAAGGCGATCACCCAGTCCCGGCCGATGGTGAGCGTCGGCTCGATCCAGGCGCGCCGCACCGCGACCGTGTCGGGGAAGGCCTCGGGCAGGCCCGGCCGGCTGAACCCGGCCGCGCCGGCATCGAGGTGCAGCCGGCCGCCGATCTGGAGTGTCACGTCCGGCTCCGGAAACGTGAGGGTCAGCCCCTTCTGGTCGACGCGCAGGCGCTCGCCGTACGGGCCGGCCATGCCCTCGAACCCGTCCTCTCCGGCGCTGGCGGGCGCCGCGAAGGCGAGGGAGGCGGCCAGGAGAGCCGGGGCGGGGCGTGGTCCGATCACCCCCCATCACAGAGCAGGTCGCCGGCGCCGCGCCAACACCGCGTCCCGGCAAATTGCGAAAACGCCGCCGGCGTGACCCTGCGGCCACGACGGGCTTCGCCGACCTCCGGTGGCCTCGGCCGGTGCCGGATCCCAGCGCGCCGACGTCGCTCCGGGCGGGTTCGGCAGCTCCTTCGGCGGTCGGCGCCGGCTGCCTGTCGATGGGCGGGAGCGCGGAGTCGCCATGCCGGCGCCGGGGGTGTCGTCGGAGGCGAGACGGGGCTCCGGACGTGAACCGATCGAGGGGGCGCTCCCGTATCAGCGCGGCGCCAGACCAACCTACGTGATGGAAGCCGGCGGCGTTCACTGCACCATCGCGTCGCCTGTCTCGGACCGGCAGCCGACGAAGAGTCATGCTGATGCCTGAAGGATCCCTCCGTGGCCGCCGTGTCCTGGCGGTCGAGGACGAGTATTTCATCGCGGAGGAGCTGGCGCAGGCATTGCGGAATGCCGGCGCGACCGTGCTCGGGCCGGCCCCCTCCGTCGAGGCCGCCCTCGACCTGATCCGAGGCGCCGTGCCGGAGGCGGCGGTGCTCGACGTGAACCTGTGCGGCGAGATGGTCTACCCGGTGGCCGACCTGCTGGCCGCGCGCGGCGTGCCCTTCGTGTTCACCACCGGCTACGATCGGATGGCCCTGCCCGAACGCTACGCCGCCGTGCGCCGCCTGGAGAAGCCGTTCGACCCGCCGGAACTCCTGCGGGAGCTCCGACGCCTGCTCGTGGACAGATACGCGCCGAAGCGGGCGTAGGGGACGGGCCGGAGCGGCGGGCCGCCTACACGGCGAGATTGTCGATGAGGCGCGTCCGGCCGAGGAAGGCGGCGGCGAGGACCCGTGCGGGGCCGTCCACCCGCTCCACCGGCACCAGGGTCCGGGCATCGCAGACCACGAGATACTGGACCCGGAAGCCGGCCGCCTCCAGCGCGGCCCTGCCGGCGGCGATCCGGTCGGCGACCGGGGTCCCGCTGCGCGCGGCGGCCGCGACATCGGCCAGCACCGCGTGGAGCTTCGGCGCGATGGCGCGCTCCTCGGGGGAGAGGTAGCGGTTGCGCGACGACAGGGCGAGGCCGTCGGGCTCCCGCACGGTGGGGACGCCGCGGATCTCCACCGCGAGGTCGAGATCGGCCGCCGCCTGCTGGATCACCCGGAGCTGCTGGAAATCCTTCTCGCCGAACAGGGCGACGTCCGGGCGGACCTGGTTCAGCAGCTTGGTCACCACGGTGGCGACCCCGGCGAAATGACCGGGCCGGAACGGGCCGCACAAACCCTCCGACAGCGACGCGACCTCGATCCGCGTGGCGAAACCCGGCGGGTACATGGTCTCCACGTCGGGCGTCCAGGCGGCATCGGCCCCGGCCTGTGCGAGCAGCGCCAGATCGGCCTCAAGGTCCCGCGGGTAGCGGGAGAAATCCTCGTTGGGTCCGAACTGGGTCGGATTGACGAAGATGCTCGCCACCGTGCGGCGGCCGATCCGCCGCGCCTCGGCCATCAGGGCGAGATGGCCGCGGTGCAGGGCCCCCATGGTCGGCACCAGGACGACCCGCTCGCCAGCGTCCCGCCAACCCGCCACGCACCCGCGCAGGGCGGCGAGGTCGCTGAAACGCTGCGGCATCGAATTGGACAAGGGACGGGCTCCGGCGGGATGGTGCCGCCGGTCTAGAACATGCGGCCGCTCCAGGGAATCGGCCGGAGCGCCGACCCGTCAGGGGCAATAGGGCAGGAGGGAGCGGCCGAACGGGTCATCGACGCCCAGCGGCGGCGTGAACCCGTAATAGCTCGGATGCGACAGGCCGTACTCGGAGCCGACATAGCTCGGATCGTCGGGCGCATTGGTCGGCACCGGCGCCCGGCGGGGCGTGCAGCCCACCGGCACCGCGCGGGTCCGGACCGCATAGACCGGACGGCGATCGATCCCGTCGCTCCGCGGGAAGAAGCGCGGGCTGCCGAGCGGGGCCGGCGCGTAGGCGCCGCGGATATCGAGATCCGCGGCCCGACCGGCATTGCCGAGCAGCAGGGTGATTCCGAGCGCCGCCATCGTCCTGCGCCCCACCATCGGCATGCCGGCCCCACATCCCAGGAAGCCGCCACCGTGCGGGACCAGGGTAAACGGGCCCTTACCCGGCCGCGCCGGCTAGGTGAGCGGTACGACCAGAGCCTTCAGAGCGGCGACGAGGTCTCCCTCGGTCAGGCGGATCTGCAGGCCCCGGCCGCCGCCATTGACGTGGATCTCGGCCCCCGGCGCGCCGAGGGAGCCGGCATCGATCGCCGTGGGAAAGGGTCGCTTCTGCCCGAGGGGGCTGATCCCGCCGACATGGTAGCCCGTCAGCCGCTCGGCATCGGCGGGTTTGAGCATCGCGGCGGCTTTCCCCGAGAAGGCGGACGCCACCCGCTTCATCGAGACCTCCTTGTCGGAGGCCACCAGCAGGCAGACCGTTCGGCCATCGACGGAGGCCATCAGGGTCTTCAGCACGCGACCGGGCTCGACGCCCAGCGCCTCCGCGGCCTGGAGGCCGATGCGCGGGGCATCCGGATCGTAATCGTAGGTGTGGAGGCTGTAGCGGAAGCCGGCCTTGTCGAGGGCCTGGGTCGCGCGGGTGGTCTTGGCGGGCATCTTCGAAGCCATCGTGGCGGCCGTTCCGGCTCGGGTTCGTCCGGGCTCACGCGGCGGCCGCCCGCGCGGCGATGAGCCGCCCGATCCCGGCATAGGCCGATTCGACCGCCGCCGCGGGAGCCGTCGCGCCCGTGACGTACACGGCCACGATCACCGGTGCACGCCCCGGCGGTCGCAGGATCGCCACGTCGTTGACCGTGCCGTTGTCGCCGCTGCCGGTCTTGTCGCCGACGGTCCAATCCGTCGGAAGCCCGGCGCGGAGGCGCTTGGAGCCGGTCTGGCACGCGATCATCCAGCCCTCCAGCCGGTCGCGCGACGGCTCGGACAGGACCGAACCGAGCAGGATCCGCCCAAGGGTTCCGCGCATCGCCTCCGGGGTGGTGGTGTCGCGCGGATCTCCGACATGCGCGCTGTTCAGGGTCGGTTCGGTGCGGTCGAGGCGGGTGAGGGGATCGCCGGAGCCGCGCAGCCAGCCGGTCAGACCCTCCGGACCGCCAAGACTCGCCAGGAGCAGGTTGGCGGCGGTGTTGTCGCTCCATTCCAGGGCAGCCGCGCAGAGCGCCGAGACCGGCATGCGCCCGGTGCCGCCGGCGGATTCCAGCGCCTTCCGGGTCACCGGCGCGTAGCTCAGGAGATCGGCCGGGCCGTAGGGGACGACCCGGTCGAGGGTCTCGACCCCGGCATCGACGCGCGCCAGCACCGCCGCGACCGCCAGGACCTTGAAGGTGCTGCACATCGGGAACCGCTCGTCCGCCCGATGGCTGACGAGGACGCGGTCGGCCGAGACCGCCGCGACCCCGAGGCGCCCGCCGAGGGTGGTCTCGATCGCCGGCAGATCGGGTTCCGCTCCGGCGCCGGCCGGCCGCATCCGGAGGAGCAGGGGCGCGGCGACAAGGCCGAAGCTGACGCTGCGGCGGGTCCAGAGCTTCATGGCGTTTCCCGATTCGACGCTGCGGCATCCGTTATGGCGGCGCAGAATGGCGTCAGGATGGTATAGGGCCGGGCGCGTGTTTCACGTGAAATCCGAGGCTGAAGCGACGCGTCCGCGCGAACACCATGACCGAGACCGAAACACTCTTCGCCTCCGCCAGCGGCTTCGGACGCGCTGCCGTGGCGGTGATCCGCATCAGCGGCCCGGCCGCGCGCGACGTCCTCGTCGCCCTGGGCGGGTCCATTCCGGTGCCGCGGCGTCTGTCGCTCCGGACGCTCCGGGATCCGGCCGAGGGCACCGAGCTCGACCGAGCCTTGGTCGCGTGGTTCCCGGGCCCCGATACCTATAGCGGCGAGGATATGGCCGAGCTGCACCTGCATGGCGGGCCGGCGGTCCGGATGGGCGTGCTCGCGGCGCTCGGCCGCCTGCCGGGCTGCCGCGCCGCGGGACCGGGCGCCTTCACCCGCCGGGCGGTTCTGAACGGCCGGATGGACCTCGCCGAGGCCGAGGCCGTGGCCGATCTCATCGACGCGGAGACCGAGGGCCAGCGCCGGCAGGCCCTGCGCCAGCTCGACGGCGCCCTCAGCCGGCAGGTCGCCGCGTGGCGAACCGAGGCGATCGATTGCCTGGCCTCCGCGGAGGCGGCCCTGGACTTCGCCGACGAGGGCGACGTGGACGATTCGGGGCTCGACGCGGCCCTGTTCGGTCGCGCCGCCACCCTGCGCGCCGCCATCGCCGCCGCCCTCCGCGACGGGCGGCGGGGCGAGCGGCTGCGCGACGGGTTCACCGTGGTGCTGGCCGGCGCGCCCAATGCGGGGAAGTCGACCCTGCTGAACGCCCTCAGCCGGCGGGATGTCGCCATCGTGTCGGATGTGCCCGGGACAACCCGGGACGCCATTGAGGTCCGGCTCGACCTCGGCGGTCTGCCGGTCCTTCTGGTCGACACCGCCGGCCTTCGCGAAACCGCGGAGCCGGTGGAGGCGGAGGGGATCCTGCGGACCCGCGCGCGGATCGAGGCCGCCGATCTGGTGCTGGTTCTGGTGCCGCCCGGTGGAGAGGTGCCCGATCTCGGCACCCTGCCGGTCCCCGCGATGCAGCTCCGCACCAAGGCCGATCTTTTTGCCGGCTCATTATCCGCTCGCGGCCCCGATGGGCTCGCCGTCTCGGCTCGGACCGGGGCGGGCCTCGAGGCCTTGCTCGATACCATCCAGGCGGCGGCCGAAGAGGGGCTTGGCACGGGGGACGGCCTGATCACCCGGGCGCGGCATCGGGCGGCGCTCGAAGCCTGCGTGACGCATCTCGACCGCCTGCTCGCGGGGGCGGGCGGGCTGCCGGAACTGGCCGCGGAGGATCTGCGGCTCGCCGTGCGGGCCCTCGGCGAGATCGGCGGGCAGGTCGGTGTCGAGGACGTGCTCGATCGATTGTTTGCCGGCTTTTGTATTGGGAAGTGATCAGCGCGGCCGCTCGTCCGCGGCTGCGCCCCGGGGCGGCGTTTCGGTGCCGGGGAGCCGCAGGATCCGCGGCCGCCAGATGCCCAGGACCACATTGGCGGTCGCCACGGCGAGCAGCACCCAGAGCGTGCCGCGCTCGCCATCCAGCGCCACGGCGAGCGCCGCGGGATCGACCAGACCGGCGAGCGCCCGGGCGCTCTGCTCGGCCTCCCGCTTCATCGGCCCCTGCACGTAGACCAGCCCGCCCTCGAACATCAGCACGCCGGTGGCGAGCTTCAGCCACGCCCAGCCCGCGTTGAGGAAGGCGCGGTTCACCGCCATCGCCAGCAGGCCGGACATCAGCGTCAGGGCGAGCGCGGGCAGGAAGATCCAGGTGGCGACGGCGCCCATGGCGCCCCGGATCGCCGCGTATCCGGCCAGAGAAGCGGGTGCGGGCGCGAGGCTCAGAAGGACGACGAGGGACGCCATCGCCCCCAGCAATCCGGCGGCCCCCATCGTGTGGAGGAATTTCAGCAGGCGTCGCACGGCGTCTGGCACCCGGCCGTTTCGGTCGAGCCTAACCTGCGCCTCTCGGTGAGGGTAGCGGAACGATCGTCACACGGCCCGCCGCCGTGCGCGGCGACGCCTCAGCTCCGCAGGCCCGGCGCCTCCTGGCCGGTGCGGGCCACGTATTCGGTATAGCCGCCGCCATACTGGTGCACGCCCTCCGGAGTCACCTCCAGCACCCGGTTCGACAGGGCCGCCAGGAAGTGCCGGTCGTGGGAGACGAACAGCATCGTGCCCTCGTAATTGGCGAGCGCCTCGATCAGCATCTCCTTAGTGCCCATGTCGAGGTGGTTGGTCGGCTCGTCGAGCACCAGGAAGTTCGGCGGGTCGTAGAGCATCAGCGCCATGACCAGCCGGGCCTTCTCGCCCCCCGAGAGCACCCGGCAGCGCTTCTCGACATCGTCGCCCGAGAAGCCGAAGCAGCCGGCCAGCGCCCGCAGCGACCCCTGGCCGGCCTGCGGGAAGGCATCCTCCAGGGTCTGGAACACGGTGCGGTCGCCGTCGAGCAGGTCCATGGCGTGCTGGGCGAAATAGCCGAGCTTGACGCTGCCGCCGACCGTGACCGAGCCGTCATCGGGCGCGGTGGTGCCGGTGACGAGCTTGAGGAGCGTCGACTTGCCGGCGCCGTTGATGCCCATCACGCACCAGCGCTCCTTGCGCCGCACCGAGAAGTCGAGACCCGCGTAGATCGTGCGGCTGCCGTAGCGCTTGTTCACGCCCTTGAGCATCACGACGTCGTCGCCCGAGCGCGGCGCCGGCTGGAACTCGAAGGCCACCGATTGCCGCCGCCGGGGCGGCTCCACGCGCTCGATCTTGTCGAGCTTCTTCACCCGGCTCTGCACCTGGGCGGCGTGGGAGGCCCGCGCCTTGAAGCGCTCGATGAAGGCGATCTCTTTCGCCAGCATCGCCTGCTGGCGCTCGAACTGCGCCTGCTGCTGCGCCTCATTGAGCTTCCGCTGGCCCTCGTAGAAGGCGTAGTCGCCCGAGTAGGTGGTGAGCGCGCCGGCGTCGATCTCGATGACCTTGGTGACGATGCGGTTCATGAACTCGCGGTCGTGCGAGGTCATCAGCAGGGCGCCGTCATAGGCCTTCAGGAACGATTCGAGCCAGATCAGGCTCTCGATGTCGAGGTGGTTCGACGGCTCGTCGAGGAGCATCACGTCCGGGCGCATCAGCAGGATGCGGGCGAGCGCCACGCGCATCTTCCAGCCCCCCGAGAGGGCGCCGACGTCGCCGTCCATCATCTCCTGGCTGAAGCTCAGGCCGTCGAGCACCTCCCGGGCCCGGCCCTCCAGCGCGTAGCCGTCGAGCTCCTCGAACCGGGCCTGGACCTCGCCGTAGCGCTCGACCAGGGCGTCCATCTCGTCGGCGCGGTCCGGGTCGGCGAGCGCCGCGCCGAGCTCGGCGAGCTCGGCCGCCACCGCGCTCACCGGGCCGGCGCCGTCCATCACCTCGGTGACGACGCTGCGCCCGGACATCTCGCCGACATCCTGGCTGAAATAGCCGATCGTGATGCCCCGGTCGGCGGCGACCTGCCCCTCGTCGGGCTGCTCCTGGCCGATGATCATCCGGAACAGGGTGGTCTTGCCGGCCCCGTTCGGGCCGACCAGACCGACCTTCTCGCCCCGCTGCAGGGCGGCCGAGGCCTCGATGAAGACGAGCTGCCGCCCGTTCTGCTTGGTGATCTTGTCCAGGCGTATCATGGCGGGCGCTGTCCGGGGGGTCTGCCGGGCGCTTACGGCATCGGCCGCTGCAGCGCAAAGGCGCGATCCCGCAGCGCAGGATGGGGCTTGCGCCCCGTGCAGGCCTGGGCGCATTCCAAGACCCCGGATCAGGCTCGGCCGTCGCCCCGGGCCATATAGGGAATGCGATGCTGTTGGGTTGGTGGAAGACAGGCTTGGACATGGCCATGCTCGGGCTGGAGGCCCAGGGCGTGATCGCTCAGCGGATGGCGATGTTCGCCGCCGGCGGCCCGGCCGCGCAGGTCGAGGCGCAGCTGATGGTGACCGAGAAGGTCCTGGCCGCCGGGGAAGCCGCCCTCATGCTCGCCGCGGGGGCCTCGAACGGCAAGGTGATCCGCAGCTACCGGCGGAAGGTCCGGGCCAATGCGCGGCGGTTGAGCCGGGGGTGAGGACCCCCTGACCCTGTGCCCCGGCCTCAGTTGTTGGCCGTGCGGAACGTGTCGCAGGCCTTGGTCTGGCCGCTCTTGTAGCCGGCACTGAACCAGCGCTGGCGCTGGGCCGAGGAGCCGTGGGTGAAGGAATCCGGCACCACGTAGCCCCGGGAGCGCTGCTGCAGGGCGTCGTCGCCGATCTGGGCGGCGGCGTTCAGCGCCTCGTCGATATCGCCCTGCTCCAGCTCGGCGTACTTGTCGTTGGAGTTCTTGGCCCAGACGCCGGCGAGGCAATCGGCCATCAGCTCGATGCGGACCGAGAGGGCGTTCGCCTCGGTCTTGCTCGAGGCCTGCTGCTGGCGGGCCTGGACCTTGCCGAGGATGCCGAGCACGTCCTGGACGTGGTGGCCGACCTCGTGGGCGATGACGTAGGCGTAGGCGAAATCACCCTTCACGCCGAACTTGGTCGCCATCTCCTTGAAGAAGCCCGTGTCGAGATAGACCTTCTTGTCGAGCGGGCAGTAGAACGGGCCCATGGCGGCCTGGGCCGAGCCGCAGCCGGAGCGGGTGCCGCCGGTGTAGAGCACCAGTGTCGTCGGCGTGTACTGCTTGCCGGTCTGCTGCGGCAGGATCTGGCTCCACACATCCTCGGTGTTGCCGAGGATCTTCGAGGCGAACTGTCCGCTCTCGTCGGTGGGCGCCTGACGCCGCCGGGCCTGCGTCTGCGGGTCAGCCGGCTGCTCCTGCTGACTGTGGCCGCCGCCGATCCGCTCGGCACCGCCGATCAGGATCGCCGGGTTGATGCCGGTGAAGTAGCTGATGATCAGCAGCACCACGATGGTGCCGATGCCGAGCCCGCCGGCGCCGCCGCCGGGGAAGCCCATGCCGCCGCCGCCGCCCTCGCCCCGACGGTCCTCGACGTTCTCGGAGGTGCGTAGATCTTCCCAGCGCATGGTCGGGTCCCGCCATCGATGCCGCGCCGGCCGCCTCGAGCGGGGCGCGATTTGCTGTGCGTCGCTGCGTCCGGCCGGTGGGCGCACCAGCGGCCGGAACGAAGCTCTAATGGCGGGAGGGGAGAGCCGGTTCCGCTTGTCCGGTCAAGCTTTCCCGTCGAGGAGGGACCGCAGGGCGCGGAAGTCCCGCCACGCCAGACGCTTCTGCACCGGCTGGCGCAGCAGGAAGGCCGGGTGGAGCGTCGCCAGCAGCTTCACCTCGCGACCCGGCAGTTTGTACGGGAACAGACGGCCGCGGGTCCGCAGGATGCCGTCCTTGGTGCCGGTGAGCGTCTGGGTCGCCGGCGCGCCGAGGCAGACGATGATGTCCGGATCGACCAGCTCGATCTGGCGCTCCACGAAGGGCCGGCACACCGCCACCTCCTGGGGGGTCGGGTTGCGGTTGCCCGGCGGCCGCCAGGGCACGATGTTGCCGATATAGGCGCTCGACCGGTCGAGGCCGATCGCCTTCATCATCTTGTCGAGGAGCTGGCCCGAGCGGCCCATGAACGGCTTGCCGATCCGGTCCTCGTCGGCGCCGGGCGCCTCGCCGAGGAACATCACCCGGGCCTCCGGATTGCCGTCGGCGAAGACGAGGTTCTTGGCGGTGAAGCGCAGCGGGCAGGCGTCGAACTCGGCGAGGATCCGCTCCAGCTCGTCGAGCGTCTTGGCCTGCCGCGCCCGGGCGCGGGCGTCGCTCGCGGCCTCGTCGGGCTGGGCGCTGGCGGCGCGGCCGAAGGTGCGCGGCGCCGCGGCGGGCGCCGGCGACCCGGGGGGCGGCACGAGCGTGTTGGCGACCGCGCCGACGGGCGCCTCGGCCGCCCCTGTCTCTTATACACATCTCCGAGCCCACGAGACAAGAGGCAATCT
>CAXDNE010000259.1:0-10471 GCA_963990595.1 uncultured Methylobacterium sp.
CGAGCTTGCCTCTTGTCTCGTGGGCTCGGAGATGTGTATAAGAGACAGATCCGACTGATGCAGATCCGACCGATCTACCAGGCCGATGCCGAGCTGAGCTGCGAGATCGACCTCGACAAGCTTATGTGGACGATAACGCTGCCGCCGACCTTCGAGGAGGCGCTGGCGGCCGGACGAAAGCGCGGGCCCAAACACCACCCAAAGCTTCGGGTCGGCATCATCATCCCGGAAGCGCCAACGGTGGTGCCGTGGGAGGGCGACGATCGCGGGGAGGGACGTGCTGTCGATGTCGAGGCGATCGCGCGCGCCCTCGCCTGCGCCGGACGACTGATGAGCCACCAGGTGACGCCGCGCCAACCCAGCGGGATCGACGTGGCGCGCGGCCGCGCCCTGGCGGGGCGCATGGGTGCCTTCTACCACGTCACGGATCCGAGCTTGGAGGGCCTGGAGTTTCGGGTCGCCCCGCCTGACAAGGCCCGCTTCCTACGCGTGCTCGCCCGGATGAACCCAGCTTCGACGCGCGCCGTCCACAGTGCGACAGCGCAGATTTTCACCGACGGCGTTCTGATCTGCGCGGTGCCGCGCGGTGAAGACCCGTTCCCGGACATGGATCGGGTCTTGAGGGAACTCAAATTCGAGGATGTGGTGATCCGGCAGAATCGAGAGCAGCCGTTCATCGCTAAGGCGGGCATCTTTCTGCCCGATCCGGACGGTCTGATCACGGCCGAACTCCATGGTTTGCCCGGCGCGTTCGGCGTCCGTTTCGTCACCACGACGGGACGGCGCAACTTGCGTGGGCAGATCGAGATCGTCCCGCAGCACGAGCCGGCTGAGGCGCCCAAATCACTCCGCGTCTCTCCGGAGGCGAACGGACTGGCCGGACACGACGAGGTCCTAACGGTCGATGAGCCCGGGCCTCTGGAGCTGGCCTTCCAGGAAGTGACGATCGCGAGCGAAGCGGCCTACCGGGTGATGATGGCCCTTCCGACAGGACCGGTCCGCCTGCGATTCTCCGCCTCGCGCGTGCTGGCGGTCGTTCATGAACTCGCAGGCATGCGAGCGACTGCATGTTTCCTCAACAGGGGGACGAGCACGCAGCGGCTGCCGACCTAGAGCATCGGTCTCAACGCGCGGCTCGCGCGCCCTCCCCCTAAACCGCGCTCGAGCCGCGCTTTTCGAGATGACAACCGGGCGAGCGCAACTCGAGCCAGCGCGCGAGCGTCTTTCAGACTGCCCGCCGACACGGATCCGCTGCCGCCGTGCAGATGTCGGGACCGCCCGGGAATCCAGACGCGAGGCCGCCGAAGCGGCCGCGTCGGGAGCCCGCATCAATGCCCACCAACGATCTGCACGCCCGCCTCGCCTCGACAATCCTCGCCCAGCTCGAAACCGCCGACCCCGCGTCGTGGACGCCACCCTGGCACGGAGCCGACCCGCTGCCCCGCAACGCCCGCACCGGCAGGCGCTACCGCGGCATCAATGTGCTGGCGCTGTGGTGCGCCGCCCAAGCCCACGGCTACGCCGACGCGCGCTGGGCGACCTACCGGCAGTGGGCGGCTCTTGGCGCGCAGGTCCGCGGGGGTGAGCGCGGCACCCTCGTCCTTTTCTACAAGGAGCTGCCCCGCGGTGCGCGCCAGGAAGCCGGCGCGGGCGGTGATCCTGAGGCGACGGACGGCGCGCCCTTCGTCGCCCGCGCCGCGCACGTCTTCAACGCCGCGCAGGTCGATCCCACCCCGCCTCTTACCGACGCGCCCTCGCTCGGCGCAGTCTTGGACCTGCCGCCCGCGTTCGACGCCTTCGTCGCGGCCACCGGCGCCGCGATCTGCCACGGCGGGCCCCGCGCCAGCTATGTGCCGGCCACTGACACAATCCACCTGCCGGCGCGGGGCGCCTTCCGCACACCCACGGGCTACGCCGGCACGCTTGCCCACGAACTCGTGCACTGGACCGGCGCCCCCCACCGCCTCGCCCGCGACCTCACCGGCCGGTTCGGCGCCCGGACGTATGCGGCCGAGGAGCTCGTGGCCGAGCTCGGCGCCGCCCTTGTCCTGGCGGACCTCGGCATCGCGCGCGCACCGCACCCGGATCACGCCGCCTACTGCGCCTCCTGGGCGCCGCTGCTGTGCGCCGACCCTCGCGCCCTCAGCCACGCCGCCGCCCAAGGCTCGCGCGCGGCCGAGTACCTCACCACCCTGCCCTTCGGTCCTGGACAGGCAGCACCCAAGGTGGCCCCGGCCCCGATGATCGCGGCACCCGCGTCGTGGGTCGCGGCATGAGCACCATGCCCCTCCCCTCCCGCCGGGCGCTGAGCGCGCTGCTTGCCCGATCCGCTCACGGCGGCCCCGACGCGGCGACGCCGGTCGAGCGCGCTCTCGGCCGTCTTCACGCGGCGCTCGACGCGCACGAGGCCGCTCTCGTCGCCCTCGATCACCTCGAGGAGGCGCTCGTGGCCGCGCACGGCCATCCTCAAGTGCCCCTGCCCGGGACCGCGCGTGGGGCGGCTCCGGTGCACGCGTCCGACACAGCGACGATCGACCGGCGGCTCGGGCCCACGCCCGAGGGGCGGAGCCTGAAGGCCGAGCTCCGGCGGCGTCAGGAGATCTATCGGCAGGCCGCAGCTGAGGCCGGCCTGGCCACCGCGCAGGCTTGTGAGGCGGCCGCAGCCCGCGAGCTCGCCGGGGCCGGCGCCGCCGTGCTCGCGGTGCCGGCGTGCGCGGTCGCGGACTTACGCGTCAAGCTCGCCGTCCTGATCGCTGCGGGCGAGCCCGGTCCCGCGGACACCGGCGCGTTTCCGTGGTGGTGCCTGCGCGTCCTGCGCGCGGACACGGTTCTGCTGGCGAACGACGCGCCGCCCCGGCGCAGCCCGTAAGACGGTGGCCGGATCCGCGCCCACCGCCTGTGCGCGCCGTGCGGCCGCACCTCTATATCGACCGCGACCGCAGCGCGCCGGACGCCCGTTGCCCCACCGATCGCCGCCGAGACCTGCTATGCGTGAGCCAATCTCCCGCACCCAGAAGGGTGCCCTCAGCCTCCCGGAATTTCTGCACTGGTCCGGCCTCGGTCGAACCAAGACCCTCGAGGAGATCGCCGCCGGCCGGTTGCACGCGGTCAAGGTCGGGCGCCGGCTGCTGATCCCAGTCGCCGCGGCCGAGCTCTGGCTCGCCGCTCAGCCGGCGGCGCGATACGGTTTCGCGAAACCTTGAATACAGCTCGGCTGTCCTCGTCAGGTATGCTGTTGCAAACCTTCTCATTGAGGTTGCCAGGCTTCTGGACTGTCGGCACCGTCCATAAGATTGATTAGGATGTGCGTTTTGAAGGCCTCAACCGATTTAGTGCTGGCGAGAACCAGATGATACGGATTCCCTGTGCCATAGATGATCATGGCGCTGCCGTTGTGTTCCGCTCGGTAAGTTCCGCTGCCTTCGCGTCCGTCGGCTACATAATAGAGCTCGCGGGCAAGTTCGGGGTTGTCCTTGAAGGTCTCATTATCGAGAAACTCGTTAAAGTCCGTTGTCGATCTGCTCATATCTTTTCTGCTGTTCTCGGACGCTGTGGTTAAATGTAAGCAACCGACCAGAAACGAACCTCGACGATATGTCAAGGCGCATAGGCGGATTATGTTACCTTCTGCTGGCAAAATATACTCAGAAGGATTTCTCGTCGGGTTGTTGCCAGTCAAGATTTTGGCTACAATTTTGGCCGGTTGCTTTCATGGCTATTTCTAATCGCCGAGCTAGCGCTTCAAATACTTGGTTCTACGGCAAGATGCGCTGAGGCGGAACAGCTTGCCGAAGCCTCTCGGGAAGATCGACGTCTGCGGGGCCAACGTGTGATGCTGGCGCCCAGCCAAACGTGCCAACTGGACGCCGCAGTATGCCATCTATCAATGGTCGGTGCTCCGATCAGGCGACTGCGCCAACGGCAAAACACGCTTCCGCCGGTCGAGCCACGTGCATCGGCACCGGGCGCGACGAGCTACGCCATTGATCGAGGAATGCGCCGAGGTGCGGACGCTCGACCCGATGTTCCTCCAGGCAGGCTACGAGGCTGTCAAGGCTCGCGTCATGCCCTTGTGCATCTGTGCGGCCTGTGAGGAGGGCGTGGCGGACGTAGAGGGCAAATAGGTTCAGGCAATCGCACTCGCAGTAGGCGCGAACCTGATCGAGCTCCCCCGCCGCCACCATCGCGGCGACCTCAGACCCGTGGCCGCCGATCTTGCCGGGTAGGCCCATGGCGAGCGCCACATCCTCCATGCCCATGCGCGTTGCGGCGCCATAATCGGCGAGCTGTTCCATCAGATCGCAGTGCCAATCAGATGCGTAGCGCTGCGTGTAGTTCTCCCACTTCGTGCCGCGGGTGAACCACGCCTCGGCCGGGATGCCGTACATCATCGCCCGCAGCCGCAGCACCGGCAGGTCGAAGCCCTTGCCGTTCCAGGTAACGACCCGCGCCTGCCGTTTGGCAAAATGCCGCCAGTAGGCCTGGAGCAGGCGCCGCTCGTCCCAACTCGCCTCGCCGCCCGTACGGCAGCACTCGACCGTGTAGCGTTCCCCGCTCGGATGCCGTTCGATGCGCGCCTCGACGAAGGAGATCGCCACGACCCGATGCCAGATCGGCTTGCGCACGAACTCGTGCTCCGGCCAGTCGGCCGGCAGGAGTTCGCGGTCCGGCACGGTCTCGATGTCGAGGCAGAGCAGGTGCTCGTGGGACATGGCCTGAGCATGCCGCATCGACGTATCCGCACCAACCGTCGAAGGACCGCTGGGCCATGAACAAAAGCCGAACATACATGAAGGGGACTGGTTATCGCATCCAGATGATACCCAAGCGCCACACCGCGTAGGATCCGAGGCCGCCGCTGTCCGGCGGCACCGACTTACACGAGTTGCCGGAGCTCACGGTCACGTTCGAGGAATGTCACGCGTCCCGGAGCGCCTCCCGCGTCGGGGAACAGTCTACGCCTCGGCGTTGCCGTAAGCGTCCTCGTAGAAGTCGTGGATGGTTCGGCCCTGGTAGCTCCAGAACGGACCCGGCGCCACGGTGTAATCGAGCTGCATGGCCTCGCGGGTGGCCGCGGTCAGCGACATCTCGTCGGCGCCCATGCGCACCTTGCGCGGCCCGACCACCGTCACGACGGCGTCGTTGCGAGTGCAGCGCAACTCGGCACCGATTGGGATTCCGAGCACCGTGAAGTCTAGGTTCGGCCGACGCGCCCGCAGGGCGCGGGTCGCGCCGAGTTCCTGCTCGGAGATCTGCGAGGGTTGCGCCTCCACCGTCCGCGTCGCGTCCTCGACGTGCAGCAGCCGCAGGATCGCGAGCGCCTGCTCGGGCTCGATGCGGAAAAACTCCCGCCGCTGGTTCACCCGCTGCGGTCCGAAGGCAATGTGCAGCGCCTGCTCGACGCGCGCCGCGTCCTCAACCCGGCAGGCGAAGACCAACTCGAACGGGACTGGCACGCCGGTCGTGTAGAGCTGGTCGAGCCGCGTCTGCGCGTCCTCCTGGGCGGTGCGCCCGATCTTGACCAAGCCCGGCATGGCCGGGTTGGTGAGCAGGTACACGATGCTTAGAGGGGGAGCGGGGCGCTCGAAGGTGTCCATTGCCAATCAGAGCCCGGTCCGGACGCTGCTGCGAGCCGCTGGGGCCTCGGCGTCGGCATGGTCGACCGCCGGCTCAGCGTTGATCTGACGGAGGCGCTGCTGGATCAACGCCTCACGCGCCGCGACGAACTCCGGCAAGGCTCCAATATCCCACAGCGCGGGATCGTCCGGGATCAGATGCCGCTCTCGAAACACGGCGTCACGTGTCTCGAGCCACCGCGCGAACGGCATATTGCTCTTCTCGAGGTTTTCTCGCGCCAACAGGAGTTGCAGATTGCCCAGGCGGTTCACGCTCTCGAGGATGCGTGTAATGCGCGTTTCGGTCAGGCCCTGCGCTGCGAGGGTCTTTCGATCGGCCAGCGAACGCGGGATGATGTGGTCGATGTGGTGCGGCGTCGATCCCCAGGCGTGCGCGTCGTAGAGCAGCGAAAGCGCCAGGAAGCACGTGCGCTTGCCGTAGCCCGCGCTGAGTGCGCCTTCGAGGTTGCCCTCATCAAAGCCTGCGATCCGCCCGCGCGCCGCGAGCCCCTGGACGAGCGAGCGCTCGGGAAAATCGCGGCCCGATTTTAGGGCCTCTTGCAGGATGGAGCGCGCCGCGCCGATGGTACGGTCGGAGCTGCCGCCGAACACGCCGTTCAGCAGGCTGCCGAGGAGCCAGCGTTGCACGCGCTTGGCGTTGCCCGCTTCGAACGGTGTCGAGCCGTCGAGGCTGCCGCCCCCGATCCGGTGCAGGTAGTAGGCGATCGGCAAAAGGGCGTTGAGCGAAGTCAGGGTGTCCGCATCGATGCCGAACCGGTTCACGAGGCGCAGCGTCGACTCGAGGCTGACTTTGATCTCCTTCCAGTTCGCCTCGATGCGCGCGAGGTTGGCATTTGTGAAGTTCCCGATCCTGTAACGCGGATCGAGGTCACACAGCACGAGGCAGGCCTTCATCAAGAAATCTTTGTCGAGCCGATTTTTCGCAGCCAGCCCATCATTCAGATGGTCGACGAAGGCGTAAATCTCCTGTCGAGCGCTCACGCCATCCCACTTGGCGGTGATCATTGACAACAGCAGGTCCGACTTGCTCAGTTTTGTGCCACCGTCGTTGGCGCGGATAAAGATGTCGAGCACTCGGTCGTAGGATTGGTCTTTTTCCGTATAGTAGGCAATCACGCCATCTTTCCACACTGTGCGGTAGAGCCGATCCAGGGTGCGTTCCGCAATCCGCTGCTGTGCACGAGTGGTGGCGTCCGGAAGGGCGTCGACGATCTCCTCTCGAAGCCGATCAAATGCATCGTCACTGGTGCAGTCGAGAATGCGGCCGAGCTTCATCCAAAGATGACCGTCCTCGCGCGCGGGCTCTTGCTCGAAGAAGCGCAGCCCATAGGTGACGCCTAGATCCTCCCCATCGAGCTCTTCGTCGTCGGCTGCCGGATCCTTGAGGAGGTCGATGAACAGCCGTTGCCGACTCCAGGCGTCGGGATTGTGTCGCCGGCCGTATCGTGCGCGAACTGAGTAAGTGCCGCGTAAGCCGATCAGCAACGACGTTAGACGCTGCTGCCCGTCAAGCACCAGTATGACGTCGCGTCCGTCCGGCTCCGCCATCTCATTGTGCGTATCGCCATGCCGGAAGTTCTCGACAAACTTGTAGATCTCCCAATCATTGCGCCGATCGGGTCTGATTTCCCAAAATAGGAACGACGAGATCGGGTAGCCCTTCAGTAGCGAGTCGAAGAGAGCGATAATCTGCTCAGGTTGCCAGACATAAGGCCTCTGAATCGCTGGAAGAAAATAGTTGCGATTGATCTGGTCGAGAACACGGCCGACGGTGGACGAGACGTAGGACATGGGGCTGCAGCACAACCAGAAGGAGTGGTCCTGCCTAGCTGCCAAGGTTCCGCTAGGTTGTCTACGGGCCTGCGTGGAATCTCATGCCGTGTGGCATTCCCGGCGCGAGGTGAAATTCGATCGGACGCTCTCCCGGGACACCCATTGTCCCAACCGGAGGCTCGTGACGCCGCTTCCGCGTGACTTAGGAAAGCAGAATGCGAAACCGGATCGGTTGTCATTCGCATGGGGGCCGCCTCTTTTTACGGTCACTTTGCGGCCGCTTCTGATCAGCGTGCTTCCGCTGTCGGGGCCGCTCCATACTTCCACGCCAGGATGGGGAAAATTCGGCTTCATGGCTTCGAGCCCACTTGAGGTCCCCGGATCCGGTCGATCTCTGGCCTCACCTGCGCCGCCTCTCGCGGCCGTAAGCAGAGATGTCGCTGCCCTGGATTGTCACGCGGACCGGTATTTCGGAAAGCGGTGATGGGATGGATGAAGACGCAGCCGTTGCGGCGGCACACACGCGAGGTCAGACATGCGGCAGGACGCTCAGCCGATCTGGGTACCCGAGGCGGGGATCGCCGCCGTGCTCAATCGTGAGCAGCTGACCAAGCAGGCGACCGGCGGGTATGACGAAGCTTGGCTGCAGAAGCTCCTGCACGCGCAGCCGCAGGTCCTTCCGATCGACCGGATCGAACCCGGCTTCGGCGCGCCGATCCCGGTCTGCCGCGAACTGCCGCTCGTCTTCGGGGCCGGCAAGTCCGGCGCGCTCGACAACCTCTTCGTCACCGCCGATGGCGGTCTGATTCTAGTCGAGGCCAAGCTGTGGCGTAACCCCGAGGCGCGCCGCAGCGTGGTTGCGCAGGCCATGGAGTACGCGGCCGCGGTGTTCCGCCTGAGCTACGAGCAGCTTCAGGGTGCCGTCGACGCGGCCCGCAAGGCCGCGGGCGAACCGATCCTGCCGCTCGCCGCCATCGCGGCCGGCGGTCAGGATCCGTCGGTCGAGGCGGATTTCATCGACGCCGTCACGCGCAACCTCAAGCGCGGGCGGGCGATCATCGCCGTGGTCGGCGACGGGATCCGCGAAGACCTCGTCGCGCTGGCCGAGCTCCTGCAATCCCACGCCGGGCACCGCTTCGTGTTCGCCCTCGTCGAACTCGCCGTTTACGAGACGCCGGTACCCGGTGCGCGGCTGATCTATCCGAGCGTCCTCGCGCAGACGACCTTGATCGAGCGCGGCGTCGTGCGGATCGAGGACGGCGGATCGTCCGACGCGGTGCGGATCCTCGCGCCGGCGGTTTCGACCCCGGCGGCCACCGCCGCGAGACCCGCGGGCGTCGGGCTCGGCGAGGACGAGTTCTACGAGGTGCTCGACCAGAGCCGGCCCGGCTTAGCACGGTTGCTGCGCGAATTCCTCGCGCGCGCCGCCGCGCACGGCGTTTATCCTGACGTTCAGCGCGGCCTCAATCTCAAGCACCCCTCCCCGACGGGGCAGCCGCTCAATCTCGGCACGGTCCGCAAGTCCGGCCATCTCGACACCGGTCCCGCGACCTGGTGGGACCGAGCCGGACCAGGCCAGGTCTACGCTGAGACGCTCGCCGCGTTGATTGGGGGGACGATCAAGGTGGAGGGAAATCAGTCCGTGTTGCGGACAGCCACGGGGAAGACACCGTACCTCTCGGATCTCCTGCCGCATTACGCTGACTCTTGGATCGAGGCCATCGACCGGTACGTCGCCACCTTCCAATCATCCGATCGCGCTGCCAACGTCTGACTTTGCACCGACGGGGCAGTCGTGGGCCGATGGAGGATGGCGAAAGCTATTTCCGGACAAGCGACGCCGCGCGGGGCACGCTCGAGAGCGCCCAGAGCGGGCCGGGCCTGCGGCTGGATCGACATCCGGGTTTGCCGAGACCCGCAACCCGTAAGTTGAGCAACGCGGGCGCGGGCGATCGGCGTTTCCTCAAGTCGGCCGCAGCGCCGACGCCACAGGGCGATCTCGCAGCGGTATGCGATCGGTCCGGCCGGGCAGGGAGGACATCGCGCCGCGCGGCGCCGAAATCGTCACCGGCTTCCCCACATACGGTACGCCACTGTCGGGACCGCGACCGGATAGTGCCCGGGCCACCACGATCCACCGCCCGGGGCGGCGTGGTCGGTGACGAGATAGTCCGGGAGCACCTGCGCGCCGTGCGTGACGACCTGGGCAAGCAGGCCGTCCTCGTTGAAGAAGTCCGTATAGTTCCCGCCGAAGCCTGTACCCGGACGGATCAGGCATAGGAATCGGGGGGCGACGCGGTGTCCACGGAAGAGGGCGTCGTAGGTGGCCACGCCGTCGCCGCCGACGAAGAGCAGGCTGAAGCGCTGCGGTCCGTGCTTCTCGCCCTTTTCGCTCCGGCGCTCATACACACTCCAGAGCGCGAACGGGGATGCCAGCTCATCGACGATCCCCTCGAACCGTTGTCGGTCGCGGGGGTCGCGTCGAGCATCGACGCTCGGGGTCCAGCCCTGCGGAGTGAGCTGCTGTTGCGCAACCTCGGCGAGGCCGATGAGCGAATAGCCGTCGAAACCCTCGTCCGCCGCGGCGCGCGCGGCGGCCAGCCCGACCCCGTAGTCGGCGTAGATGAACGAGTGGGCGGCGCCGCCGAGCCATTTGACGGGTCCGCCGTGCAAGCCCGCGGCGGGGTAGTAGACCGCGCCCGTGAGCATATCGGCGAGCGGAAGCGGCTTCGAGCCGAGATCCGAGACTGCACCGAGCTGCAGATCGTCGAGCCAGGGCGGAACGGGTCGACGCGTCAGCTGTGTGGAAAGGAGTGGCATGCCTTCGGCCTCATCGGTAGGGCGGGGACATCCCGATCGGACGCCTACGCCGAGACCTGTCGGATCACCTTAGGCCGGATCGTTTGGATCGAGCCAGACAGAGAAATTCAGATCGCGGAAGTACCGTTCGTACAGCTGAGCAGCCCTGCGTTCTACCGCGCTCTGGAATGCCGCCAGGCGCGCCTCGTCGAGCTATGCGGGAGATTGGGTGACGACGGTGAGTTGAAGGCGGCGTATCGAGG
>CAXDNE010000260.1:0-10448 GCA_963990595.1 uncultured Methylobacterium sp.
ATTGCCTCTTGTCTCGTGGGCTCGGAGATGTGTATAAGAGACAGCTTGATGGACATCGTGCGCGACCACCTCGACGCTCTGGTCGCCCTCCAGGCCGGCGGCTTGACCTGGGACGCGGTCGCGGCCGGGCTCACGGCGCAGGGCTTCACCACCGCCGCCGGCGAGCCGATCACCGGGCGCAACCTCACCGGCGTCATCTCCAGCGTGCGCCGGCAGGCCGCCGCCCGCGCCTCCAGGACGGCGGCGCGGGCGGCTCGCCCCGACCGCGCGGATCCCGCACCGTCGCCCGCGGCCTCGACCGGTTCCAGGTCACGGCCGACACGGCTCGCCCCGGAGCTGCGCTCGGGCAGCGATACACCGGACCCCGCGCCTACAGACGCACCGCTCACCGAGGCGGAGATCCGCCAGATGCAGGCCGAGCGGCACGCCCACCTGTTCAAGAAGGACTGACCTCATGCCCCGCGTCCTCCTCGTCGCCCAGGAAACCGGCGGCGTCGGCAAGTCAACTGTGACCCGCGGCCTCGCCGAGGCGGTGCCGGATGCCCCGATCCTGGAGATCGAGTCGGTGCACCGTCTGACCGAGTTCAAGGCCGCGACGGCCGCGAATGAGCCGGGCAGCGTGCAGCACTTCCTCATGCGCGCCTCGCGCGAGGCGATCGACGCCAGCGGCGGCAAGGCGGCGCGTGCCGAGTTCGACGACGTGATCAACGCGCTCTTCGAGGTCGCGACCCCCACGCTGGTGGACATCGGCGCCAACACCTCGGCGTCTCTGCTGGGGGTCCTGACGCACGAGGCACCGGCGCTGCGCGAGGCCGGGATCGAGCTCGGGCTCGTGGTGGTGGTCGCCGCCGAGGCCGGCGCGCTCGCCGACGGCGGCGCGCTGCTGCACGCGGCCAAGGACTGGGCGGGCGCCCGCTTCGTCGTGGCCAACGCGGTGCGGGGCGCCGTCGATCCGGCCCTGCTCAAGCGGGTAGCCGGCGACGCGGTGGTCACGCACCTGCGCCAATTCGAGCTGGAGGACAGGACGCGCGAGGTGCTGGCGGCAGGTCAGCTGCGCGGCGTCAGTCGGCTCGACCGGGCGGGCTTGGTCAAGCAGACCTCGCAGGCGCAGGCCGGACGGATGCTGCGCGATCTGACCGCGTTCCGCCTCGCCGTGATGGAGGCGGTCAAGCCGGCAGCCCTCTGGCTGGTCGAAGAAGCGCCGGTTCCGGCTCGGGCCGGTACGCCGGCAGGGGGGAGCAAGCGTGCCCGCAACGCCTGAGGACGTGCACGCCCGCCTCACGCGGGCTGATCGCGCCGCGCGCGAGGCTGCGGCCGGGTTCGAGCGGGACAGCCGCGCCGCGCTCACCCGGCTGAAGACGCGCCCGATCCACGAGCGGTTTGCGGCGTTGGAAGAGGGCGCAGTACAGCTCCTGCCCGAACATCGGCGCGAGCTCCTGCTCTCCATCCGTGACCGGTCCGACGCTGTGGGGCCGGGCGCCCGGCCCGCTCCTGGCCACGCCAGCCGCATCGCGGTCTGGCGCGGGCGCCTGCCGTTCCGCGTACGCCGGCTCACCCGTGACGCCCTGCTCGCGCTCTGTCTCCTGCTCGCGCTGCTCCTAGCCTATCGCCGCACGCCGATCTCCTGGGTCGAGGTTCGGAGCGACCGGGATGTGGCCATCGCCTGGGTCATGCCGGACGGGCGACCCGCCGGGGATCGCCTCGTGGCGGGCCGCGCCTACGCGCTGATGCGGGACGCCGACGGCATGGCCGAGCTGCGCGACTGGCGCCCTGGTGAGGGCTATGCCGCGACGCGTGTGCCATCTGATTGGCTGCGGACCCGCTCCGGACCGGCCTCACGCTGAGGTCCGTATCCCTCGATCGGTTGCGGCTCACCTCGGGCATGTGGCGTTCCGGCGGTCCGGCGCCGCTGGGTGGATCCGCCCTGCCAACCGCGGCGGCCGCGTTTTCCACCCTCGACCGAGGCGCGTCCGGCTGGCGCTCGCGCCTGCGTGGCGGCGTCCCCGGCTCAGCGCGCCCGGCCGACCGGCGGCACGGCGGTGATCAGCTTGCGAAAGCGCGGGTCGGTGTGCGCGACCGTCTTCTTCAGGCGCAGCGGATGGCGGGTCTGGCCGCCGCTGTTGGGAAACACCAGGAGCTCGTCGCCCGGCATCGCGATCAGCGCCTCCTTGGTCATCAAGCGCGCGCCCTGCGAGGCCCGGGTCGTGGACGGGCTGCCCTTGGCGTCGCCGGTCGGGGCCGTCCGGGTCTCGACGAAGGCGGTGTAGTCGCCGATCGCCCGCGACCAGCGCTCGGTCTCGTCCGGATCGACGGCCGGGACGTCGAAGACGGTGACGACCTCGGCGGTGTTGAGCAGCACGTCAGCCCCGGCCTCGCCGTAGAGCCCGACGAGCTGGGCGCGATCCTGCCACATCGTCCACAGGCTGGCGCCGTAGCCCGGCAACTCGCCCGCCGCGGTCAGCAGCGCGTCGAACCGGCCGAGCACCGCGGCCTCGTCGACGAAGATCATCAACCGCTCGGCCGGGCGGTGGCGACGCACCGAAGCGAAAAGGTCGGACAGCAGCCAGCGCAGGAACGGGGCTAGCACCGCCTTGTACTCGGTCGGCACCGCCACGAACAGGTCGACGGCGCCGGTGGACAGCTCCGATAGCTGGAAGGTCGAGTCGCCGACGAGGTCGCGCAGGCGCCGGTCGGCCAGCCACTGGAACGCCTGTAGGGCGGTGGATTTGATCGGGTCCTTGGTCTTCGGATCGGCCTGCAGGATCTCCATGGCGGCGTAGGCCGCGGGCTCGGGCCAGTGGGTGACGTACTGTTGCAGGAGGCCATGGAAGCGGGCCTCGTCGGTGAGCAGATCCTGGACCTCCACGACCGTGCACGCCTCCGGCTGGCGCAGGGCGACCAACAGCGCGCCGGTGATCAGGTCGACGGCCCGATTGCGGAAGTAGGCGGAGGCCTCGCCGTCACCGGTGGCCTCGGGCAGAAGGGCCAGGGCGGTGCTCTGAAGGTAGAGGACGTCGTCCGGGTCGCGGCCCTGGAGCGGGTTCCAGTGGTCGGTGCCGCCGGCCAGACCCATGGGGTCGAGGCAGATGACGCGGCGCCCGAGCGCCCGGCGCCGTGCGGCGACGGAGCGGTAGACCTCCCCCTTGGGATCGAACACGACCGCGGGTCCGCCCCAGCCCTGAGGTTCGGGAAAGGCGAGATTGGGGATGAGCAAGCCCGACGTCTTGCCCTTGCGCGGCGGCGCGATGGTGACGAGCGTGCCTTGCACGGCGAGGCGCACGGCACGGCCGGTCTCCGGGTCGCGGCCGAGTTCGAGCCCGCCGCGCAGGCGGCCGCGCTCGGTCGCGGTGGCGAAGCGGGCCGAGCCGAACAGGTCGGAGGTGTCCCGCTTCTGTTCGGGCTTGGCGCGCCGTAGTAGCGCGGCGCCAAACAGGATCAGGAGGGGCGAGAAGGCGATGAGTGGGGCTAGCGACCAGCCGCCATTCGCGAATTCGGGCGCGCGACCGATCAGCATGAGGTACGGCATCGCGAGCGCGTCACCGGCATGCGGGGAGAATAGGGCCCCGAACCAGGCACCGGGGCGCGTCACCTCTGCGGGCCAATACGCTGGGTCGAGCCCGTTCTGGATCAAACCGGCGACTGGGTAGGCCAGGAGCACGGTCGCGAGGAAGGCTGAGAAGATCAGGCGCATTGCGGATCAGTCACGAGGAAAGTAGGCAGCATCGCTGCAAGCACAGCTTGCCCCTCTGTCTCACTTGAAGTTCGACGACGGCATGTCCTCGCGGACCAAAAAGCTTGGAAGAAATTATCTATAATCTAGAGAGGCTAATTTTTCGAGACTTATTTTTTCTTTCAGCCAGGCAGCATTGAGTTGTTCTAGCCACATGGGACGATGACGAGTCCTGAGATCATCAAATCTTAGATGCATCGATGCGACCTCCGGATCGTTCAGAAAGGCCGCCTCGCACAGTGCGGCAAGACCATCAGCATCGAGGGCGTCGAACGCGTGGAGCACACGTGTGGCCAACTTGCGCTGCTCGGTGAGATCCGTCTCGGATCCTCCCAACTGCGCGAGGCGGACCTGACGACCCGCGTAGCGTGACACCGCCTCGTTGATACATGTCGTGACTGCGATGCTGGCGAAAGAATTCGGATTGTAGGCCAACATCTGAACCTGATGCCACGTGGGCAGCAGCACGATCCCGTCTCTTGCAAAGGCCTCCAGTTGCTCAGGTTGCGGCACCGCAAGCCGGTTGTTCTCGAACCAGCGCGTGTCGGGCTGGTGAACCTGGAGTACGGTGTAGGTCGTCGAGCCCATCCGCCGGGCGAAAGCGTTTGCCGCAGCGACCCACTGAGGATGGCGTGCGTCGTCGATGAGGATGATGTCGCGCCCGGTCCTCGCCGGCATTGTCTGTTCAGGCATGACCCTGCACCTGCGGCTTGAGCACGACTACGCCCCGCGTCCGAAAGAGCATTTCGTCGGCCTCTGTCCAGATGGCCCCAAAGCCGCTCAGATCCTGGCCGGGACGTGCCGACACCACGTTATAGTTCGGGCGCACAAGACCAAGCTCGGACGCCCAGCGGGCCTCGGCCTGCCGCACGTCGGGGTGAATCTCTGTATTGACGATAAGCAAGTCCTTGAAAAGCGCTCTCAGCAGCGCGTCCTTGTCCATGGGAGACATAACGATCCTTGCACCCGATCTATATGAACGATGACAGTCGCAATAGAAGGATCGTGTTTCTGAAGCGGCTGGTAAATCGGTAAAATTGATACGATTTGCTCAGTTCACATAAGCTTCGAAGAGATATAAGTATTAACCAAGGTATCCTCTTCAGATGCGCGTCGCCCATCGCCTCACATATTGCTCAGGATGTAGAAAACCTGCCGCCTGCGAGGTTGACGGCATTTGAGAGCGCATCAAGGTAGTGGGAGGCCCTCGGGCGGTCCTCTGGTGTTATCTTGATCGTTATTTGGCATTGATCCTCGGCGTCTCTGTCGCTCTGTATCGAGGGAAACCGGTGATGTGTGAACCCAATGCCGGGCGCCGTGCCGCGTCCACTTAGGTCGCCACGACAGCAGGCATCGTAGATTGGCGCTCCAGGGTCCGGTAGACGGTCGGCCGTGAGACTGAAAACAGCTCGGCCAAGTCGCTGATCGCGTAGTCGCCTGTGTCGTACATCCGGCGCAGCTCCTTCTGCTGGCGATCCGAGAGCTTAGGCTTCTTGCCCCGCAGCTTCCCCTTGGCGCGTGCCATCGCCATGCCCTCGCGCGTGCGCAGCCGGATCAGGTCCGCCTCGAACTCGGCAAACGTCGCCAGGATGTTGAAGAACAGCTTGCCCATCGGGTCGGACGGGTCGTGCACGCTGGCGCCGAGCTGGAGCCTCACACCCCGTTCCGCGAGCGCGTCGCCAATCGCGCGCGCGTCCGGCACCGATCGGGCCAGCCGGTCGAGCTTGGGTACTACTAGGGTATCGCCACTCCGGACCGCGGCCAGCGCTTGGTCGAGGCCCGGGCGTGCCCGGTTCGTCCCCGTGAAGCCCTTGTCAGTGTAGATGCGGTCAGTCGCCACCCCGAGCTGGAACAGCGCGTGGCGCTGGGCAGCGAGGTCCTGCTTGTCGGTCGAGCAGCGGGCATAGCCGATCAGCACATGCGTCATGAGCGGGACTGTAACGTACAGGGTCCCCTCACCGCAATTTTTATCGTACCAACCTATTGAGACAGCGTCCGCGCAGACGGATTGATCCTTTGCGAGCGGATCTTCCGAGCGTCCGTTGACCGATCCCCTTGCGGACATAGCTAAGCGGCACCACACGTCCAGAGTGATCCAGCATCGCGACGCCATGACGTCAGTCGCTTACCCTGGCGTGAACTGGTATTTTTGGCGTACATTGGTTTGCATGGCAGACAGTAGAGGCGTCCCATGAGAGCCAAGGTGATGCCCGATGGGCGCGTGAGCCTGCCGGCCGATCTCCGCAAGCGGCATGGCCTCATTCACGGAGGCGAGGTCATCGTCGAGGATTTGGGCGACGCCATCGTGCTGCGGACGCTCGATCAGGTCGTCGCCCGGGCACAGGCTCTGAGCCGCAGGCTGATCGGCGACAAGGCAGGCGCGTCCGTGGCGGACTTCCTCGCCGACCGGGCCCGTGAGGCCGAGGCCGAATGACGAGCTTCGTCCTCGACGCGTCCGCGCTGCTTGCCCTGCTGCTGGCTGAGCCGGGAGCGGATCGGGTGAAGGCCGGGCTCGACGGGTCTGTCATGACGATCGTCAATCTGGCCGAAGTAGTCAGCCACTACGCCAAGCTCGGGGCTGCACGCCCTGATATCGAAGCGCTGTTGCGCCCCTTGCCGATCCGGTGGGCCGCCGTCGATGCCGCGCTGTCGTACGAGGCCGGCATGCTGCGTCCGCTCACGGTTGCGGGTGGTCTGTCGCTCGGGGATCGCTACTGCTTGGCCCTTGCCAAACGTGAAGGTCGGCCAGCGCTTACGGCGGAGCGGCGCTGGTCGACGATCGCCGAGGCAGCTGGTGTCGTGGTCGAGATGATCCGCTGAGGGCTGCGCGGAAGGACCAGGTCGACGGCGGAGATGCGCGCGAAGCCGACGCGCATGTCGGGATCGTGCCAAACCGGCGTTTGCCCGCCAATAGAAAAGCCGACACGTTTTTCCGACACAACCGGGGTTGTTTCGAGCGACTAGCGATCCGCCCCGCCGGATCGTCGGGGAAACGGTCGGTTTGCCTACACACTAGGCGATAGGCTCAAAGTCCTTTTCTAAGATAATCGGTCCAAGATCCTCTAAAACCGCTTCTCCTTTCCTCTGTGACAGCCGGAGAGCTGCGGGGGCATCGGGGGCGTATCTGCCACCGATCACGCGGATCTGTTTCGGCTCGCCAAGCGTCTGAGACCAAGAGAGCTACCGAGCATAGCGCCCGTCGCGCTCGGCTGGCTGTGGATGGAGATGAACTGGTGACCGTCGCGATCCAGGCAGGCGAAGCGCAGCTCCCGGCACGAACCGCCTCCGTCGCCCTGTCCCTCGGCGCGCTCGGCATCGTCTACGGCGATATCGGCACCAGTCCGCTCTACGCGCTCAAGGAGACCGTCAAGGTCGCAGCCGCAGGTGGCACCCTCCAGCACGACGCGGTGGTCGGATCCGTCTCCCTCATCCTTTGGTCGCTGTTCCTCATCGTCGCGCTCAAGTACGCCGTCTTGATCCTGCGCGCGGACAATCACGGCGAGGGCGGCATCGTGGCCATGCTTGCTCTGCTCGGGGCCCGGCATGCACCGCCACGCTCGTGGCGCGCCATCCTGCTCGTCGTCGGGCTGATCGGAGCCGCGCTACTCTACGGCGACGGCGCGATCACCCCTGCCATCTCGGTGCTCTCAGCTGTCGAGGGCCTGAAGGTCGATGCCCCCGGCGTGACGCCTTTTGTGGTGCCGGCTACCGTCGTCATCCTGATCGGTCTGTTCTCGGTCCAGCGCAAAGGTACCGGCTTCATCGGGCGCCTGTTCGGACCGGTCATGCTGCTGTGGTTTGCCACCATCGCGGCCGTCGGCGCGGCCGGCATCCGGCAGAAGCCGGAGATCTTGGCGGCCCTGAACCCGTTCCGCGCCGTCTATTACCTTCTCACCGCGCATCTGCCGGTCAGCTTCGCCATGCTGGGCGCAGCCTTCCTGGCGGTCACCGGCGGCGAGGCGATGTACGCCGACCTCGGCCATTTCGGGCGCGCACCGATCCGGCTCGCGTGGTTCGCGATCGTGCTCCCGGCCCTGGTGCTGAACTACCTCGGCCAGGGCGCGCTGCTGCTCTCGAACCCGGCCGCGGTCGACAACCCGTTCTTCCAGCTCGCGCCGAGCTGGATCCACTACCCGCTCGTGGCGTTCGCCACGCTGGCCACCGTCATCGCCTCCCAGGCCATCATCTCCGGTGCGTTCTCGCTCACCGAGCAGGCGATCAAGCTCGGCTTCTTCCCGCGCATGCGCATCGTCCATACCTCTTCGCAGGAGGCCGGGCAGATCTACGTGCCCATCGTGAACTGGCTCCTGGCCTTCGCCACCCTCGGCGCGGTGCTGGCCTTCGGCTCGTCGGACGCGCTGGCGGGCGCTTACGGCATCGCGGTGTCACTGCTGATGGTGATCACGACCGTGCTGGCGGCATTGATCGCGCTTCGCTGGGGCTTCAACCTCGCCCTCGTGCTCGCGGTCAACGGCGCGTTCCTGCTCGTCGATCTGACCTTCTTCAGCGCCAACACGCTGAAGCTGTTCGAGGGCGGCTGGTTTCCGCTGCTGCTCGCGGCGGGCGTCGCCTTCCTGATGCTGACCTGGCGGCGCGGCACACAGCTCCTGGAGGCGGCCCGGGCCGATATCCGCATGCCCGAGGCGGAGTTCCTGACCCGCGTCGAATCCAAGCACCTGCCGCGCATCCCGGGCACGGGCGCGTTCCTGACCTCGGCCGAGGACGGCATGCCGTTGCCGCTGATGAACTTCGTGCGCCACCTGCAGGTGCTGCACGAGCGCGTGCTCCTCGTGACGCTGCAGATCCTGGACGTGCCGCACGCGGCAGACGCCGAGCGGATCGAGGTGGTGCCGGTCGCTCCGGACGTGACACGGGTGCTGCTCCGGTTCGGCTTCATGGACACGGTTCATGTCCCGCGCGCCCTGCGACGGGCGGTCGAGGACGGCCGGCTCAAGGGCATCGACTGCGACCACCTGAGCTACTTCATCAGCCACGAGACGGTGGTGGCCTCGGAGAAACGTCCCGGCATGGCGGGTTGGCGCGAGGAGATCTTCGCGCTGATGCAGCGTAACGCCGAGGAGACGGCGAGCTACCTGTGCGTGCCGGCCCAGCAGGTGATGGAGGTCGGCGCCGAGATGGAGGTGTGAACGGAGGCTCTCATGGGATCGATCGTATGCCCCGTGTGCGGGCTCAAGGACTTCGAGGTTGGGCCGCAGGCGGACGGTGGGCTTGCAGCGGCCGCAATCTGGACAGACGCGTTCGTGCGACGCTGCCAGCACGTTCAGGAGCGCAGGCACCGCGCTGATCTTAAGACTCACACCTGTCCGCACTGGGCATGCGCTGTGCAAGATGCCGCTGAGCAGGTCAGTGATCCTCCGCCTCCCGGTTGCTTGAGACACCCCGTTAGCGGACGGTCGCCGCGACAGGGGTGAGGATGATGAGCACGGATACGAGGGCAGATGCAGGCGCAGTCGGTCCTGGTCGCGGCGGGCGCATGTCCCGGCAGCGCAAACGGGATGCAGTGCTGCGGCTGCTACGCGGCGAGGACCTGGAGAGCGTCTCGCGCAGTCTGGGCGTGACCGCCGCGACCCTGTCGGGCTGGCGCGACGCGTTCCTGACGGCGGGCGAAGCGAGCTTGGCGACCCGGCCCCTTGATGCGGACGCGCTGGAGAGCGGGCGGCTGAAGGCCAAGCTCGGTGAGATGCTGATCGAGCGCGAGTTGCTGGAGGCCAAGATCGCCGCCCTGGAGGCGCGCGGCCCCGGCCCTTTGGCCCGCAGGCGGTCGCGGCCATGAGCCGGGCCGTCTCGCCTGCCAGCGGCAAAGTTTACGGACTGGCCCGGGTGTGCCGGATCTGGCGCGTGTCGCGCGCTACCGTCCACCGGCACCTCTCACCCGCCCGGCTCGTGCCGTCGCGGCGTCCCGGCCCAGTCGGGCCGATGCCGGATGCGGCGCTGCTCACGCAGATCCGCGCCATCATCACGGACTGCCCCTTCCACGGCGAGGGTCACCGCAAGGTCTGGGCGCGGCTGCGCCTCAAGGGCGTGCGCACCTCCAAACGCCGCGTGCTGCGCCTGATGCGCGCCCATGATCTGCTCGCCCCCTCTCGCGTCGGCACACCGCGCGGCCCGCGCAATCACGACGGCACCATCATCCCGGAGAGGGTGGACACGATGTGGGGCACGGACTTGACCACCACCTGGACGGCTGAGGGACAGGTCGCGGTGTTCGTGGCCGTCGACCACTGCTCGGCCGAGTGCGTGGGCATCCATGCGGCGCGTCGGGCCACACGGTTCGAGGCGCTGGAGCCGATCCGCCAGGGTGTGCGGCAGCGCTTCGGCGGCTTTACGGCCGAGATCGCCTCCGGCCTGAGTGTCCGGCACGACCACGGCAGCCAGTACATGTCGGACGATTTCCAGGCGGAGCTGGCGTTCCTGGGTATCGCGAGTTCGCCCGCCTTCGTGCGCGCACCGGAAGGAAACGGCTGCGCCGAGCGCTTCATCCGCACGCTCAAGGAGAACCTGCTGTGGGTGGAGCACTTCGACACGGTCGAGGACCTGCGTCGCGCGCTGCTGGCGTTTCGCGACCTCTACAATGAGACGTGGCTGATCGAGCGGCACGGGTTCCGACCCCCAGCCGCCGTTCGTGCCGCGCAGCTTCCACCCGCGGCCTTGGCCGCGTAGGCTTCAGATCGGTGTCTCACAATCCGCGGGCGGTACA
>CAXDNE010000261.1:0-10434 GCA_963990595.1 uncultured Methylobacterium sp.
TACACTATCCTCTTCGTCGGCAGCGTCAGATGTGTATAAGAGACAGGGGACGCATCGGCCTGCGGCAAGGCTTCGGTCGGGCGACCCGCATCGGCGAGGCTGCGCAGCGAGAGCGACAGGGCGCCGACCTTCTGGGCGAGCGCCAGGGTCTCGGCCTGCGCGGGCGTGACGGCGAGGGTCGCGGTCTCGCCCGTGACGACGTTGGTGCCGTTCTTCTCCTGGATCAGCTGACCGATCGCCAGGACGCGGATATCGGTCAGGATCGTCTGGGAGAGCTGCACCTCGCTGTTGCTGACCCGCGAATTGGATTCGTCGCGGAACGTCCGGATCACGTCGACGCGGTCATTGGGCAGGATGAAGCCGCCGGCCGAATTGGTGCCGCGGCTGTCGGTCACGATGGCGACGGCCCGCATGCCCGCCGGCAGGATCGCCGCCATGAACCCGCTCTCCGGACGCACGAGCTTCTGCGCGCGGATCGGCTCGCCCGCGAGGAATCCCGAGCGGACCGACGCGCCCACGGTCTCGTCCAGGGCCTTCGGGTTGCTCTTGCGGGTCATGTAGCCCGCCGTCAGGGCGCCGTCCGGCCAGGGCTGCCAGCGCAGGTCCGCGGCCCGCAGCACTTGGCCCATGGGCATGTCGGTGGCGGCCACCAGGACATCGGTCATCGGCGCAGGCGGTGCCTCCGCCTTCGGCGGCGGAGGCGGCGGCGGCGGATCACCGCCGCTCATCAGGAAAGCCGCCCCGCTGCCCGCCGCGAGGGCGATGCCGAGGACGGCGAAACGGGCTGGTCTCATCGCATCGCCACGCGCCGGAGACGGCCGGATTGCCGTTCATGACCGGAACCTGCGTGGGGATTCGTGTAATTATGGTTAAGCTATTCTAACCTCACCCCGCGTGGCCGGTCCGGAAACGGGCCGGGTCGCGGGCCCGCGTCACAATCTGCGAAATCCTTCAGCATCCGGCCGAGCTTGGCCGTGGCGAACCCGCCTCGCGTGATCTATCTTGCCTCCGCAGCCGCCCCAGAAGCGGACACTCGGACCAACCCGGGGGGAGACATGATCAGGACAATCGGCGGCGCGGTGCTGGCAGCCGCCCTCGCGGGAACGACGCTCGGCTCCGCTCCGGCCGCCGCGCAGGGCGGCGGCGCGGGCGCCTTCTCGGGCGACGCGGTACGCATCGGCATCCTCAACGACCAGTCGGGCCTCTACGCCGAGTACGGCGGCCAGGGCTCGGTCGAGGCCGCCCGGATGGCGGTGGAGGATATGGGCGGCAAGATCGGCAGCGTGCCGATCGAGATCCTCTCGGCCGACCACCAGAACAAGCCCGACATCGCCTCGGCGATCGCCCGGCAATGGTACGACCGCGACGGCGTCGACGCGATCATGGAGCTGACCACCTCCTCGGTGGCGCTGGCGGTCCAGGGCCTGTCCAAGGAGAAGAAGAAGATCACCATCACCACCGGCGCGGCGACCAGCGACCTCACCGGCAAGGCCTGCACGCCCTACGGCTATCACTGGGCCTTCGACACGCGGGCGCTGGCCGTCGGCACCGGCGGCGCGCTGACCCGGGCGGGCGGAAAGACGTGGTTCTTCCTCACGGCCGACTACGCCTTCGGCTCGGCGCTGGAGGCCGATACGAGCCGGGTGGTGGAAGCTAATGGCGGCAAGGTTGTGGGCAGCGTCCGGCACCCGCTCTCAACCCAGGATTTCTCGTCGTTCCTGCTCCAGGCGCAGGGCTCGAAGGCCAAGGTGATCGGGCTCGCCAATGCCGGCCTCGACACCTCGAACGCGATCAAGCAGGCGGCCGAGTACGGTATCGTCGAGGGCGGTCAGAAGCTCGCCGCCCTGCTGTTCACCCTCTCGGAGGTGCACGGGCTCGGCCTCAAGGTGGCGCAGGGCCTGACGCTCACCGAGGGCTGGTACTGGGACGCCAACGACGAGACCCGGGCCTTCGGCCAGCGCTACATGAAGCGCACCGGCCGGATGCCCAACATGATCCAGGCCGGCACCTACTCGGCGGTCCTGTCCTACCTGAAGGCCGTCAAGGCCGCGGGCACCGACGAGACCGACGCGGTCAACGCCAAACTCAAGGCGCTGCCGGTGGACGACGTCTTCGCCCATGGCGGAGTCGTGCAGCCCGACGGCCTGATGGTGCACGACATGTACCTGTTCGAGGTCAAGAAGCCCGCCGAGTCGAAGGGCGAGTGGGACCTTTACAAGCTGATCTCGACCATCCCCGGCAAGGAGGCTTTCGCGTCCCCGGCCGAGAGCGGCTGCCCGCTGACGGCGGCGGCGAAGTAGGGGTGTAGAGCGACCCGGACACCGCGCTGCGCGGGCCGGTCCGCGCGCCGCTTCGGCGCCCGGATCAGGGGCCTCGCGCCGCACCGACTCGGGGAGCCGGTTCAAGAGAACCTATCCGACGCTCGCCTGCATCCCGAGGGACCCGCGTTCGTGGGCCTCGAGGGAGAGCTCCTTCGAGGCCTGCGCCGCGCTCCGGCACCGCAGGATGAGAGCGCGGGTTGGAGATCCGGCCCCTATCCCGGCGAACCCGCTCACCCCGCCCAGACGCGGCGGTAGAGGGCCACGATCTCGTCGGCGGTGGGCTCCACCGGGTTGTTGGCCGGGGAGCCGGAGGCCAGCGCCTGGGACGCCATGGTGGGGAGCAGCGCCTCCCAGCGGGCCGGATCGATCCCGTATTCCCGCGGACCCGGCACGTCGAGGTCGTCGTTCAGCGCCTCGAGTTCCGCCACCAGGGCCGACACCGCGGACCGGTCGTCCGCGTCCGGGCCGGCGATCTTCATGGCGCGGGCGCAGGCCGCGTAGCGGTCGATGGCGGCCGGGGCCGAGAAGGCCGTGACCGCCGGCAGCAGCATCGCGTTCGAGAGCCCGTGCGCCACATGGAAATGCGCGCCGATCGGCCGGCTCATCCCGTGGACCAGCGCCACGGAGGCGTTCGAGAAGGCGATGCCGGCCTGGGTCGCGCCGAGCATCATCGCCTCCCGCGCCGCCCGGTCGCCCGGATCGGTCCAGACCCGCCGCAGGTTCGGGGCGATCAGCTTCATCGCTTGCAGCGCGAGCCCATCCGAGAACAGGTTCGACTTGCGCGAGACATAGGCCTCGATGGCGTGGGTGAGCGCGTCGATGCCGGTATCGGCGGTGAGCCGCTTGGGCTTGGTCAGCGTCAGCTCGTAGTCGACGAGCGCCGCCACCGGCAGGTAGGCCAGCCCGATGCAGAGCATCTTCTCGTCGGAGGCCTCGTCGGTGACGATGGTGAAGCGGGTCGCCTCCGAGCCGGTGCCGGCGGTGGTGGGGATCGCCACGATCGGCAGGCCCGGCTCGTCCTGCTGGCGGGGGGCCTTGTAGTCGCGCATGTGGCCGCCGTGGCGGGCGAGCACCGCCACGGCCTTGGCGGTGTCCATCGGGCTGCCGCCGCCGAAGCCGACCACGCAGTCGAAATCGCCCGCCTGGAGCGCCGCGAGGGCCGCCTCCACCGAGGCGACGGTGGGGTCCGGCACCGTGTCGGAGAAGATCGTCGCGCGGGCGCCCGCGCTGGTCAGGCGTTCGAGCAGCGTCTCGGTGCGGCCGCTGCCGGCGAGATAGGGGTCGGTGACCACGAAGGGGCGCGACAGGCCGAGCTGGGCCAGCACCTCCGGCAGGAGCCGCGAGGCGCCGGCGCCGACGCGCATCAGCCGGGGCAGGGCGATCGAGGCGACCATGATCCGTGTTCCTCCACCCGGTGCCGTGCCTGACCGTCCGGGACGGCCGGATCTTAGGCCGTGCGGCCGCACGGCGAAACCGCCGGCGCTTACACCGCCGGCTCCGCGAACAGAGCCCCGGCTGCCTTCACCTCGGCGGCGATGAACCCCGCCACCGCGCGGATATGGGCGGCCTTCCGGTGGTCCTCGTGGATGTGCATGTGGAACGAGCGCGTCAGCGAGACCGCTTCAGGCAGAACCGGGCTCAGGCCGGGATGGGCTGCCGCGATGAAGGCCGGGAGGATGCACAGGCCGGCGCCGGCCAGGGTCGCGTAGACCTGCGCCAGGAGGTTGGTGGAGCGCAGCCGCGCCGCGACCGTGGGTCCCAGGGCGCCGAGGTAGTTCAGCTCGTGGGTGAACAGCATGTCCTCGATGTAGCCGACGAAGGGATGGCTCGAGAGATCCGCGACGTCGGTGATCGCCGCCGCCCCGGCGAGATAGGATCGGGCCCCGTAGACGAACAGCCGGTAGTCGGTGAGCCGGCGCGCCACCACCCGCGCCTGCTGCGGGCCCGACAGGCTGATCACGATGTCGGCCTCGCGCTTCGACAGGCTGAAGATCCGGGCGGTGGCCATGATCTCGACCTCGAGCCCCGGATGGCGGGCGGTCAGCCGGTGCATCCGGGGGGCGAGGAAGACGCTGCCGAACCCGTCCGGCGCGCCGATCCGCACCGTGCCCGACACGGTCTGGGCGCCGGCCTCGGTGACGGTGCTCGCCGAGAGGAACGCGCTCTCCATCGTCTCGGCGACGCCGAGCAGGTTCGCCCCGTCCTCGGTGAGCGCGTAGCCGAGGTTGCTCCTGTGGAACAGGCGCGCGCCGAGTCCCTCTTCCAGGGCCCGGATCCGCCGCCCGACGGTGGTGTGCTCGGTCCCGGTGCGCAACCCGGCGGCGCTCAGGGTGCCGGTCCGCGCCACGGCGAGGAAGAAGCGGAGATCGTCCCAGTTCGGACCGGTCCTGGCCATGCTCGCACTCCCGCTGTGCATCGATGCACACCGGCTGTAAGCGCGTCCGGCTTTATCGCTCAAGCGATCCTGATAGGGTGCGCCAAAATCGAACGCCACATGACAGGGAGGCGCGCATGCGCACGATCGGGCATTACATCGGCGGCCGGAACGTCGGGGGCGAGAGCGGACGCTTCGCCGACGTGTTCCACCCCTCGACCGGCGAGGTCCAGGCCAAGGTCGCCCTGGCCAGCAAGGCCGAACTCCGCGCCGCGGTGGAGAACGCCAAGGCGGCCCAGCCGGCCTGGGCGGCGACCAATCCGCAAAAGCGCGCCCGGGTGATGATGCGCTTCCTGGAGCTCATCCGCGCCGAGAACGACGCGCTGGCCGAGCTCCTCGCCTCCGAGCACGGCAAGACCGTGCCGGACGCCAAGGGCGACATCCAGCGCGGCGTCGAGGTGGTGGAGTTCGCCTGCGGCATCCCGCACCTGCTCAAGGGCGAGTACACGGAAGGCGCGGGGCCGGGCATCGACGTCTACTCCCTGCGTCAGCCGCTGGGCGTGGTCGCCGGCATCACGCCGTTCAACTTCCCGGCCATGATCCCGCTGTGGAAATGCGCCCCGGCCATCGCCTGCGGCAACGCCTTCATCCTGAAGCCGTCCGAGCGCGACCCGAGCGTGCCGATCCGCATCGCCGAGATCTTCCTGGAGGCGGGCCTCCCGCCGGGCATCCTCAACGTCGTCAACGGCGACAAGGAGGCGGTCGACGCGATCCTGGACGACGAGGACATCAAGGCGGTGGGCTTCGTCGGCTCCTCGCACATCGCCGAGTACATCTACGTGCGCGCCGCCGAGACGGGGAAGCGCGCCCAGTGCTTCGGCGGCGCCAAGAACCACATGATCATCATGCCGGACGCCGATATGGGCCAGGCGGTCGACGCGCTGATCGGCGCCGGCTACGGCTCGGCGGGCGAGCGCTGCATGGCGATCTCGGTGGCGGTGCCGGTGGGCGAGCAGACCGCCGACCGCCTGATGGAGAAGCTGATCCCGCGGGTGGAGTCGCTCAAGATCGGCCCGTCGCATGACGGATCGGCCGATTACGGCCCGCTGGTGACCGCCGAGGCGGTGGAGCGCGTGAAGAGCTACATCGACAAGGGCGTGGCCGAGGGCGCTCACCTCGCGGTCGACGGACGCGGCTTCAAGCTCCAGGGCTACGAGAACGGCTTCTTCATGGGCGGCTCGCTGTTCGACCGCGTGACCCCCGACATGACGATCTACAAGGACGAGATCTTCGGGCCGGTGCTCTCGGTGGTCCGGGCCAAGGATTACGAGGAGGCGCTGGCGCTACCCTCGACCCACCAGTACGGCAACGGCGTCGCGATCTTCACCCAGGACGGCGACGCGGCGCGGGACTTCACGTCGCGCGTCAATGTCGGCATGGTCGGCGTCAACGTGCCGATCCCGGTTCCGATCGCCTACCACACCTTCGGCGGCTGGAAGCGCTCGGGCTTCGGTGACCTGAACCAGCACGGGCCGGACTCGATCCGCTTCTACACCAAGACCAAGACCGTGACGCAGCGCTGGCCCTCGGGCATCAAGAGCGGGGCGGAGTTCTCGATCCCGACGATGCGGTAGCGCGCCGTCTCGCCCTCCCTCTCTGCGGGACAGGGCCAGCCTTCTCTCCTCCCCCATGCGGGGAGGAGCCGGAGATGGGGATGGGGCCGATGAGGCTCAGCGGCGCCTTCTGCACCACCCCCGCCCCTGAGCCCTGCCCGCGAGGGGGGAGGGGAAAGTGCCCGTTTTCCAAGGCACATCCGTTCTGACCTTTGGAGCCAAACCCATGCGTTTCGGGCTCGACGAGGACCGGACCGCGATCCGCGAGATGGCGCTCGGCTTCGCGGCCGAGCACATCGCCCCGCACGCCCTCGACTGGGACCGGGAGAAGACGTTTCCGGTCGAGACCCTGCGGGTGGCGGCCGCCCTCGGAATGGCCGGCATCTACGTCCGCGAGGATGTCGGCGGCTCCGGGCTCTCGCGCCTCGACGCCACGCTGATCTTCGAGGCGCTCAGCACCGGCTGCCCGACCGTGGCGGCCTTCCTGTCGATCCACAACATGTGCGCCTGGATGATCGACGCCTATGGCGACGCCGATCAGCGCCAGCGCTGGCTCCCGTCCCTGATGGGGATGGAGCGGATCGCCAGCTACTGCCTCACCGAGCCGGGCTCGGGCTCCGACGCCGCGGCTCTGCGCACCCGCGCCGAGCGGGACGGCGACCATTACGTGCTCACCGGCGAGAAGCAGTTCATCTCCGGCGCGGGCGCCAGCGATCTCTACCTCTGCATGGTCCGCACCGGCGAGGCCGGCCCGGCGGGCATCTCGGCCCTCGTCGTGGAGAAGGGGACGCCCGGCCTGTCCTTCGGGGCCGACGAGCACAAGATGGGCTGGAACGCCCAGCCGACCCGCGCCGTGCGCTTCGACGGCTGCCGCGTGCCGGTGGCCAACCGCCTCGGCGCGGAGGGCCAGGGCTTCCGCATCGCCATGAGCGGCCTCGACGGCGGGCGCCTCAACATCGCCGCCTGTTCGCTCGGCGGTGCCCAGGCCGCCCTCGACAAGGCCCTGGCCTATATGGGGGACCGGCGCGCCTTCGGGGCGAAGCTCACGGATTTCCAGGCGCTGCAGTTCCGGCTCGCCGACATGGCGACCAGCCTCGAAGTGTCCCGCACCTTCCTGCGCCACGCGGCCTCGGCGCTCGACGCCAGGGATCCCGCGGCCACGCAGCTCTGCGCCATGGCCAAGCGCCACGTCACGGACGCCGCCTTCGAGGTGGCGAACCAGGCGCTGCAACTCCACGGCGGCTACGGTTATCTCGCCGAATACGGGGTCGAGAAGATCGTCCGCGACCTGCGCGTGCATCAGATCCTTGAGGGGACGAACGAGATCATGCGGGTGATCATCGCCCGCGGGCTGATCGGGAGCCGCCGATGACGGAGGTGATCGTCGAGCGGGTCGGCGCCCTGGGCCGTCTGCGCCTCGACCGCCCGAAAGCCCTGAACGCGCTCACCCACGGCATGGTGGGCGAGATCGACAGGGCCCTCGACGGCTTCTCTGGCGATCCCGACATCGCGGCGGTGCTCCTCACCGGCGAGGGGGAGCGCGGGCTCTGCGCCGGCGGCGACCTCCGGAGCCTGTATGACAGCCCGGACACCGCCTTCGCCGAGGCTTTCTGGCGGGACGAGTACCGTCTCGACGCCCGCATTGCCGGCTATGAAAAGCCCTTCGTGGCGGTGATGGACGGGATCACCATGGGCGGCGGCGTCGGCCTGTCGGGCCACGCGGCCCACCGGATCGTCACCGAGCGCTCGCGCATCGCCATGCCGGAGACCGGGATCGGCTACCTGCCTGATGTCGGCGGCACCTGGCTCCTGCCCCGGGCGCCCGGCGAGATCGGCACCTATCTCGGGCTGAGCGGCGCGCCGGTCGGCGCCGCCGACGCGGTATTTTGCCGGCTTGCAGACGCCCTGGTTCCGTCCGCGGCGCTGCCCGAGCTGGTGCGGGCCCTCTCGGTGCTCCCGCCGCAGGTCGAGGCGGATGACGTGCGGGCCGTGATCGCGCGCGTCGCCCGGGACCCGGGTCCGGCGCCGCTCGCGACCCATCGGGCCGTGATCGACCGCTGCTTCGCCTTCGACATGGTGGACGAGATCCTTTCGGCCCTCGAGGCGGACGGTTCGGATTTCGCGATGGCGACCCGGGAGACGCTGCTGAGCAAGGCTCCGGCGAGCCTCGTCCTGACGCTCTGCCTGCTGCGCCTCGGCCGCGGCGCCCCGAACCTGGAAGCCTGCCTGGAGCGGGAGTTCCACGCGTCGCTGGCGCTCCTGGCCGAGGGGGATTTTCGCGAGGGCATCCGCGCGGCGGTGATCGACAAGGACAAGAGCCCGCGCTGGAACCCGCCGACCCTCGACGCGGTCGATCCCGCCCGGATCGCCCGCTGGCTGGAGAAGCGGGCGGAGCCGGTTTTTCCGGAATCGCGGACGGGGCCGGTGTGATGTGAGGTCCCGCGTCCCGGCCCCGTTCCGGGGCGGCGTCCCCGGGTCGTCACGGGAGCGCAGGTCCCCTCTCCCGTGTGGGAGAGGGACGGGGTGCGGGGACAGGTTTTCCGGAGAGGGCGTTTCCCTCACTCCAGCCCTCTCCCGCACGGGAGAGGGGGTGCGCCGCGCCCGGTGCGGGCCGACGTGGCTTGACGGCAGGGTGAGAGGCGCCGGGCGCGTAGGGAGGAGTGGGATGGCGCAGACCATCGGGTTCATCGGTCTCGGCAACATGGGCGGCCCGATGGCGGCCAACCTCGTGCGGGCCGGCCATACCGTGCGCGGGTTCGATCTGGTGCCGGCCTCGCTCGAAGCGGCCCGCGCCGAGGGGATCGCGGTCGCGGGTTCCGCCCTGGAGGCGGCCGAGGGCGCCGAGGTCGTCATCACCATGCTGCCCGCCGGGCGGCACGTGGTCGAGGTCTGGACCCAGCTCGCCGCGGCCGTGCCCGCCGGCACGCTGCTGATCGATTCCTCCACGGTGGACGTCGAGAGTGCCCGCAAGGCCCACGGCCTCGCCGAGGCGCGGGGCTGCCCATCGGTCGACGCGCCGGTCTCCGGCGGGACCGGCGGTGCCAAGGCCGGAACCCTGACCTTCATGGCCGGCGGCACCCAGGCGGCGTTCGCGCGGGCCGAGCCGCTCCTCCGGTCGATGGGCAAGAACGTGTTCCATTGCGGCGATGCCGGGGCCGGTCAGGCGGCCAAGATCTGCAACAACATGATCCTCGGCATCTCGATGATCGGCGTCAGCGAGGCCTTCGCGCTGGGCGAGAAGCTCGGCCTGTCCCATCAGGCGCTCTACGACGTCGCCTCGGTCTCCTCGGGCCAGTGCTGGTCGCTGACGACCTATTGCCCGGTGCCGGGCCCGGTCCCGACCTCGCCGGCCAATTCCGGCTACAAGCCGGGCTTCGCCGCCGCGCTGATGCTCAAGGACCTCCGGCTCGCCCAGGCCGCCGCCCTGGCCTCCGGCGCCGCGACGCCGCTCGGCGCCGAGGCCGCGCAGATCTACGGGCTGTTCGAGAGCGCCGGTCACGGGGGAGAGGACTTTTCCGCGATCATCCGTATGCTTCGGGGGAACGGAGGCGAGTCGTGAGCGACGGGTACGAGACGATCCTGACGGAGACGCGCGGGCGCGTCCTGCTCATCACCCTCAACCGGCCGAAGGCGCTCAACGCCATCAACGCGCAGCTCACCCGGGAGGTGATCCGGGCGGCGATCGAGGCGGATGCTGATCCGGAGATCGGCTGTATCGTCATCACCGGCTCGGCCAAGGCCTTCGCGGCCGGTGCCGACATCAAGGAGATGCAGCACGCCACCTATGCCGAGATGTACGGGGGCGACCGGTTCGCCGACTGGGACCGGTTCACGGCCGTGCGCAAGCCGATCCTCGCCGCGGTGGCGGGCTACGCGCTGGGCGGCGGCTGCGAGCTCGCCATGATGTGCGACATCATCCTGGCGGCCGACACGGCGCAGTTCGGCCAGCCCGAGATCAAGCTCGGCGTGATGCCGGGGATCGGCGGCAGCCAGCGCCTGACCCGGTTCGTCGGCAAGGCGAAGGCCATGGAGATGTGCCTGACCGGCCGGATGATGGATGCGGCCGAGGCCGAGCGCGCCCTGTCTCTTATACACATCTCCGAGCCCACGAGACAAGAGGCAATCT
>CAXDNE010000262.1:0-10387 GCA_963990595.1 uncultured Methylobacterium sp.
GCTCCGTCAGCCGCGGGCGGGTTGAACGTCTCATGCGCCAGCACGGCATCCGCGCTCTCGCGACCCAATTGCGTGAACGCGTGAAAGACCAGGCGAACCGGATCGTCGGGGCGCCACGCCTCCTCGCTACGGACGCGCCGGATCGCGTCGACGACGACGGCCTTGAGCGCTTCGGGCAAGCCTTCGTAGCCGACCGCCGCAGTCCTGCTGTCGAGCACGAAGTCGCCCTGAGCCGTGAACATCGTGGCGATGCCAACGACCCTTTGGCCCGCACCGCGCCGCCCTTGCTTCTCCACGTGGGAACCGAGGCCGAAGACGAACTCGTGGGCGTCCCCTCGCGCGGCCGGCAGGAGCCAGGGCCGCCCGCCGAGCTTCGCGTAGACGCCGAGCGCCACGTTGGCAAGGGCCATGGCATAGGGCATGTCGTCCATCGCCAAGGTCTCGGTCGAGAGCGCCTGGACGACGGTTCCCTGCTTGAGGAACGCGGCCTTTCCCATCCAATAGGGGCTGTCGTCGTAAGGCCGCTCCTTCCACTCGCGAGAGACCTGCAGGAGCGCCAGGTCCCATTGCTCATCCCGGTCGGCCGCGTCGACGTTCGCCGCCCGAGCCGCATCCGCATAATCCTCGCCACGGTCGCCGGCGGCGGGGAAAAAGCCGACCTGCGGCTCGTCGAGCCGGAAGCGCCCGACCAGACCCGTGGGATGCGGGGCGAGCGGGTTGGTGCCCTGGGTACGCACGTTCGGGAGGCCGTACAGAAAGCCCTCGACGATACTCTCGATGTTCCTGCGGTACCCGGGCTCGAACACCACGGCGATTTTCAGCTTCTTGTTCGGGAAGCTCTCCCGGTCGTAGGGACCCGTATCGTCAAGCTCCCTCTGCGCCCAACGGTTCTCGCGGACGCCGCCCGGGCTGAACGACAGCTTGGGCTTGAGGAAGGCGTCTACGTTCGGGAAGCCTGCGCCCTTGACCGACTGGTCGAGCAGCGGGCCGAACTCCATCGGCACGCCATCGGCTAGGGTGAGGCCCTCGCAGCGTTTCAGCCAGGCGATGGTCTTCCCGACCGTGTCGCGCGAGACGACACCGCCGTGCCACTTGGCCTCGGCATCGGCCACCGCCTTCAGGACGTCCGATGCCCGCCCCTGAGTCAACGCCGTGACCACGGCTGTGAAATTCGGGCGCGACGGTTCGAGGTAGAGTTCGCTGTCGGGGACGATTGCCGAACCGTCGCCATGGTCCTCCAGCGTCAGGGTGCCGTCGTCCTCGACGGCCAGGATGCGACCGGCGTAGCCGAGGCGGCCGGCGAGCTTGGGGTCGGACGTCTCGCGCATCGTCGAAACGGACTTTCCGACCAAGGGCACCCCGATCCCGCGAAGTTCCGAGACAGGGACGTCGATGAAGGTCCTGAGGCGGTGCGAGCAAGTCAGCACGACCTGAACGGTGCCGCGGGAGATGAGCGTCCGGACGTCGAACTCCAGAACCAGTCGCTTCTTCAGCCACCCTGGCAGTCCGAGTTCCGGATTGAGGACGTTCTCAGTCCCCGGCCCACCGGCCTCCACGACGAGCGGGCGCCGCTGAGTGATGCGGTAGCCCTTGTCGGCACGGGTCATAACTTCCCGCAGGACGGCTTCCCGGGCCAGCCCGGCGATGAGGTTGGGATGATCGGCCGCCTTCAGCGACTGTCTGGCCGCAGGGAGGTCGGCGCCGGGAACGAGCGGCACCACCGCCAACTCGCTACCCATGCGAAGTGCGTGGACGTCCTGGGGTTCCCTGTCGAGGTACCCGTACAGGGCGTCCCGGTCATAGGGCACGACCGCCGCCGGGATCGAGCCGGCCGGGATGACGACGCGAACCGCATTCAATGCGAGGCGGGGTTCACGCCTTGCTCCTGTTCGGAAATTCATGCTCGACCATAGGCCACCGCCGCGGTTGCTTGGCGGCCCCGATGCAACCGAGGCGGAGCCGTCCACAACCAAAACGTTCACCGGGCGGCGCAGCCCGACATGCCCCGCTATCCCCTGACCGGCTCGGCGAAAGGCCTGCGATTCGCTCGACGCTGGAGGATCCTCCGGGAAATTAGAAGGCCGAAGGCTGCGCCACCTCCCCGCTTACCGCCGCATGCGGGCGCTGGTGTCATGGCGACGAAGGTATGACACGCGGCTCGCGGCCTCTTCGCAGCCGACCTCCGGACGGTCAGGGACGGTCGTATCGCGGCTCTCGGGACAGGAGGTGCACGTGCCGCGAGGCGGCGCGTCGACGGCGGAAGTCGGAAGCGGCCGAAGACATGTTCACCGAACCGAAATGGGTCGGTTGAACAGCGTCATGCCACCCCTTTTCAACCTCCGTCGTCGTACCGGGCATAGAAAGCGCGCCGGCTCTCCTCGAACGCCGACTCGAACGGTCGGGACAAAGCTTGCATCGACCTCACGACAGAAAACAGCCGTTCCGGGTCGGAGAATTTGGCTGAGAAGTGGGTACGAAGGCTTTCGGCGCAGAGCCACGCCACATGTACCTGGTCGCTCATGATCCGCGCAGCATGAGCGTCCGCGACGATCGCGCGCTCTTCCCCGGGTCTCGTCGCACGATCGCGCATCAGATCCATGGCCGCCGCATCGGCATGGATCAGGTGACTGGCCAAGCCGTAGATATGCAGAAAGCTTCTGATTCCTCGAAGCGGTACTCCCGCGCTCGCGCGACGTTCCAGTTCCTCCATGATTTCGGAGAAAGACCATTTTTGTTCGAGGCGTTTGCGCTGGGCCTTGGACCCGCAAACCGACAGATCGAACAGATCGCCGTCCTGCAACGCTTGAAACACCACTTTCGAGAAGTGGTCGTTCGGCAACGCCTTCTCGGCTTCGGCGGCTTTGCGGGCGGTTCGTCCGTCGCTCGTCGAACGGTTCCAGAACTCCTCGACGAGCCGGTTCTTGTCGGCCTCGGCGGCGGTACAAATGAACATGATCTTCGCGGCGGTCTCGTAGTAGGACCTGAGGATTATCTCTGCGTCCCACCCGAAATCATTGCATATCAAGAATGAAACCGCCTGGCCGCGTGAGCCCAGATACCAGAAAAGGCTCTTCAGCGTCGCCGTAGCCGCAGACCTGTCGAGCTCCCTGCCTGAGAAGAGCTCCTGCACCTCGTCGCGAATTTGCGTCAGAGCGGCGAGACAGGAATCCTGCAGCTGTCGGATGGGCGGTAGACGATCCAAGGAGCCCTCCTGCTGCCGGCAGCGGTCCTCGAGGACGATCAATTCCTGGAACGCGGCGGTTCTTCCGTAACGAGGGATACCCGAGGTCGCGTTAGTTGGGTCCGACCAGGGCGAAGCCATCTCGACGGCCATTCAGACCGTCGTTCACGATCGACGCCTGCCGCCCGGGTGTTCAGCGTGCGGAACTTGGCGTGTCGGCTTCTCCAACCCCGCATCGGGATTGCGCTGCCCACCCTCCTGTGGGCCTGCCGAAGGTACGAAGACGGCAAGAACGTGTGCGCCGGAAGGAACGGGCCTGCGACGAAGGGGAGGGGGCTGCTGTCGCACCATCGCTGGTCGGCCGGTCGGCTGCGGTCGTCACGCAGTTCCTTTGAGCCCGCCGGTTCGTACAAGCTCATGGTGCGTCGTTCATTCCTTCGCGGGATGTAACACGCCGCCGCCGAAACGACGCGGCCGAGCCCGTCGAAATGTCGCATCGAAAGGTACGGTTCGTTGTACGGGCGTTGTACGGGCCGGTTCAAAATCCCGCGGACGGCCAACGAAAGAACCGCATAACCTGCTGAGATCACAATGGAAATTTATGGAGCGGGCGATCGGGATCGAACCGACGACATTCAGCTTGGGAACCTGAGTCGTATTCACCAACATTGAACCATGGATTGCAGCCGCCAAGCAAAAAGCGCAAGTAAGTCATTGCTTTAAGCGTCGGTTCCATCGTAAGTTTCGAGCATCGCTCGATAGGGTCGGCGTTGTATTGCTGTTGTACGGAGGGTGCCGTGGCACAACCGTTCACATTCCCTTCACCCGTGAAGATCCGGCTGCCCTCGGCTGGGAACGAAGGACCAAAGGTCCAGGTCGCGCTCGCTAATGCGAAACTCGTCTTGACGAACGACATCGTGGCTCAAGCGAACCGCTACGTTCAGTCCGGAGCGACGGCTGGCAAGATCGTGGAGTGGCGAGACGTCAAGCAAACTGGTCTGGTCCTTCGGCTGCAAGCTAAATCCGCGGTCTGGCTCCTTCGGCGCAGGACGAATACCTACACGGTCGGTCGCACGACGGACTTTTCGATCTTCTATGCACGCTGGCTCGTCGGGCACGCTCTGGCCATGGCGGAGGCTGGCGGGGATCCTCGCGAGTATATCGATCGGGTTCGAAAAGTTCTGATCGACACAGATGGTGAAGCTGCCATGGCTCTAAATGAGAAGCTTTGGCTTGATGAAAACAACAGATTGATCGGTCCCGAAGTCCCGATAGATGACGAGCAGTGGACTTGGTCATTCTTGCGCCAAAAATTTCTCGAAGAAAAAATGCCCGATCTTGGCAGGGCTTGGGGCCCCCAATTCAGGAAAATTCTCGAGCATCAAGCCTTCGGCTCGATCGAGAGGCTGCCAGTTTCAAAGGTCGGTCTCAAGGAGTTGAATTCTGTAAAGAGAAACTTGTCGAGGCAGCTTCCCAAGTCTCAAGCCACTCGTGCGATGAATCAGACCAAAGCGATGCTGAATTGGGCCTACTCGGAGCATCCGGCAGAGGTCGGATTTGACGAGTATACGCCGCCTTGGTGGTTGCGCTTGAACATCAAATATGAGCAGAAGCAGCGGCTGAGGACTCCAGAAATTACGGAATTGGTCCGCACCCTGCTGCTTGCTGAACATCTTCATGCAAATCCCGGTAAAAGTGGGCGTTCCATCGGTGCCGGCACCATCGGCGCCCTCTGGGCCGTCATTCTTACCGGACAGCGCATCGGGCCTCTGCTGAAAACCACGACCAAGCACATCTATTCGCATGACGGTCTACCAGAGGGCTGGAAGGTCTTGAACTGGACCGCGAAGGAGATGAAGCCGGCGCGTGGCGAAGCCCTACCGCATTCGCTACCTATCCCGCCGCAGGCGCACGATATTCTCAGCCGCTTTCGGGTCGAGGCGGGGGGCGGCAGGGCGGGATGGCTGTTCCCGAGCGCTACCGGTAGCACCTGTGTCAGCAATGCAGGTTTGGAGGCGCTTCTCAGAAGGCTCGACGGTATCAGATACAAAACGACGCGGCATCCGAAGGGGGAAGGGCCCGGAAGAGGGCGAGCGAAGCCACGAACGCCGGATTCCACCCGCCAGGCCGGCCGAAGCCTGTTGAAGGAACTGGGTATAGAATATTGGACACCGCACGATGTCCGACGTTCACTGCAAAGCTTCCTCGACGATAAGGAACTCGGCGGAATAGGGTCTGCAATCCTGGCCCATCGTGAAGGCAGGTCGAAGAATAAGAAGGAAAACGAAGAAGAGCGCACTCAGACGACTACTATGATCCATTACAGTCGCGGGCAGAAGGTCGTTTTAAAATCTAAAGGGATGAAATTATGGACCGATGCGATTTTCGAGGCCTACGCTGCTGAAAAGGCCAAATTTTGCTTTGGGCTATGCAGTTTAAGCCCATCGACCGCCATCAGCGGATAGGGCTGGCCTTCTTCGGTGTGTCGGCGCCCTTCGCTCGTCGTCGTAGGCGCGGCACACCCGCTGGATCGTGTGGGCGTGGAGGTCGAATTCCTTGCCCGCACCGGCCGTGAGTTTCATCAAGTCGTAGGCCGAGAGCCACTTGCGCAGGGCCTGCGCGGCCTTCTTCTGCGTCTCGTTGCAGAAATCGAACACGACGTTCACCGCCCGCGCCTGCCTGCGCAGGTCGGGAGCATGCTTGTCCCTCAGGCGAAGTTTGAGCTGCATCGGCGTTCCGTTTCCGTTCTAGCGCGGAAACGACCTCGGCCTGAAGGCCGAGGCCTGTGGAAATCGGTCATGCCGTTCGAAGACCAGTCCTCATCACCCCGGCACCGGTGTCGCTTCCTGTTTGGGCAGAAAATCGTCGGGTCTCGATTGCACGAAGGCGTAATCGGGTATGATGCCTTGGCGGAGCCAATAGGCCACGAAGTTCGGGGTGCCAACCACGAGCGTTCGTTCCCCGAAAGGGTAGAGCACGACGTCCGACCGTTCGAGCGCGACGGCATCGCCCTTGGTGAACAGGTCCGTGTCGGCGGTAGCAAGAATGTCGGCTTCCCCGGCGAGCGCCGTGAGCAGGACGTTCCTGTCGTCAGCAATCTCGTCGAAGAGCTTGTCCGCGTTCTTGGGCGAAGCCCTCGTACGGATCGAGTTCCGAACCTGCTCCTCCGTCCCGAATGGCACGTGTCCCATTCCGACGACGATGCGCGGACCTTCCGGCATGGGTCCTTGGTTCGCGTATTCGTAGAGAAGGTCGGCCTTCTCCTGCGCGAAATCACGGCTGTATCCGAGGTGGCGGCGCATCGAATCGGCCCAGTTCTCGATGACGGGTACCGAGGTTACAAGTTGTACCGGCCCGGCGGGACACGTTCCGTCCCGTATGGCGTCCATCAACATCCGCGCCGCCGTCCCGCGGACGCCCTTGTCCCGCGCCTTCTGATCGGCGAACAGGACGTTGAGGTCGATGCTGAGGCGGATGACCCGCCCCTCGGTTATGGCCGGCAAAGCCTGACAGCCTCAGCCTCTATGGCATCCTCGGTGTCGAGCGCCTCGTTCGTCCCGGTCGCAGGCCCCAGTTCGGCCCGGCGAGCATCGATGATGGCCTCGTAGGCCTTCAGGGCGGCGCGTCCGATATGGCGTGCTGCGAAAGATCTTTCCTCCTCGTCCGCCAAGCCATCGATGGCAAAGATCGTGCGCCTCGCCCCCGGGTTGAGGTCCAGCAGGAGCTTGAGAGCAACGTTCAGGACCTGCGACGGGGTACGGTTCTCGGTCGCAGTCAGGTTCCTGAACCTGTCCGAGGTCTCGGCGTCGAGGTGAGCCCCGACCGTGCGCGTGCTCATGGTGATCTCCCAGCGCAAATCCTTAAGGTTCTAAAGATATGCCTCAGGCTTGTTTGTATCAACCTCGAAGCCTCGGTGCGGCGCCCGCAACCGAGCCCCAAGAAGCGAGCCGTAGGTCGATCCGCGTCGACGCACGAACTGGTGTACCGTCGATTCAATCTCGATGGATTCGGAATGCCTTCGTCGCCCAAAGACACTCGGATGCCGGTTCAGCGTGGTCCCGCCATGTTGGGTTCCGAGAAGGAGCGTCTCCTAGCGGTGAGCATGCCGCACGACAGGGTCTTGCCGGAAACGGACTTTCCGTTCGGTCAGGCGCAGTGCAAACCGTTGGCGCCCTGGGACGGCGAGCGCCTCTTTCCGGTTCTATCCGACCAGTAAGACATGCCGGCCTCGGCTGTATCCAACCTCATGACCGATAACCTGCGCGGCTTGGTAAGCTGAACCTGGCACGATGATCGCGCCCCTGTCGGATTCTCCCGTCATCGGAGTTTGCCGGGAACTCCACGACTCGGGGGGGCTCCGCGGGTGTCTAACCCATGCCGTCTCCGGCGGCCTCCGCGATGGGCAAGGCGAGGGTCGTCACCCAGCCGTCGCCGGGACTGGGGGCTATGTGAAATTCCCCCCCGTAAGCGTCGGCGATGCCGCGGCACACCGTGGCGAAGCTGGCACCTCCCTTGAGCGTACGGAAACCGCGCGCGGCGATACCCCGGAAGATAAGGTTTCCGCCGACGATCTGAGAACCGAGGACCACCATGGCCCCAGGATGCGCGACTGCGGGAAGCCCATGCACCATCTGCGCGACTATGGCGTTCACGGCGCGGACGTTCGCTATGACCGGGGGGGGGCTCTCAGGCGCCAGCAAGACCTTCACGTCGGAAGCGAGCAAACTACCGACCTCCCGAGACAGGGCGTCCTCCATCAATCGGTGCGCGAAAACCCGTCCCCGTACGTCGGGACCCTCGTCGCGGATGCTCGCGACCCGCACGATGTCCCTTATGAAGTCACGAATATGTCGGCTCTGTGCGGCGATCTCAGTAGCGTAACTCACGTAGGCGTCGTGAAAAATTGGTCCGAAAGCCTGCTCACGCATGAGTTCGGCGCAGCTATTAACTTCGTTGATGTTGCTGATCAGCTTCGGGCCGTGCTGCATCAGGACTTCGAGCGCCCAGCGCCCGCTCGCAGTTTCCCGAGACGAGTGGCGGGCGTGATACTCTCGGCGACGGCCTTCACGGACGAGCTCCTGGCAGCGGGCACGCAACGCGGAGATCGTCTCCCTATAGGGAGTCACGTCGACGCCCACCCACAGGGCACCGTTAGTCGAGGCGCGGTACGTCATCTGGAGGGTGCGGCCGTCCGGCGTCCTGCTCTCCAGAGCATCGTGACCCAGTTCCTCTGATACGTCCTCGAAGCGGAGGCGGACCTGGTCGTGCGTAAGGCCTTCTAGCGCCCCTCGCGCGGCGCCGAAGAGACCGGCGAACGAGTCGTCGCAGGAAACGAGGACCCCCTCCCGGTTGGCGACCGCCAGCGCGCAGCCCGTGTCCGCCCAAAGCTCGCCGACTGTGGCCCGCGCGGCGGCCCCGGAAACCAGACCCTCGGCGGGCATCCTCGGGCGGACCTCGTCGATGCTGCCCACCCGCCGGCGTCCTTCCGCAGCGAGGGAAACGTCGACCTCCCGCCCGCGCGTGGCGCGGTCCACCAAGCCTTCCGCGCACATGTTGGATAGGATGCGAGAAAGATTCGAGTTGCGGATGCCGGTCGCCTCAGCAATGGCCGCCCGAGACGACGTTCCGCCGTGGGTCTTCAAGTGCGCTAGTATGGCCTCGACGTTGTGGCCCGTCGCGGCGCCGCGTACGTCGGCGAGGTCGCGATAGCGGACCGTCTGGTCGAGCATGTCGTAGAGGACGGTCAGGCGTTCGGCGACGGGCGACTCCGCATGCCTCAGGGACTGGCGGATTCGCAGGACGACGTCCGCCCAGGCGCGAGGCTCGTCACCTCCTGACCTGGACGATACGTGTTGCCACACGACGCTTCGCAACGTTTCGTAGGCCGTCTCGGCGGCGTCCGCGACGGCGGGGCCACGTGCTTCGGCGAGTAGCGCACGTAGCTTGAGTAGCGCCTCGCCCGGCGGAACGGCCGCCGTCGCGACCGCCTCCAAGTCACTCATCCAGTCCGCTCCGGATGCCCGGTCCCACCCGATGGGCATGATGGACCGAAACCATTTACGACCCTTCACCGAGACATATCGGGTGTCAATGCCGTCTCGGCTACAAGCGGACCAGCATCCAAGTGTCGCTCGTGGCCAACTCCTCCGCCGACGGGGCGTTACCGCCCGCGCGAGCGAGCACGTATCCCAAAGGCGGAGACTCGGTGGGGTGTGGACCGTAGTGTTGCTGCACGACGAGGCTTCGCGTCCTCATAGTCCGCAGCAACTCGCTGGACCGGTCCACATGGCCGCGCATGGTCGAGAGCCCGCCGCAAGACGGAACGAGGACGTAGTCGACGTCCAGCCACGGGTATGGCGACGGCTCGGCCGTGTTGCAGAAATCGAGGCAGATGCCGAACGCCAGTACCGCGTCTGGGGTCACCAGCACCTCGAGCGTGTCGCCGAGCACGATGTCCTCGTGCGGCCCTTCGCCTTCATTATAGCGGAACAGTTTGGCATGGGCCGCGACCTCTGCGCCGTACCGGTCGAGCACGGTCGTGACGTTCACGCAGCCCGCTCCCAGGTCCACGTGACGCGAGCCCGCCACAAGAATGCAGAGTTGCTCGACCTCCCACGCGCCGTTGGCCAAACGGTCCTGGATCGATTGGAGGGTACCGGAGTCGACAGTCAGCTCCGGAAGCATGAGAGATAGGCATCCGTCCCCGTCCGCCCTTCGGACCGCCCGCTCGATCCCACCGAGGTGGTCCGGCGAGGTCGCGCCGCGGATGAGGAAGCCGCCTACGGTGTCCTCGATATCGAATTCGAAGTCCGTGAAGAGCGCGGCACCCATGAGGAGCCCGTCGACCGGATCTGGCCGGTCGACGGGGTCCTCAACGAAGCGCACTCGCATGCGGAATTCCGGAAGGGCGAGCGGCAGGACCCTCAGCCCGACCAAGCCGCGGCGCCGGAAAGAATGCCCCGTGGCGGGCACCCTATGGCGCGGACGCAACGAGACGATGTAGGCATCCACGGCACCGTATGTTGCGCGGCACTGCTCCCCGCGCCGGATTGTGCCTCCATCGGAGAGGGCCGCCAATCTGATCTCAAGGGCGCGAAGGGTCACGGCCATGACACGCCAGAACCCGTCACGGGTCTCGGGGGTGGTGCACGGCCAGGGAACTGTCTCTTATACACATCTGACGCTGCCGACGAAGAGGATAGTGTA